>NZ_JANINU010000307.1 GCF_024508875.1 Phenylobacterium sp.
GGCGGCGCGGCGCGCCGCGGTTTCCAACGGGGCCAAGTCGCGGGCCGCCTCGGCCCGCACCAGACGCTGGCGCAGGCGCTCGACCTCCTCGGCGCGGGATTGCAGGTCGGCGAGCGCCGCCCGCGCCGTCGCTGCCTCGGTGAAGCGTGCCGCCAGCACCCGACCGGCGGCGAGGGCGGCCTCGGCCTGGGTGCGAGCCGCCTCCAGCGCCTGGCGCTGGGCCTGGGCCTCGAGCCGCGCCGTGTTGCGTTCCGCGATCTGCTGGGCCAGCGCTTCGGCGCTGTCGACGCCAAGGTCCTCAAGGCGTGTGAGGATCTCGCGGCGCGCGGCCTGGACGTCCGCCTCCAGGCCGGCGGCCTGCGCCTTAAGCCGCTCAGCGAAGCGCTCGAAGATGCGCACGTCGAACAAGCCGCGCAGGATCTTGGAGCGCTCGTCGCTTCCGGCGGTAAGCAGGGCGCGGAACCGTCCCTGCGGCAGCATCACCACCTGCCGGAACTGCTCGGCATCATAGCCAAGAAGGCCGCAGAGGACGTCGTCCACGTCTTTCAGCTTGCGTTCGGCGAGGGGACGTCCGGGCGTTTCGAGGCTCACGGCCTCGGGCGCGAGGCCGGTGGCGTCGAACACCGCCGCGGTGGCGGGATACGTTCGGCTGTCCTTGCGGGGAGACCTGAGCTCCTGTTCGGGCTCGCGTCGGACAAAGTAGCGCTTTGCGCCCAGCTCGAAGACGAACTCTACATAGGTGCGCGTCTCGAGGTCGGCCAGATCGGAGCGCAGGTGACCGCGCGTCCGCTCACCGCCCGAGGATTCACCAAACAGGGCGAAGGCCATGGCGTCGAGTAGGCTGGTCTTGCCGGCGCCGGTGGGGCCGTAGATGCCGAACAGGCGCTGGGCGAGGGCCGGGCTGAAGTCGATGTCGATCCGCTCGGCGAAGGGGCCGAACGCCTGGGCGACAAGGCGGATCGGGCGCATCAGATCGCCTCGTCGACCGCGTCGGCGAGCGCGGCGCGGACGATTTCACACTCCTCGGCCGAAGGGCCGGCGCCGCCACGCACGTCCTGCAGGAAGGCGTCCACCACCTCGAACGGCTCGCGACGGGCGTGGGCGGGCCGAATCCGGGCTCCAGCCTCGGCTCCCTGTCGGGCGCGCCGCTCAATCTGCAAGGCGAACGGGTAGGCGGTGCGCAGGCGCCCCATAGGGTCCACCAGCTCCCCTTCGTCGTGCAAAACCGCCTTGATGAAGTCCCGGCAGGGCGGCTGAGGCGCAGCCCGGATCAGCGCGTCTAGCGTACCCTCGATGACCCGGACCGAGCGTAGCGGAACCAGCGGGCGGGCCTCGACCGCCGAGACGCCGTGCGGTCCGAGGTCAACGAGGAGCACGCTCTTTTCCGCTCCGGCTTCGTCGAAGCCAAAGGCCATCGGCGCGCCGCTGTAGCGGATATGCTCGGCACCGACCGCCTGGCTCCGGTGCAGGTGGCCCAGCGCCACGTAGGCGGCGCCTTCGAACAGGGTGTGCGGAACGGTCTCGACCCCGCCGACGAAGTCGAGCGAGCGTTCGGTGTCGGTGACGGCGCCGCCCTGCACAAAAGCGTGCGCACAGACCACCCAGCGGCTGCCCGGCGAGACTACGGCTCGGGCCTCCTGGAGCTGCTCGCGCAGCACGTGCTCCGGACAGCTCACCTCCATAGCTTGGTAATGCGCCCGGGCAGCGTAGACCTCGCAGAACGGTAAGGCGCTGATCGCCACCGGCCCGTGGTCGTCCTTGAGGATCAGCGGCGCGGCGCGGGATGACAGGGGGCCGCGGATGAGCACTCGCGCCGAATCCTGCAAGGCGCCGCCAAAGCCCACCCGCTCCGGCGCGTCATGATTGCCGGCCAGAGCCACGATGGCCGCGGGGGTCTCGCGGTAGACTCGTGTCAGGAAGCGGTCGAATAGATCGACGGCCTCCTTGCGGGGCACAGCTCGGTCGAACACGTCGCCCGCGATGACGATCACGTCAGCGCCGCTCTCCACGAGGATGGTGAAGATCTGATCCAGGATCTCCGCCTGGTCCTCGAGCAGCGCCTCCTGCGCCATCATCCGCCCGAGGTGCCAGTCTGAGGTATGAAGGAGCCGCATCGAAGCTCTTCCTCCAAGTCGAATTGCTCAGCTACAGCCTGCGCCGGTTCCGTTCGACCGTGTGTTCCGACAGAAGGCCGAACTCATCCCTGATCCCGCCAGCGCGCCGTGCTGCGTTTAGCTGCCTATACGAGCTCCGCCTTTGGTGGGTCCTCGAGCGCTTCCCGGCGCTTCTCTGCCTCTTTAGCTCGCTTCACGTAATCCAGCCGAAATGCATCTAACGCTTCCACGTCTACAGACATGTCCTCTGGTCTTGGGATGGAGATGGGGCGCCCCGCTGGCATGTCGTGGCCGGAGCGCTCAGAGGCGCGCTTCATCGCGAAGAAAATCGTCTGGTAGTCAGCGTCACTGAGCACGACCCTCTTTAGCCGCATTGTCATCACGTCTGGCACAAGCCGCTCCACCGTCTTGTTGATGACGACTTCCTCCACGGCGCGCTCCCAGGTCTCGCGCAAATCGGAGTAGAAGTCCTTGGCGAGCCTCCGATAGGCATCACTCTCCAGATCGGTATGGGCTTTTGCAGCCTTCGCTCGTTCCCGCAGATCACTGATCCGGCCCGTGACTGGCCTCGCCAACCAAGGTTCGGTGTCCTCGGTCACCAGCCCGAATCCTTCGGTCTCCGTCTTGCGAATGACCACCTTCACCAGCGGAGCCTTCTCGCCGCAACGGGCGGCTTCCGACACCATCTCATTGAAGAACACGAGGTTGTGCGTGAAGACGACGACCTGCCGGCCCTTCGCTGCCTCCTCAACCAGCCGCTCCGCCACGCGCCGAAGCCGGACATGGTCGAGTGAAGAAACCGGGTCATCAACGATCAGGCCGTAGTTCGCAGACTCGTCTCCGATCTCGGCGAGGAAGCATGCGAGTGCGAGTGCACGCTGTTCCCCTTCGCTCAATACCTCGCGGTTGGCCACCTTACCGACGCCCTGTAGCCCGACGCTGAAAAGGCTTTGGCCCGAGCCGCTGCTATCTTTCACTACGAATGGAATGTGACCCAGATCCAGGCGCGTGATCTCAGCTTGGATGCGCGCCTGAAGGCCATCGGTAACGAGCTTGCGCCGCATGCTGCTGATCTGTGTAGAGATCGCACGAGTCTGAACCTGCGCTTGGCACGCCCGCACCGCCGCTAGAGACTCCAAATCCTCAAGGCGCTGGAGAATGATTCCAACGTCCTGCCCTAACTTCTCACGATCTTTGAATTCCGCGATCCGAGCGCGATCGGCGTCGAGTGTTCCGCCGTGTTGAGCGGCAGCTTCCAGCTGCTCGGCCTCAGTGAGCAGCGCACGGCCTTCCGCGGCGAGCTCCTCGATCATTGAGAGCGGCATCGCCGGGATTGGCGTGGTGCCATTCTCCGCCAAGGCAAGAAGCGCTACTTTGCGCGTAGCCAGACTAGCCAGTGCCAGCTCGACCCGGGCCAGAAAGGCGGCCCGTGCAGGGCTCATCTCCGCGTACGCAGCGAGATGACCAGCAACCACTTCAGGTGCAGGGATAGCGACGTCAGCCAGCACCGCTGTCTTAGCGGAGAGTGCTGCCCGAGCAGCGTCAGCTTCCTTGGCCGTTTCGCTTGCAACGAACGCGTTGAACCGACTAAGCCGAGCGGCACCGACGTCGCCCAGCGGCTGGTGACAGAGCACGCACAGATCGCTCGGCTGCTCTGGTAGTCGGTCGGCCTCTGCATCATTCTCGACAGCGAAGCGCCGTGCGGCCTCATACATGAGGCGCCAAACGCCTTCGCCCACGCCCTTCAACGAAAGATCTGCGAACTGCGCGGCCGCGCTCGCATTCGCGGCCTCGGTAGCGACCCGCGCAGCGTCGAACAGGCGCGCAAGCTCCGCTTCGGCGGCTTCTCCTAAGGCAGCTTCGGCGCTGGTGAGGACCTGCTTCAGCCGTTCCAAGCCGGGAGCGGCGCGGCGCCGTGCCGCTGCCTGCAGGCCGGGATCGGACGCGAGCCTTTTCTCAAGTGTCGCCAGCTCCTCTCGCTCGTCATGGCTCAGGCCGGCTAGTGCTCTGATGTCTTGCGCGTTCGGAAGGCTGGCTGACTTCGGATCGAGCCTGCCAAGGAGAAGGGCAACTTTGCCATTCGGCGTGTAGCCGGTCGGCAGTGGCGGCCTTACTCGCTTCTCGATGGCCTTCTCCTCCTGAGCAAAGCCATTTCCGAGCGAGGTGCAGAGCTCCCCGTGGTGTTCCAGGATCGCAAGTTGGGTCGGAAGGTAGGCGATGCGATTCTGCTGGTCTACGTAGAGCCTCGCGTTCTGACTGTCGAAGACCGAGAGCTGCTTGAGGCAGGACGGCGGCTTCGCGGTCGGCGTCCAAGCGAGCTCCTCGATCCCGTTGCTTCCAGTCTGCCAGCGCACCTGCACCTTGAGGGGATCGGTGGGCGTTGGTCTGAAGACGTCGCCTTTAAGCTCTTCGGAGGAGAGGCTACGACAGAGGCGCTTCGCAATACGGGCGTAGCCGCTCTTACCGCTGCCGTTCTCACCGAAAATCAAGGTGATGCCGTTCGGAGCGAAGCGCAGCCGCTGGTCAGCGGCCAGCCTATCGACGTTCTGCACGGGTCCGACTGACAGGAGGACGCTGCGCGGCCCCGCCGCTTCGGCAGGTGCTACATGCTCGGCGCAAATGGGTTGGCAATCGGGCGCTGGGCCCTCAGAAGCTCCCGCCGCGTGTCGAACACGATCCAGGATCGCTTGGCGATCCTCGTCGCTCAAGGAAAGCCCGGGCGAACTCACGATGCGCCTCAAGCTGTCGCGCGCCCAATCCGGCTGCTTGTTCGCCCACGGAATTAGTCCCTCGTCTGGCACGCTGGTCCCCCCAAAAACCTTAGCTCTCTGTTGTTACCACTCGGCCGCGAGTTCGTCATCGCGGCAATCCCCGCGCGAGCTGCGCTGCGCGGGCGCTGCGTTAGGATGGGGGTACCAAGTGCTGCCAAGCAGGCTGAACGTCCGCTTTCTGGCGACGCCTTGATGTCCGCCTGTGGCGCACGCCTGCCGCAGCCTCGATGCCACCCTGTTCGGCCTAGCGAAACAGGTCGTCGCGGATGATCGTGGGGAAGGCCAAGTCAGGGCTGTCAACTACCTGCATCGCCGGCATGTTGTGGCGGTGCGTCAGCGTGGAAATGCGGTCGCCAGTGTACTCCCAGTCTGCTAGGATTTGGCGCAAGCGTCGATCTGACGGGGGCGTCTCCAGGAGCGCTGCAAGCTGCTCGACAACTCGGTCCAAGACGAGCCAGAGGACCCGGTTTCGGGCTTCCAGCACCTTCTCCATCATCTGCAAGTCCCGCAGGCGCTGCTGTGGGTTAGGCGCGACGTGGATCGTAAGCCAGTGTCCGATCAGCGCCAAGTCGCGCAAGCGCAGCGCCTTGATCGCCTGGCGTTTCGCCTGGTCGTCCACGTCGGTTGAGAGCAGCAAGTCTGTGAGTTCAACGATGACCTGGGCGGTGAGCAGGCTGATCACAGATTCGACGAGCGGCTTATGCGCGCCGCTCGCGATGCGTGTGGCCATCGTCAGTCCGAACATGTCGGCGTCAAATTCGGGCGCGAAGCCGGGGCCGGCCGCGATGAAGTCCTCGAGCGAGATCTGCTGCACGTGGCCGCCGAGATCCCCGAAGTGCGCGCGCGGAATTTGTAGCGCAACGGCGTTGGCGCGTCGGTAAACGACCTCGGCCCCAAGGTCCTGATAGAAGGCGAGCATCTCGGGGTTCGGCGCCGTGAGCTGGACCAGATGCTGAAGCTCGTGGCCCAGGATGAACGCCAGGCCGAGGATGGCGTAGTTGACCTGTCCGTTGCGAGAGAGGCCAGGCAAGGGCCCCACCGGACGAACGCGCCGAAGCACGTCGTGGCGTCCCGTCCGGATCGCGGCGTGAAACAGCAAGCGTTGGATGAAGGTGTCCAAGGCACCGTCTTCGAGTGCCTCATGATACGTGGCCTTCTCCAAGAAGTCGGAGACCGGATCACAGAGGCGCAGAAAATCCACGTTCACGCGAACGACGGACGTGTCGGCGTAGCGGACGGCATGGCAGCGCAGGTCTGCGGCGCTGACGCTTGAGACGATCAGGCGCTGCAGGGTTCGATAGCCTTCGTGGCTGTCGATACAGGTTGGGACCAGTTTATGGAGGACGTTCAGTTCCTCCCGCGTTTGGTAGGCCGTCCGATAGACCCCGCTGGGATAGAAGGCCTTCCAGGTGGATGAGCTGCGCGCGTCCGGCGAGGCGTCCGTCATAAGTCAGGCTCGCTCGGGCCCGCCGTGTTGTAGGTGTCTCGGATGAGGCGGTCGTCAAACTGCCCGTAGCCCCAGGCCTGTGCGACGCGACGCCCGTCGGTTGCGCCCGCCGCCGAGGGGACCCTCGACTTCAGCGTGAGATAGGCGCTGAGGATCACGACGCGGCGACTGCCGATGTAGTTGTTTGCCCAGGTTTCTGAGAAGGCGTCTCGTCCGCCCGTTGTCGACGCCTTCCAGAAGTTCGTGAATGCCACATCTCGTAGGTAGCGAGTCTCAGCACGCAGGCCGCGCGTCGTGGCGTCGATGCCCAAGGCTTGTTCTTCGCCCAACTCAATCAGCGTTTGGGTGATCAGCAGGGAAAAGGCGGTGTGGAGCAAGAGACCTGGGGTGCAGCCGAGCCGTGGGCCGAGGGTGAGCAAAGCACGCAGGCCTTCGGCGTTCGCCCCGCCCTGCCGGAAGTGGGCCGGTGCTTCAGCTAGAAAATCGGCGAGTGTGGCGGGCGGCGGCTCGGCGCTCGGGTCGCCGATCATGATGCGGTGCATTCCTGCCATATAGGCGCGCCCGGACTCGAAGATCTCCTGCTCCCAACCCGGCGGGGGCAAGCCTTCGTCCGGAAGTTCGCGATCGACGAGGACACGCAAGTTACGGGCGGCCAGGAAGATGGGTATGAGCCAAAAAGCCTGCGACATCCGTTCGGAGTCCGGCCTCGGGAGCGGGGTCTGTGGTGTCAAGTGGCCCCAGCGATCGAGCGCGCCGCCTCGCGCGGCGCCATGGAAGATCAGCCGATCGGCCAGTCCCTCCAAGTAGTCGTCCGGCACCATCTCCCCGCGGTTCTCGACGACGTATCCGAGGCAGCCGAACACCAGCAAACAAAGGCGGGCGAACTCGAGGTTGATGAGGACGATATTCCCGGCAGCGCCGCGCACCGCCGCGCTCCGAAGGTCGGCGGAACTGACCCCGACGGACGAGAGGTTCGGGATCGCCTGGAACACCAGCCGCGACATGATCGTCTCAGCGACCAGGCGGCGAAATGCGCCTTTCTCGGCGGCGCTTTCAGGCTCCGCTCGGTGGAGGACGTTCGGCGCGAAAGTGACCGGCCCCGGCGCCATCTGCGGCTCAGGCTTCGAGCGCTTCCACGATCGCCTTCAGGACCTCGTCGGCCTCAGCGTCGCTATTGATTGAGAAGCGTAAGCCGTTGACGACGACGGTGACCTTGGCGCGCCGGGCGGCCGAGATCTTCCGAACGGTTGTCACCACCCGATTGAACGTAAGTGTCACCGCCGCCGTCGCCGCGCTGCCTACAAGACCCGAGCCGACGGTCAAGGTCAGCCAGTTGACCGCCTCTGGCCCGGACAACCCAAACTCCGAACCCTCCAGAACCGACAACTGGATGCTTGGGGCATCTTCAATCACGGCCGCGACGGCCGCGCTGAGTTCGTCATCGGTGGGGCTGATATCAATGCGAACGTCAGTCATGCGGCTCCTTGAGGCACGCCAGCGCGGGGCGGCCGAGTCAGACGTGTGTCCGCCACGACCACAACTTCACTATGTTGGGTTGGAACGAGCCCGCACAAGAGCCTGGCGGGGGTGGCGCGACGCGTAGCGGACCATAGTCGCTGTTCTGCGAGTGTCCGCTTGCCGTACCAATCCCAATGTCTCTTTGTGGCGCAAGGGCGACGTTGGCGCTCGGGCGACTTCCGGCGCCCTCAAGCGGGCTGGTGCAGCGGTAGTCAGTTCGAGGCGTTGCGCCACTACCAGATGCCGACCGCCAGCTGCGCCCAAATCAGCAGAAACGCCAAGCCAATCGCCGCGCTGACCAGGCTGAGGTGCAGGGGGCGCGTCGTGCGCCAGGCGGCAAGCTCGAACGCTCCTGCGGCGCCGATCAGCATAAGGGCTAGGGTCGCGAAGTCCTCGGGTCCCCACGCAACTTCCGCCGTAAATTGATAGCGACGGCCGGCGCCAGCAGCATCGCGGCTGCGCCACCCCAAAGTACGAGCCGCTGAGGCCCGCGCAGGCCTCGTGCTGCTTTCTCTGCCCTTGTCATCCGTTTCGCTCCCGTTGGCGCAAGAAGCTTCTTCTCGACACGCATGTCCTGCTCTGGGCAGCGGCCGGTTCGGGGCTCTCGACCAACGCCGCCGCTCTCATCAGTGATCCGGAGAATGAGCTCCTCTTTAGCGCCGCCAGCGTCTGGGAAATTGCCATCAAGTCGGGGTTGGGCCGGCCGGAGTTCAGTCTGGATCCGGGAGTTTTTCGCCGCGAGCTCCTCGAGAGTGGCTACGAGGAGTTGGCTATTGCAGGCAGTCACGCTGCCGCGGTGTCGAACCTTCCAAATCTACACAAGGACCCCTTCGATCGGATCCTGATTGCACAAGCAATGGTCGAAGGGATCACATTGCTGACCGCAGACCAGGCTGTTCTCAGCTATCCCGCTCCGGTGCGCTCCGCGCTCTGACGCTAGGCCTCGCGTTCGGTTCAAGCCGTATACTGGCTATGGCTTCACGCCGCTCCCATCCCAACCCTTGCGCCTGCTTCTGCCCATCGCCACGGTGCGCAACCTGCTGAGCTGACGGCGGGGGGCTGAACGGCGCCCGTTGGTGGGCCCTGCCGCTCACAACCGATGCATGGGGGACAGCGAAGACGCAGAATGGGCGGCAGGTCCCTCCCCAGGGTGCTGGATCGGAAACCTGTGGAGGGCTTTTCCCGCGACAACCGCCGAAGGCGCAATCCTGGCGCGGTGCTGTCCACGGGGGGCAAGCGTACTCGACGGAATGGCCCATGACGGGGTGTGGCTTGGACCGACACGGCTCAGCCGGGTCAGGCGCCGCTCGATGGGACGAAGGTATCGCCGATACGTTCGTCCAATGAGATGTCGCAGCCCGCGTCGGTAACGTCGGCGGGCCGTAAGCCGACGCAAGTGAGGGGTTACGGACCGATCCTGCCTAGGGAGCCCGCATGAGCCGCATTCCCCCCGCCGCTCCGCCATCAGAGCCGCCGACCGCGATGGCGCTCGAAGTGCTTGTCATCCCCGTCGCGGATCCGGACCGCGCGAAGCGGTTCTATGAGGACCTGGGTTGGCGACTGGACTTCGACTTCTCGGGGGAAGACGGCTACCGCGTGATGCAGTTCACGCCGCAAGGCTCGGCCTGCTCGATCATCCTTGGCCGAGGGATCTCCTCGGCGGCGCCCGGGTCGTTGCAGGACGTGCATCTCATCGTCAGCGACCTGGCGGCGGCGCGCGCCGACCTGCTCCGGCGCGGCGTGGCCGTGAGCCCGGCGTTCCACGACCCCGGCGGCATCTTCCACCATGCCGACCCGGCACACTTACGCGCGGGGCCGAACCCGGAGCGGAAGAGCTACGCTTCCTACGCGACCTTCCAGGATCCCGACGGCAACGGCTGGGTCTTGCAGGAGGTGACCGCGCATCTGACCGAACCCCCGGCGGTTGGCGATCCGCGGTTCACGCCCGAACTCGTCGCGGTCCTGCGGGGCGCTCCGCAGTAAGGGCGATTGCGATCGGGGGATAGATCGTCGGCTGCAAGGCTCGCGCGACGCTACCCTTAACGACGGCATTGGGGCTCCCCTGGCGAATTCGCGATCGACGTGACGAGCTTCGTCAGGGCGCGGTGAGCGCCTTCAGCGCGAACGTGAAAACCGTGCCCTTGGGGCTGTTCGGGGATACCCAGATGCGTCCGCCGTGAGCTTCGATGATCGAGCGGCAGATTGAGAGCCCCATGCCCATGCCTGTGGGCTTGGTCGTGAAGAGGGGGTTGAAGACCTGCTCCAGGTGCTCCGGCCTGACCCCCGTCCCGTTGTCCGACACGGATACGCTCAGTTCGTCGCGCCCGTGGTTCTCGGTCCTCACCACGAGGATCCTGGGGGCGTCGTCGGCTGCCGTGGCCTCGGCGGCGTTCGTCATCAGGTTCAGCAGGACCTGCTGCAACTGCGTTCGATCGGCCGCGACACTTGCCGGATCTGCCGCAAGGGTCATCTCGAGCCGGACGTGCTGCTTGTGCAGCTCCCTACGGAGCAGGGACGCCGTCTCACGGACGAGCCGGTTCAGGTCCACCGCCGTCCGGACGCGCTGGTCCCGCTTGAAGTTCGCGCGGATGTTCTCGATGACCGCCGCGGCCCGGTGCCCGTCGGCGGAGATCCGCCTCATGTCGCTCATGGCGTTCTCGAGGTCGGGGACGGAGCGATCGAGCCGGCGGAAGCCCAGGCCGGCTCGCCAGATCATCGCCGACAAGGGCTGCTTCAGCTCATGCGCGATCATGGCCGCCAGCGCCTCGCCGGTGGCGAGCCGCGCTTCCCGCTCGCGCTCCTGCGCGCGGACCGCCTGCAAGAGACGGCGGTAGAGGTTGGAGACCTCCACGAGCAGGACGGCCAGGACCAGGCTGTTGGCGACCAGGTTGATGATGACGACCGTGTACCAGCCGACGCTGAAGCGGCTTGGGGAACCGAAGAAGGAGATCGGGATGGCGGCCAGGTGGACGGCCGCAACGACCATCAGCCACAGACCAAGGACCGTATTGCGCTGTGGCCAGAGCAGGATCACGGCGAGCCCGTAGAGCAGGGCCCTCGGCGCGCCCGCGTAGATCAGGAACTGCGCGCTGAATCGCCGTCCGTCGGACGCGACGGACGGGAGGTGGGCGTCCCCCGCGATGCAGGCGAATCCAATGAACGCGACGAAGCCGCAGGTCGCCATGATGCTCAGCAGGAGCGGCAGGTGGACGCCCCCCGGCCGGGGGGCCGCCTTCGCGTTGCGGCTCAGGAGCGCGAACCCGACGATGGAAGCTGCGAACCCGGAATGCTTGAGGATGAACAGCCAGGCGGTCGTCTGCAGGCCGCCGACGAGCGCGCGATCCGTCACGAACAGCCCCGGGAACGCCAGGAGGTAGGGGATGAGGATCAGGGCGGCGTAGAGGTAGCCGCTCGCGATCAGGAGGAGCGCGCGGTTCCGCAGGATGGAGAACTGGCAGAAGAAGATGACGGCGGTGACCAGGTCGATGACGAAGAGCGCGGACGTCTCGATCGGCACGAACGCCGGGACGGCAGGAAGCTGCAGATCGGCGAACGGCCGGGTGATCGCGAAGAGCGTCGCGAGCACGCCGGGGACGACGGCGAGCGCCACCAGCTTCTGCCTCCGGCCGGGCGTGGTGCTGGTGAGGACCACGACATCATCCGAGGGATCCTGCGTACCGATCGCCTGCATTTCAGCCTTCGTGGACGTCGTAATGGCGTGGGTGCGGGTTCAGACGCGCGGTTCCCCGAAGGGGCGTCGGCGGCATCATATGGGCGCGCGCCGCGGAATCGAGACGCTGCCGTGGGCGATCCGCGCGCCGGCGACGTCTCCGATCTCCTCGGCTCGGCGCCGCAAGCCCTTTCCGCCAACGCCGCGTGCGGCCGGCGGTCGTTTGACAGGCGAGACCCGTGCGGACTGGCCATGCGCACCCGAAAGGATCGCCTAGGGCTGCAACGTCGCGCTGACCTTGAAGCCCATCACCACCGCCGTTCGCCTGGGCGCCCCACCGGGATTGCCGATGACCTGCACGCTGGGCTGCAGCACGAGCGCGCGCGTCGCCTGCACGCCATAGAAGAGCTCGCCGACGTACTCCGTACTGCTGCGGTCCGCGGGGTCGCTCTTGAGGCGTGGGTTGCGCCGCGTCGCCCCCAGCGCGAAGCCCAGCTCGTCGCGGGGGCGCGCGCTCAGCGGGCCGCGCCAGAAGCCGCCACCGAAGACCTGGCGGTCGATGCGCGAGGTCCGGCGGTCCGCCTGTGCGGCGCTGAAGAAGAGCGTCAGCCCCGAGATCGCCTCCCCATGGTCCGAGCGGCCGGTCACCTGCTGTTGCGCCATCACATAGGCGCCGCCGCGCCCGTCCACGTCGGGTGGCGTCTCGTCGGCAGCCGCGCGAAGCCGGCCGCCGCGGTCGAGGACCAGGTCGCGTGCGCGCGAGGTGTCGTACCAGGCGCCGATGCGGTACCGCCCGGGGCGGCCCCGGATGGACGGGGTCGCTCCCGCCTCCACCGGTATCATCACGCCCGTCGCTCCCTTGAAGCGGCCGACCGTGAAGCGCCTTCGCAGGTTGCGGGGGTTCACCTCGTAGACGGCGACCTGGACATAGCCCCTTTCCCGCACGATCCGGCCGCGCACGCCCCACTGGCTGATCGGCCAGTTGTACCAGTAATCGCTCTCCATGTTGCCGGGCTGGGAGCCGCAGAAGGTCAGGTTCTGGAACGCGCACCGGAAGGTCGCGAAGTCCTCGCCGACGGTCAGCCGCCCGGCCTTGATGTCGGCGCCGCTGGAGCCGATCGCCTGCTGGTACCAGAGTTGGGTCAAACGCCAGGTCTGCCCACGTCCGTAGACCTCCTGGACCAACTGCAGCGGGCGCAGGCCGCTGACGGCCCCCAGGTCCTCGCCCCAGCGGTAGGTGACGGTGGCCTGGAGGGTCCCGCCGGCCAGCCCGAGCGCCTCGCCGGTCTCCGCCGTCACCCCCAGCGCGAACTGTCCAGCTTCCTTTGCCTGGCTTCGCCCTGGGCCGCTGACGGTCCAGGCGGTCTGCGAGACGACGCCGGCCGAGAGGCGGACGCCGTCCGGCAGTCTTCCGGCCTGAGCGCAGGCCGCAGACGCCACCGCTGTCGCCGCGATCGCGGCGCAGCCCGTCGTTCGAATGCCCATGGTCGCAGCCCAGTCGTCGAAGCTCCCTAGCTGGCGGGGGAGGGGGTGCGCCGGGTCTTGGCCGCCCAGGCCGCGAAGCTGCGGATCACATGCTCCAGGAATCCGCGCGCCTCGGCGGTGGGCGTCTCTCCCTGGCCGTCGAACATGGCCGCCGCATCGCCGATGTAGGCCTCGGGCTGCTGCATCACCGGCATGTTCAGGAACACCAGGCTCTGGCGGATGTGGTGGTTGGCTCCGAAGCCGCCTAGCTTGTAGGGCGACACGCTGACGACCGCCGCCGGCAGTCCGTCCCAAGGGCTCGGGTAGTCGGGCCGCGATCCGACATCGATGGCGTTCTTGAGCGCGCCGGGGACGGAGCGGTTGTATTCCGGCGTGGTGATCAGCACCGCATCTGCGGCTCGGATCTCCTCGCGGAAACGCGTCCAGGCCGCGGGCGGATCGGCGTCGAGGTCCTCCGTGTAGAGCGGAAGGTCGCCGATCTCGGCGATGCGGCAGGCCAGGCTGGGCGGGGCGAGGGCGATGAGAGCGCGGGCGATGCGGCGCGTGTGTGAGTCCTTGCGCAGACTGCCGACGAGCACGAGGACGTTCAGGGGCTTGGCCATGGAAGGCGCCTTTCAAAGACCGGATGAGGGCAGGGAGGTTGGAGCGGCGCGGGATCAATCGATCCGAAGGCTCTGCTCCATCGCGAAGCACTGGTCCCAGATGTAGACGTCGAAGCCCGAGAGCCGGTCCTGCCACTTCGGCGTGACCGTGTTCATGCATTTCACCACCACGCGATCGATGTAGTTGTCGAAGACGGCCCAGGGATTGGTCTTGTCCTCGTCCGCCAACTCCTCGCCGATCGCGGTGGTCTTGAGCGCCTGCGAGGCCGCGGCCTTCACGTCGTTCATGAACTCGAGCTGCGTGCGCACGTCGGCATGCGTCCCCGTACGCGTGACGTGGCCCCCGACCAGGATTTCGAAGGGATGCTTGTCGATCAACGCCACCTGATCGAAGACGCCTTGCACCTCGTGGGCGACGGCGAACCTTCGCCACGGCATCCAGCCGGGGAAGATGACGTCCACCACCATCAGCGTCTTCTGGCGCGGGGCGTAGATGAAGATGTTCCCCGGTTCGTGGGCTTCGCCGTGGTAGCTGAGTTCCAGCACCTGACTGCCGACCTTCAGCGTGTAGCGGTCCTTGAAGGTCACCGTGGGCGGCGGCCGCTTGGGGTCCCTGTCCCGCAGCAGGAGCCGCTTGGTCTCCTCCTGGGCGATGGTGATCGGCCGGCCGCCCAGGTCCGTGACCCCGCCGATGTGATCGGTGTGGGAGTGGCTGTAGATCACGTGGGTGATCGGCTTGTCCGTCACCTCGGCGATGGCCTGTTTGAGGTGCGCGGAATAGGTCGGCGGGGCATCCACCACCACGACGCCGGTCTCGTAGACCAGGAACATCGATTGGTAGGCGTTCTCGGTGACCATGTAGAGCCCGTCGCCGAGCTTCTGCGTCCGGTAACCCTTCGCCGGGTCGATCGGGGGCGGCGTGTTCTCGGCGGAGACCGGCAGATAGCGATCGGTCCGCACGCCGATCGGGGCGAGCGCGGGCATGTTGGCGTAGGGCGTCCCGGGTTGTCCCGGCGCGGCCTCCGCCCGGACGACCGGCGCCTGACCCAGGCTCGCGGTGAGCGCCAGGGCGCCGATGACGGCGTGGCCGAGCACGTTCGAATGCCTTGCGGATCGGGGCGCCATGTTCTCTCTCCTCGCTCGCGGCGGCGCAGCGCCACCTCGTCTGGCGGGAGGATCGGGCGTGGGAGGCCCTCCCGAAATTGCACTTAGGTGTCGTCGACACCAAAGTCTCATGCGGCGCAGGCGGCACGCCCACACGCCTGCGGCGGTCGAGGATCGCTCCCGAGGGCCCATGGGCTCGGCGAGGGCGAGCGCACCGCCGCCACCGGGGGGAGCGCGCGCAGCTCCGATCCCGACGAGACGATGCAGTCGGCGCCGATGATCATGCGTCAGGCGCTGACGCCTTGCGCAGGAGTGTCGAGGCGTGAGGGGGCCGTGCCGGGTCGAGCGCGCCGCCGTCAACGCGGCAGTCGCTGCAGGAAGTCGAGGATGAGCGCCGCGGCCTCGTCGAGCGCTTCGTCCAGCGCGAAGTGGCCCGCGTCCAGCAAGTGCAGTTCCGCGCCGGGAAGCTCGCGGCGATAGGCCTCGGCGCCGGGGGTGATGAAGGAGGGGTCGTAGCGGCCCCAGAGCACCAGCGTCGGGGGATGATGGTTCCTCAGCCACGCCTGCCACGCCGGATAGGAGGCGACATTGGTCTGGTAATCATAGAGGAGCGCCCCTTGGATCTCCCGCGCACCAGGCCGCGAGAGCATGGCGTATTCATCGGCCCAGCTGTCCGGGCTGTACCGCTCAGGGGCGGGACTGCCGGCGATGTGGCGCTGTCGCGCGCCCTCGAACGAGAGGAAGGCGTCGAGCTGGTCCTGATGGGCCGCTGGGTCGCGCCAGTAGCGCGCGATCCCCGTCCATTTGGCGCCGAGCCCTTCGGCGTAGGCGTTGGCGTTCTGGACGACGAGGCCGTCGACCCGCGCAGGCCGGGCCAGCATCATGCGGAACCCGACGGGTCCGCCGTAGTCCTGAAGATAGAACACACAGTGGTCGACACCCAGCTGGTCCAGCAGCCGGCTCATCGTCGCGGCCAGTTGGTCGAAGGTGTAGGCGTAATGCGCGGGGGACGGCGCGTCGCTGTGCCCGAAGCCCGGATAGTCGGGCGCGATCACGTGGTATCGGACGGCCAGCAGCGGGATCAGCCCCTCGAACATCCGCGACGACGAGGGATAGCCGTGCAGCAGCACGACCGTGGGCGCATCCTTCGGTCCCGCCTCGCGGTAGAAGACCCCCACGCCGTCGACCTGCGTCCGATGGTAGGTGGTCGTGGCCGAAGTGGAGGGGAGCGCGCTGGGCTGGGCCGCCGCCAACGCGGCGGCCATGGCGATCGCAGTCGGGCTGGGCATGCGGGCTCCTAGGGTTGCGGCTCGCGGTAGTCGGCGGTGCGCTCGTTGAGGTGGTCCTCCAGGTCGCCCCCCTTCTGCAGGCCACGTGCGACCAGGGCGCTCACCCGCGCCTGGGCCTCTGGTCGCTGGACGGAGGCGATGAAGGCCTCCCAGCCCAAACGGATCTCCTCGTCCGGTGGCAGGCTGGCCACGTCCACCAGATGCTTGGTGTCGATGATCGCCTGGTGGTCGAAGCCAGCGATCCGGGTGGCGAGCCGGTCGACGAAGCCGTCGAGCTCGGCGTCCGGCAAGGCGCGGTTCACGTAGCCGTAACGCTCGGCCAGATCACCGTCGAGCGCGTCTGCGCCGATCAGCAGCTCCAGGGCGCGGCCGCGGCCCATCAGCCGTGGCAGGCGCGCCATGGGCCCGCCGCCGGGAGCGAAGCCGGCGCCCACCTCGAATTGCGAGAGCATCGCCTTCTCGCGGCTGGCGAAGCGCATGTCGGTCGCGAGGACGATCTCGCTTCCGATGCCGCTGGTGCGACCCCGGATCGAGGAGATGGTGACGGCCTTCAGCCGTGCGAGCCGCACCATGAAGTCCGGCACGGGGTGCATGCCCGTCGGTCCCGGAGCCATTCCGGTGGAGTCCTCCAAGGGCTTCAGCAGATCGTAGTGGGCCATGAAGTAGCCCGGGACAGCGCTGTCGAAGACAACGACCTTCACGCTGGGGTCGCCCTCGATCTGATCGAGGATCTCATCGAGCCGGCGCATCTCGGCGGGCCCCACGATGTTCAGCGGTGGGTTGGCGAAGGTCACTCGCCAGTAGGCCGGGCTCTTCCGGGTCAATCGGATGGTCTCGCGGGGCGACGGCGCCGCGGCGGACGTCTTCGGCCCCGCTGTCTCGCCGGCCAGGCCGGAGCTGGGCGTGTTGACGGCTGCCGCCGCCAGGATCGCCGCGAACGCGCGGCGTAAAGGGGAGAGGCGCATGGCGTGGCTCGATCTCTTTCCGCGGAGTGGACCTCCAGATCAGAGCACCTGCCCCTGCCGCGCGCGATTGGACCTAGGTATCCCCGAGACCAAGGTATCGGCGGCCGATGACGCGGACCGGCGCTTATGCCGCTTGCCACCCGCCCGGCGGCGCGGGCTCCGGGCGGCGCCGCGCCGTTCCGGTCCGCTCCCTCCATCCACGAGAGGCCTGATCAGGTCGCGGCGGCCGGGGCGCGTCCGACGCCGAAGCGGGCCGCAGGCTCGGACCGCGAGAGGTTCGGGAAGAGGGCGCGGCGAGCGTCCTCGTAGGCCTGCCAATCGGCGGGGTCTGGAAGCGAGGGCAGGGTGATCAGCTCGCCTTGGTCGAATCCTGCGAGTGCGGCGTCGACCGCGTCTTCCGTGCTCATGACAATCCCGGCCGGGAGGCTGGCGAGCGGGGCGCCCGACACGTCCCAGAAGTCCGTTGCGACAGCGCCCGGGAGCACCGCCTGTACGCGCACGCCGCGCGACGCGAGTTCGTGGTGGAGCGACTGGGTCAGCGCGACGACGAAGGCCTTCGTTCCGGCATAGACCCCATTGAGAATCTCCGGCCCGATCGCGGCGATGGATGCCATGTTGATGATGGTCCCGCCGCCGCGCGCGACGAAGCCGGGCGCCGCGGCATAGGTCAGCCGCGTGAGCGCTTCGACGTTCAGCGCGATCATGCCCCGCATCGTCCCGATATCGGCCTGCAGCAGCGGTGTCGCCGAGCCGACGCCGGCGTTGTTGACCAGCATGGCGATGCGCTCGTCCGTCCGCAGACGATCCTCGATATCATCCACGTGGTCCGCCCGCCGCAGATCGCTGGTCAACGTCTCCACCTGGCGTCCCGTCGCGTCCGCCACCCGCGCCGCCACCGCCTCCAGGCGCGCCGAGTTGCGCGCGACAAGGATGAGGTCGAAGCCGCGGCGCGCGAGGCGATCGGCGTAGACGGCGCCCATCCCGCCGGAGGCGCCGGTGATAAGGGCCCGTCCGACAGGGGGCGTGGTGATGGGCGTGGGCAGCATCTCGATCCTCCAGGCGGGCGCGGCGCCCGATGCTGGGGAGGTGGCGCCGCGCGTCGGCCGCGGACATTGGACTTTGGTGTCGGCGATACCTTCGTCTCGATTGCCGCGCCGGCGCGGTCGACGAACCCTCCGTTCGGTGTTGCGTGAAGCGACCGACTGTCGCTCGCGGCGCAGCTCTACGGCCCAGGTCGGGCCGGACCCACCTCTCGGGCAATGACGCTGGCCGACGTGGCCGCGCTGCATATGGAAGGTTCGAGACACATCATGACCCAGGACAACAAGGTCGCCGTGATCACCGGCGCATCGCAGGGGCTGGGCGCCGCCCTCGTCAAGGCCTACCGGCACGCCGGGTGGAAGGTCGTCGCCAACTCTCGCACCATCAAGCCGTCGAGCGATCCGGACATCGCGACGGCGCCGGGCGACATCGCTGACCCGGCCGTCGCCGAACGGGTCGTCGCCACCGCGATCGACACGTTCGGCCGCATCGACACCCTCGTGAACAACGCGGGCGTCTTCACGGCCAAGCCCTTCACCGCGTTCACGCCCGAGGACTGGGCTGCCAACACCGGCACGAACCTCGCCGGCTTCTTCTTCGTGACCCAGGCGGCGATCCGGCGGATGGAGGCGCAACGGGCCGGCCATGTGGTCCAGATCTCGACGAGCCTCGTGGAGCAGCCGATCAAGGGGGTCCCCTCGGTGCTGGCCTCGCTCACAAAGGGCGGCCTGAACGCGGCGACCAAGTCGCTGGCGATCGAGTATGCCGAGCAGGGCATCCGGGTGAATGCGGTGGCGCTCGGGATCATCAAGACGCCGATGCACCCGCCGGAGACCCATGCCGGCTTGGCGACCCTGCATCCTCTCGGCCGCGTGGGCGAGGTGGAGGAGGCCGTCCACGGCGTCCTCTACCTCGAGAACGCACCGTTCGTGACCGGGGAGATCCTGCACGTCGACGGCGGCCAGTCCGCCGGCCACTGGTGAACACGTAGCGGCCCGCAGCTGCGGGCCGCCTCACAGGGAGGCCGTCATGCCGATCGTCAACATCCTGGTGACCCGCGAAGGCACGAGCCCGGAGCGGACGTCCGTCACCGCCGAGGAGAAGGCGCGCCTGATCCGGGGCGTCAGCGACCTGCTACTGGAGGTGCTGGGCAAGCCGCTCGAGTCGACCTTCGTCACCATCCAGGAGGTGGAGCTGGACGGCTGGGGCTGGGGCGGCTTGCCGGCGCTCGAGTATCGGCGGCAGCGGGCGGGCAGTCCATCCGGCTAGCGGGGAGCGTCGACCCCGGGGAGCGCCCGCGCCTCCTCCGCCAGGCCGGCGAAGGCCGCGCGCAGCCTCGGGACCGCCAGATCCAGGAAGGCCCGCACCTTCGGCGCGGTGGCCCGGCCCGGGCGGGCGACAAGATGCACCGGCAGGGGGGCAGGCTCGGCGTCGGCCAGGACGATCGCCAGCGCGCCGCGCCGCACCTGCTCCGCCACGTGGTAGGAATAGAGGCGTGTCACGCCGAGCCCAGCCTCGGCCGACGCGGCGGCGGCGCGGACGCTGGTGACAAGCACCCGAGGCGTGAACGTGACGGTGCGTGCCTGGGCGCTGCCTGAGGCCGGCGGGAAGACCCAGCGGTCCTCGCCGAAATGCGACATGGCCACGATGTCGTGGCCGGCCAGGTCGGCAGGCTGAGAAAGTGGCCGGCGCGCCGCGAGGTACGGCGGCGCGCCGACGATCACCCGGCGCACGCTTGCGCCGACCCGCACCGCCATCAGGGACGAGGCGGCGAGCTCCCCGACCCGGAGCGCCAGATCGACGCCCTCGTCGACCAGGCTAACCTGGCGGTCGAGGAGCAGGAGGCGCGCGGACACCGCCGGATGGGCCTGCAGGAAGGCGTCGACGATGGGGCGCAGGATCTCCTCGCCGGCGATCGGCGGGGCAGACAGGGTGAGGACGCCGCGGGGGTCCGCCGCCCCGCCCGCGGCCTGGCTCTCCGCCTCCTCCAGGTCCGCCAGCAGCTGGCGACAGAACGGCGCGTAGCGCTCGCCGGCTTCGGTCAGCCGCATGGCCCGCGTGGTGCGGAACAGCAGGGCGACGCCCAGGTGCGCTTCGAGGAAGGCGATGGCCCGGCTGACCGCCGCCGGCGACCGTTTCAGTGTCCGCGCGGCGGCGGCGAGACTGCCGGCCTCCGCTGCGACCGCGAAGACCTTCATGGCGTCCAGGCGATCCATCCGTCCCGTCCGTTCAGCAGGAGCCGCCGGCTTCGATCAACTCGTCCGCCAGCGTGGCCATGAGATCGGCCGCCGGAAGCGCGCGGGCAAGGGGCGCGCCCTGGCCCGCCCATTGTGCGCCGTAGCCGCCGTCCCCTTGCGCCCGGGCCGCCGCGGCAAGGGCCTTCCCGGCATCGTAGGCGATCGGATAGTCGGGAGGTCGCGCACGCCCGGCGGGGCCTATCTTCAACCCCGTGAAGCGGTTCGGCAGGCAGCGGGCGGGACGCCCCGAGATCAGCGAGGTCATCTCCGTGGCCGACGCGCCCGCCCCGAAGAGCGCCTCGCGGTGGAAGGCGTCGGCGCTCGATTCCGGGCACGCGATGAAGGCGGTGCCGAGTTGCGCGGCCTGCGCCCCGAGGGCGAGCGCGGCCGCCACACCCGCGCCGTCCATCAGGCCGCCGGCCGCGATGACCGGGGTGGGCTGGCGAGCGGCGAGGACGCGCGTGAGGGCAGCCGTTCCGAGCTGCGCATCCTCGGCCTGCGGATCGAAGACCCCGCGGTGGCCGCCGGCTTCCCAGCCCTGCGCGACGATGGCGTCCACTCCGGCGTCGGCGGCGGCGACGGCCTCTTCCAGGCAGGTGGCCGTGGAGAAGAGCACGATCCCGGCGGCCTTCAGCCGATCGATCGCGGCTTGGGATGGCAGTCCGAAGTGGAAGCTCACGACCGCAGGACGCGCCTCCAGCAGGAGGTTCAGCATCTCGGGGTCGGCGACGAAACTGGTGTAGATCTCCGAGAGTTCGGCAGGAGGACGCGCGCCGCACCGCTCGAACTCGGGCGAGAGCGCCTGCAGCCAGGCCGCCGCGCGCACTGGATCGTGCCGGGCAGGGCGATGACAGAAGACGTTGACGTTGAAGGGGCCGGATGTGGTCTTGCGGAGCGCCGTGATCATCTCGCGCGCCGCCGCGGCCTTCACGGCGCCGACAGCGATCGACCCCAATCCGCCCGCGTTGGTCACGGCGGCCGCCAGCTCGGGCGTCGACGTGCCGGCCATGGGCGCCTGGATGATCGGGAGGCGCAGGCCGATGCGCCGCAGGAGCGATCTGTTCATCCGGGCGCCTCGATCGGCGCGCGGACGCGCGCGAGGCTGCCGCGCGGGGTGAACCACCATTCGACGGAGCCGCCCAGCTCGCCGGCCAGGGCCTGGACCAGCCCGACACCGCGACCTGGCTCGACGACTGCTTCGGCGGCGCCGTCGTCGCAGACGCTGCAGACCATATCGCCTTCTTCGCGCGCGATCCGCACGACGATGGCGCCCGCTTGCCCACGAAGGCCGTGTCGCGCGGCGTTGCGCACGAGCTCGGCGACGGCGAGTCCCACCCGCCACGCGCGGCCTGACGCCATCCAGACCTCGTCGGTCTCCACAGCCAGACGGATACGCCTGTCGGCCAGCGCCGCTTTCGAGAAAGCCGCGCAGAGGTGGCCCACATAGTCGGCGAGATCGACCTCGCCTTTCACCGGCGGAAGCAGCGCACGATGGGTTTCTGCATGGGCCCGAAGCCGTTCGGCCGCCGCGCGCAGCGCCTCCTGCACGTCCGACCGGGGCGAGCCCGCCGCCGCAAGCGACAATCCCGCGATCGCCTCCGCGTACTCGTTGGCCACCCGGTGGCTGATCTCCTCGACGAGATGGAGTGGAAGGTTCCGGGCGGGGGTCTGGCGGATGCGGACGTCCAGCGTCATGGCAGGGGCTCCCGAACCGCGGCCGGCGAGGGGGCCGCGGACAGGAGCAATGAGACGCCCTGGGCGCACCGCGCGCCATTGCACAAAGGTATCGGCGAGACCTTCGTACGGTTAGGCCGGATGCAGGCCCAGGCGCTGGCTCATGCGCACGAGGTCGGCCAGGGACTTGGCCTGCATCTTCTCCATGACGCGGCCGCGGTGCGCCTTCACGGTGATCTCGCTGATGCCAAGCTCACCGCCGACCTGCTTGTTCAACAGGCCGGACACCACCAGGTCCATCACCTCGCACTCACGCCGACTGAGGGAAGCGCGGCGGTCACGCAGCGCCTGGAGCGCGATCTTTTCGTTCGAGACGGCGAGGCTGCGTTGCAGGGCTGTCTCGATCGCCGGGAGGAGGACGTCTTCGTCGAACGGCTTCGTGAGGAACTCCGCCGCGCCGGCCTTCATCGCCCGGACCGTCATCGGTACGTCGCCGTTTCCGGTGATGAAGATGATCGGCATCTCTGCGCGTTCGCCGGCGATCATCTCCTGAAGGTCCAGGCCGTTAAGCCCGGGGAGACCCACGTCGAGCACGAGGCAGGTCGGGCCCGCTGCGGGCGCGACCTCGAGGAATTCCGCCGCCGAGGCGAACGCCCTCGCGTTCCAGCCGGTCAGCTGGATCAGGTCCGCCAGCGCCTCGCGCACCGATGCGTCGTCGTCGATGACGTACACAGTCGGTTCCGTCGCCCACAAGCTCGACGATGGCGTGGAGGTTTCGGTTCGTGGATTGGCGTCGTGGCTGGAGCATTGCATCGAAACACCCTTCATCCCCTTGCAAGCGCGGCGTTCACCGCTTCGACGATCGCCGTCTCAGTGAACGGCTTCAGCAGGAAGGCGCAGGCGCCATGCTGGAGCACCTGGGCCTCGATGAGCGGATCGGCGTGGGCCGTGATGAACACGATAGCGATGTCGACCTGGAGACGCGCAAGTTCGGTCTGCAGTTCCGGACCGGTCATGCCAGGCATCGCCACGTCGAGGACCAGGCATCGTGTGGCGGCGACGCTGTCCGACGCCAGGAACGCTTCCGCCGAAGAAAAAGACTCGGTGTCAAAGCCATAGGAGGCCAACAGGTCGGGCAAGGCCTCGCGCACGGAGTCGTCGTCGTCGACGACGCAGACCAGTTGACGCTTGGCCATTACGCTTGCCTCGATACTAGGCCTGCTTCCGCGGTGGCGTCGCAGGGGATGGAGAAGGAGAATGTCGCGCCGGGCCCCGTTTCATTGGGGGCGGCTGAAAGGCGCCCTCCGTGGGCCTCGACAATGGAGCGGCTGATCGACAGTCCGATGCCCATGCCGTCGGGCTTCGTCGTGTGGAACGGCTGGAACAGCTGCGCCGCCCGCTCCGGGTCGATCCCCGTGCCGGAATCGCGGACATCGAGGCGGATTTGTCCGCTACCCACGCGGGTGCAGACCCAGAGATCGCGAGCGCGATCATGGACGTCGGACATCGCGTCCGCAGCGTTCAGGACGAGGTTCAGGATCACCTGCTGCAGTTGGATCCGGTCGGCCTGCACAAGGGGCAGGCTCTCAGCGAACCTGGTCCGCAGGATGACCCTCCGCCTCTGCAGTTCGCTTGCAGATAGCGCCAGGACCTCGCGCGCGGCGTCGTGCAGGTCCACCGGTTCGAAAGTCGGAAGCTGGCGGGAGAAAAGGGCTCGCAGGCGCTTGATCACTTCCGAAGCACGGTTGGCGTCGCGCAGGGTGCGCTGCACCGTCACCTGAGCGCGCGCCAGGTTGGGCGGTTCGGCCGCGAGCATCCTCTGGGTGGTGCTGGCGTTGGTGATGATTCCGGCGAGCGGCTGGCTTACCTCGTGCGCGATGGAGGCGGTCAGCGTGCTCAGGGCCGCCGCGCGCGCCACGTGCGCGAGTTCCGCGCGCGCCCGGTTGAGGTCCTCCTCGGCCATCTTCCTCGCCGTGATGTCCTGCAACGCCCCCATGAACACTGGCCGGTCTGGGTATTGATCGATCCGGTGTCCGACCACATGTGCATGACGGATGTCGCCGTTCGGCGTCACGATCCGGAACACGAGGTCGAAGTTCTCGCCGACCCTGGCGCCGCTCAGCAGGTTCTGAACCTCCAACAAGTCGTCCGGGTGGATGGCCCGCATCATCATGTCCATCGTAATGCTCGTGCCGGGCTCGAAGCCGAAGACGCGATAGATGACCTCCGACCAGTTGTGCGCGTCGGCCTCCACATCCCAGGTGAAACTCCCGGTCTGGCTCAGGCGCTGGGCCGCGGTGAGATAGGTGTTGGCGCGCGCCAGTTGGGCCTCCGCGAGCTTGCTCTCGGTCACGTCCTGAGTGCTGCCGATGTAGACAAGCCGGTCGGTGATCTCCTTCACGCGGGTGCTGACCGTATGGAGGTGCTTCACGCCCCCTGAGGGGGTGACGATGCGGTAATGCAGCTCGAAGTCCTCGCCAGTCCTCGCGCCCCGCTCGATGGACGCCCCGGCGCGCTGCCGATCGTCGGGGTGCAACCGCGCCATGACCATCGGCATGGTGGGCGGGGCCGCCGGATCGAACTCCCAGATGCGGAAGTTCTCGGCCGACCAGTCCTGCTGATCCGACGCCACGTCCCAGGTGTAGCTGCCGGTCCTGCTGAGCCGCTGGGCGGCGGTGAGGTAGGCGTTGGTGCGCGCGAGCTCGGCTTCGGCCGTCTTGCGGGCAGTCACGTCCTGGGTGCTACCCACATAGACCACCCGGTCGCGGATCTCCTGGGCGCGGGTCGCGACCGTGTAGAGGTACTTCACCCCGCCCACCGGCGTGACGATCCTGTAGGAGACCTCATAGTCCTCGCCGGTGTCGCGACCCGCCGACATGGCGGCGGCCGCCGCCTCCCGGTCCTCGGGATGGACGCGCTCCAGCACGATGTCGATCGTGGGATCGACGGCAGGATCCAGCTCCCAGATCCGGAAGTTCTCGGCCGACCAGTCCTGCTCGTTGGTCTGGGTGTCCCAGGTGAAGCTGCCCGTCCGGCTGAGCGCCTGTGCGCCCCTGAGGTACTTGTTCGCCCGCGTGGCGGCCGCCTCACTGGCCCGGAGGGCCGCTTCCGCCAGCTTGGTCTCCGTGACGTCCTGGTTGGTGCCGATGTAGACCACGCGGTCGGGGAAGTCCGTGGTCCGGGTCGCAATGGTCTGCAGGTGCTTGATCGCGCCTCTAGGGGTCAAGATCCGGTAGACGAGCTCGAAATCGCCCCCGGTCTCGCGGGCCCGGCTCATCAGCCCGTGCACCGCCTCGACATCCTCGGGATGGATAGCGGACACGACGAGGGCCGTGGTCGGTGTGATGTCCGAGGCGACGTCCCAGATCCTGTAGTTCTCGTCCGACCAGTCGAGTTCGTCGCGCTCGACATCCCAGGTGAAGCTGCCGACACGGCTGATGGTCTGTGCGGCCTTGAGGTAGCGGTTGGCGCGTCGCAGGCGCGCCTCGCTGGTCTTGAGCGCCTCCTCCGCGATCCGGCTTTCACTGATGTCCTGGATGGAGCCCACATAGATCGAGCGGCCGGTGAGGTCCGCCATCCGCGTCGCCACCGAGCGGACGTGCTTCGTCACGCCCTGCGGGGTGATGATGCGGTGGAACATCTCGAAGCCGGCGCCCGCCAGCGTCGCCGCGTCCAGGGCCTCGATCGTCGCCGCTCGATCTTCGGGATGTATCCCGTCGAGGACCATCGACATCTCCGGCTTGCACGCGGGGTCGACGCCCCAGATCCGATAGGTCTCGTCCGACCAGTCGAGTTCGTCGGTTTCCACGCACCAGCTGTAACTGCCCGTCTTGGTGAGACGCTGCGCGGCGGTCAGGTACATGTTGGCGCGGACGAGGCGCGCTTCGCTGGTCCGGAGCGCGGCCTCGGCGAGCCGGCTCTGGGTGACGTCCTGGGAACTGCCGAGGTAGACGACCCGGTCGGGGAATTCCGGGATGACCTCCATCACCGTGTTCAGGTGTTTCACCCCGCCTTTGGGGGTCACGATCCGGTACGAGACCTCGAAGCCTTCCTTGGCGTGGGTCGCCGCGGCGAAGGCCGCCAGCGTCGCGGCGCGGTCCTCCGGATGTATCGCCGCCGCGACCATCTCCATCGTCGGCGGTATGGCGGGGTCGAACTCCCAGATCCGGTAGTTCTCGGCCGACCAGACCTGTTCGTCCGAGACCGTGTCCAGCGAGAAGCTGCCGGTCCTGCTGAGCCTCTGTCCCCCTGTGAGGAAATGGTTCGCCCGGCGTAGATTGGCTTCACCGGCCTTGAGCGCGACATCGGACCTGGCCCGTTCGATGGCGATGCCGGCGATCCGGGCGAAGCGATCGACCAGTTCCTCGTCCTGGGAGCTCGGTCGCTGCGCCCTGGCCCGGTAGATGGCGAAGATCCCCAGCACGTCGCCTTGGCTGCCGACGATCGGGGCCGACCAGCAGGACCTCAGGCCGAACCCGGTGACCAGCTGTGGCCAGGGCGAGCCCGCCCAGCGCGGATCGCATGGCGGATCCTCGGCGATGATCGTGGACCTCGAGACGACCGCCAGTCCGCAGGGGCCATAGCCGGGATCGATCCCCAGTCCCTCCAGCGCGTCGTTGTAGCCGGGAGGCAGGCTTGGCCCGGCGCCGACCCGGAAGCGCGGGACGTCGGCGTTCTCCACGAGCAGGATGCTGCAGAAGGAGCCCGGCGAGAGCTGCTCCACCAGCTGGCACAGGTCCTCGAGGGTGGGCTTCAGCGCCGATCCCGTCGCGACCCTCTCCAGCAGGCGCTTCTCGGCCGCCAGCTGCGCCTCGGCGCGGCTGCGGTCCTCCACGTCGGTGTTTGCGCCGCACCAGCCTGCAAGGCGCCCCTCGGCGTCGTGCAGCGGACGGGTCTCCAGCTTGAACCGGCGGTAGACGCCATCCGCGCGGCGCAGGCGCGCCTCCATGTGGATCTCCGCCGGGGGCGAGGGGGTGAGCGTCGAGGACCAGGCCGACATCGCGGCATCGACATCCTCGGGGTGGAAGATCGTCTCCCAGCCCGCCGCCCGGGCCGCCTCGAGCGTGAGCCCGGTATACTCGCACCATCCGCGATTGACGAAGTTGCATTCGCCCTCGGGCGTGGCGGTCCAGACCATCCCGGGAAGCGCGTCGAGCAGTCGCCTGAGGTCCGTCTCCATTCCGCGCTTTCGTGGGTGGGCGCCGCGCAGGATGCCGACCACGCCGCGGAGGCGTCCATAGTACTTTGGTGTCGGCCCGCTCCGGGATCGCCTCACGCGCACGCGCTGTGGCTCCGCTAGAAGCGCGCGGAGATGGACACGCCGTATGTGGCGGGCTGGCCGACGAAGCGCGCGAGGACGTTGGCGTTCAGGAAGACGTTGCTCCACGTGTAGGCGTTGGTGACGTTGCGACCCCAGATCCAGGCCCGCCGCCGCCCGTCCGGACTCTCCACGCCAGCCCGCAGGTCCAGGAGGGCGTAGCCGCCGATCCGCAGGGGGGCGGGCGAGCCGACACCGGCCCAGGTGCGGCTGCGAAAGGTCAGGCTTCCGCCGGCGAACCCGCGCCATGCCGCCGTCAGCGGGATCTCGTAGTCGAGATTGGCGACGGATTGCCATTCCGGCGCGAACGGGAAGGGGCTCCCGGCCTGGTCGCCGACCTGCGCCAGGCCGTCCACGCCCACGAAGCGGTCGATCTCGCTGTGCAACCAGGTGACGGAGGCGTCGAGGGTGAGGCTGTCGACGGGACGCGCCACCAGCTGCGCCTCTGCGCCCATGACGTGGGACGCGGGGATCGAGACCAGGGCCTCCAGGGGGCCGAAGTTCGGGTCCTCGAAGGCCCCGCGCAGCTGCTTGTCCCGGTAGCGATAGTAGAACCCGGAGCCGTTGAGGCGGAGGCGGCCTTCCAACAGCGCGGCCTTGAAGCCACCCTCGTAGGCGATGAGCGATTCCTGCGGGATCGGATCATACTGGGCGGTGGTGGAGGCCGCGGCCACCGGAACGGCCCCCGCCTTGTAGCCCTTGCTGGCGTTCGCGAAGAGGAGCAGGCTCGGACCGGCGGTCCAGGTGGCGCCGAAGCGCCACGAGAGGCTGTCCTCGTCCAGCACGTTGTGGACATTCCGCGCCGGGCGTAGCCCGTTCGCCGGATCGAGCACCGTGCAGTCGCCCACCCGGGTTGGCGGCGGGGCCCCGTTGCGGAA
This sequence comes from Phenylobacterium sp., assembly GCF_024508875.1. GTDB lineage: Bacteria > Pseudomonadota > Alphaproteobacteria > Caulobacterales > Caulobacteraceae > Phenylobacterium. The sequence goes on from NZ_JANINU010000307.1 coordinate 28,113, forward strand.
GAGGTTCCAGAAGCGGGCGAAGTGGTCGGACGGCGCCAGGACGCAGCTGTCGAAATCCCGGCGGTCGATATTGTAGCGAAGCGCCGCTTCAAACATCAGCGCTTCCGAGAGCCGGTACTCCAGCCGCCCGAACGCGGCGTAGGTGTTCACGTGGACCCGGCTCAGCAAGAGGTTCACGTCGGCGTAGGCCTGTGGGTCGAGGGTCTCGTAGATCTGCGCCAGGTCGACGTCGCGGAAGGTCTGCAGCGGCTGGTCCTTGGCCCGGTCGTGCGCATAGTTCACGCCCGCCAGCCAGGTCAGCCGCCCCTGTTCGCCGGCCAGGCGGAGTTCCTGGAACACCGACGAGACCTTTCCATCGTGGTCCACGACCTCGTTGAGGTCGAAGGGCGTGCCGTTCGCGTCCTGGCCGTAGGCGAGGTCGAGGTAGGCGTACGACGTCAGCGAGGTCAGGACGATGCGGCCGCCCAAACGCATGTCATTGCGCCACCCCACGTGCAGGAAGGTGGTGTCGCTCGCGTAGGGGAACGGCCCGCCGGTGTCGACGCGCGACACGCTCCAGTCGGCGGCCCGGGGGCGTGTCACGGCGGGGAAGGTGAGCAGCCCCGGTTTCGCGAGCGCGGGCACGACCGGCCGCGCGGCGATGAACTGGGCCGCCGGACTCTCCGATCCATCGTGCGTGGAGGTGACCGCGAGCCGGCTGGTCAGCCGCGGGCCAGGGGTCCACACGAGGCTGAGCCGCGCTTGGAGCTCGTCGATCCGCCCGAGCCGGTCGCCCGGTCGCGTGATGCTCTTCTGCCACCCGTCCCCCCAGCGTCCCTGCACTGCAAACCGCCCAACCAGGCGATCCGTCAGAGGACCGGTGACATAGCCGCCCAACCGGACGCGGTCGAAGCGCCCATAGGTGGCCTCCACACCGCGCTCCGGAGCGGCGCGCGGCGGCGCAGCGATGTAGTTGACGGCGCCGCCCGTGGCGTTCTGGCCGAAAAGGGTGCCTTGCGGTCCCTTGAGGACCTCGACCCGCTCGAGGTCGAACGCGACGAGCCTTGTCATGGCCGGGTAGGGGAGCGGCGCCTCGTCCAGGTAGACGGTGACGGCCGGAGACGTCGCCAGGTCGCTGTTGAAGAAGCCGACCCCGCGCAGGTTGAAGGATGTCGACGCGAAGTTGCTCTCCTGGAGGGTCAGGCCAGGGACCAGCCGTGGAAGGTCGGCGACGGCGTCGATGCCCCGCAGCCGCAGTTGCTCGGCGCTTGCGGCCGCGATCGCCATCCCGATGCTGTCGATGGCCTGCTCCCGTTTCTGGGCCGTCACGACCAGCTCCTGGATCGGTTCCGCACCGGCCTCCTCAGCCCAGGCCGGTCCCGCGCCGAACGCCGCCATCATAACGGCGCCGCCCGCCCCCGCGAGACGCCTTCGATCCATCCGCAACTCCCCTTCAGACCGGGGCAGGATCAATCAGCGCGCTCTTCAGCGGCAATTGGACCAAGGTATCGGCGACACCTTGGTCCAATGGACCTTCGCGCCGGCCGTACGCATCTGGGTCGAGGACGGCGCCTCCCTCGACCCGTCCGGGACGCGGCGACCAGGCGAGGGAGGAGGAAGGCGATGATCCGAAAGGCGCAGGCCATCTGGCGAGGCACGGGCCGAGACGGCGAGGGGGACCTCACCACCGGATCGCGGGTCCTCGACGCAAGCCCCTATTCCTGCCGGACGCGGTTCGAGGAGAAGCCGGGCACGAATCCCGAGGAGCTCATCGCCGCGGCGCACGCAGGCTGTTTCACCATGGCCTTGGCGTTCCGGCTCCAGGTGGAGGGCTACGTCCCGACCGAGCTCGCCACGGAGGCGGCGGTGTCGCTCGATCCGGACGCAGGCGGTTTCCGGATATCGCGCTCCGCCCTCAGTGTGCGCGCCGACGTGCCCGTCCTCGACGAGCCCACGCTGCAGCGGGTGGCCGCCGACGCGGAACAGAACTGCCCTGTCTCCAAGCTGCTCAAGGCCGAGATCACCCTCCAGGTTCGCCTCGCCTGAGGTTCCGGGCGCGCCCGCAACCCTTTTGAACCATGACCGCCGACGGCGCGCCGTCGACGGTCTTCTGCGTGCGAGATGCGGCCACCACAGAAGAATAGCGGACCCCATACGAAAGTATCGGCGATACCAACGTGCAATAGGACGGAGGCCGCCCGAAGATCACCTTCCCCCTTGTGTTCGAAATCGAGCCGATAGTCGGCCCATTTCTGAAGAGGAGGGGCAGATGTCCTTGGAGACCCGTTTGACCAATCGCCGTCGTTTCCTGGCGGCCTCGGCGACCGCCGGCGCCCTCGGCCTCGTCGCGCAGAGCGCGGCGGAGGCCGTCGGCTTCGCTGCGGAGCCCGGCGGCGGCGGGGGCGGAAGCGCCATCCGCCCCTACCGTATCCAGGTCCCGCAGGCGCTGCTCGACGACACGAAGCGTCGCATCCTCGCCACCCGCTGGCCGGACAAGGAGACGGTCGGCGACGACTCGCAGGGTGTCCAGCTCGCCACCATGAAGTCGCTCGCCCGATATTGGGCCCACGACTACGACTGGCGCAGCTGCGAGACCTACCTCAACAACCTGCCGAACTTCATCACCGAGATCGACGGCCTCGACATCCACTTCCTGCACGTCAAGTCGAAGCACGCCGACGCCCTGCCGATCATCGTCACCCACGGCTGGCCGGGCTCGATCATCGAGCAGCTGAAGATCATCGGCCCGCTCACGGACCCGACGGCGCACGGGGGATCCGCGGCGGACGCCTTCCACGTGGTGGTCCCCTCGCTGCCCGGCCACGGCTTTTCCGGCAAGCCGGCCGTGACCGGCTGGGACCCGATCCGGATCGCGCGCGCCTGGGCCGTCCTCATGCAGCGCTTGGGGTATTCCCGCTTCGTCGCCCAGGGCGGCGACTGGGGCAACGCCGTGACCGAGCAGCTGGCGCTGCTGAAGCCGAAAGGGTTGATCGGCATCCACACGAACATGCCCGCCACGGTCCCCGACGAGGTCGCCAAGGCGCTCCAGCTCGGGACGCCTGCGCCGGCCGGTCTGTCGGCGGAAGAGCGCCACGCCTTCGAGCAGCTCGACACGTTCTACAAGCACGGCCTGGGATACGCGAACGAGATGGCGAACCGGCCGCAGACCCTCTACGCGCTGGCCGACTCCCCGATCGGCCTGGCCGCCTGGATGCTGGACCACGACGCCAAGAGCCAGGAGCTGATCGCGCGGGTGTTCGCCGGCCAGAAGGAAGGGCTCAGCCAGGAGGACGTCGTCGACAACGTGGCGCTCTACTGGTTCACGAACACGGCGGTGTCGTCGGCGCGCCTCTACTGGGAGAGCAAGCTGGCCTTCTTCGCGCCGAAGGGCGTGACCCTGCCGGTGGCGGTGAGCGCGTTCCCTGACGAGCTCTACCAGGCGCCGGAGAGCTGGGCCCGCAAGGCCTATCCGAACCTGATCTTCTACAGGAAGCACGATCGCGGCGGGCATTTCGCCGCCTGGGAACAGCCGCAGGCCCTCACCGAGGATCTGCGGGCCGCATTCCGGCCGCTGCGGAGAGCCTGAGGCTCTGCTCGCCGGACGAGCGGATCGGCCGTCCTCCCCCAGGCCGATCCGCTCCCCCTTCGCCCCGACCGCCAAAGCCGCCTCGATGCCTGAACTGACGTCCCCACCCGACCTGCGTCCGAGCCGGCGCACCGCCGCCCTCGGCGTCCTGGCCGGTCCGTTGGCGGCCGCGCCGGTGGTGGCGGGCGGGCTGGCCGCCTGCGGATCGAGCCCGCCCGCCTATCGGGCGCTGCCGGGAAACGGCGACTGGCTCAACGCCACGCCGCTCGGCCCCGACGATCTCCTGGGCAAGGTGGTCCTGGTCAACTTCTGGACCTACACCTGCATCAACAGCCTGCGGCCGTTGCCCTACGTGCGGACGTGGGCGGAGCGCTACCGCGACCGCGGCCTCGTGGTCCTCGGCGTGCATACGCCGGAGTTCAGCTTCGAGCACGAGCTGCCGAGGGTGCGCACCGCGGTGGAGCAGCTCGGGGTCCGCTACCCGGTGGTCACCGACAACTCGTTCCGCATCTGGAATTCGTTCCGCAACAACGCCTGGCCTGGGTTCTACATCCTCGACGCCGAAGGGCGCCTCCGACACCAGCGCCTGGGTGAAGGCGACTACGACACGTCCGAACGCGTCATCCAGCAGCTGATCGCCGCCGCCGGGCGCAGCCGCGTGGACGACCCGATCCTGCCGATCGCCGGCGGCGGGGTTCAGGCGGCGCCGGACTGGGAAGACCTCGGCTCGCCGGAGACCTATGTGGGCCACGCCAAGGCGGAGCGCTTCGCCGGTCCGGGCAGCCTACGCGCGGACGTGGCCCGCGCCTACGAAGCGCCCGCGCGGCTGCCGCTCAACGAATGGAGCCTGGCCGGGCGCTGGGTCGTGCGCCCCGAATACGCCGAGGTGGCGGAGCCTTCCGGGGCGATCGCCTTCCGCTTCCATGCGCGCGACCTCCACCTCGTGATGGGACCGGGGGCCGACAACCAACCGATCCGCTTCCGCGTGCAGCTGGATGGGGCCGAGCCCGGGGCGGACCACGGCTTCGACATCACGCCCGGCGGCCAGGGCAAGGTGCGCGAGGCCCGCATGTACCAGCTGGTCCGCCAGGCGGACCCGGTCCGCGACCGCACGTGCACGATCCAATTCCTGGGCGCCGGACCGCGCGCCTACTGCTTCACCTTCGGATAGCGAGAGGCCCCGGATGTCCACGATCATCGATCCGCTCCGCCGCCGCCTGCTGCGGGCCGCCGTCGGCTCGGCCGCCGCCCTGGGGCAGGGCTCCGCGGCCGGAGCCCCAGAGCGCCCCGCCGGCGAGAGGCGCGCTGTTGGAGGCGGCTCGGCCTTGCGCACTATTCAAGCGAACGGCCTCGAGATCGCCTACGCCGAGGTCGGGCCGCCGACAGGTCCCGTCGTGATCCTCCTGCACGGGTGGCCGTACGACATCCACGCCTTCGAGGCCGCCGCGCCGAAGCTGGTCGCGCAGGGCTGCCGGGTGATCGCGCCCTACCTGCGCGGCTACGGCGCCACGCGATTCCTGTCCGCGGACACGACGCGCAACGGCCAGCCGTCGGCGGTGGCGTTCGACACCGTCGCCATGATGGATGCGCTGCGGATCGAGACCGCCGTCCTCGGCGGGTTCGACTGGGGTGCGCGCAGCGCGGGCATCATCGCCGCGCTCTGGCCGGAACGCTGCCGCGGCCTCGTCTGCGTCAGCGGCTATCTCATCGGCAGCCAGGCCGCCGGCGCCAAGCCGCTTCCGCCCGCTGCCGAATTCCAGTGGTGGTACCAGTTCTACTTCGCCACCGAGCGCGGCCGCGCCGGCTACGAGGCCAACCGCCGCTCGTTTAACCGCCTGATCTGGCAGCTCGCCTCGCCGAGATGGGCTTTCGACGACGCGACCTTCGAGCGGACGGCGCAGGCGTTCGACAATCCCGATCATGTCGACATCGTGATCCACAACTACCGCTGGCGCATGGGCCTTGCCGAGGGCGAGGCGCGGTACGACGCCTACGAGCAGCGGCTCGCGGCGGCGCCGGCCATCGGCGTTCCCACGATCTCGCTCGAGGGCGACGCCAATTGCGCCCCTCACCCGGAGCCGGGGGCCTACGCCGCGAAGTTCACCGGCCCCTACGTGCACCGCCTGATCCGCGGCGGTGTCGGCCACAACCTTCCCCAGGAAGCCCCGGACGCGTTCGCCCAGGCCATCCTGGATGTCACCCGCCTCTGACCCAACGGAGCTGAACCATGGAAGACAACGTCATCGTCGATACGAGCTTCACGGCCGTGATCAACGCCCCAATCGAGGCGGTCGACATCCCGGCCTGGTGCTTCTCGCTGCCGGATGCGGAGTACCAGGGCTGCTCGCCCGCCCACGTGGCGGCCGGCGCCACCACGGCGCGCGACGGCCGGCGCATGTCGATCAACGTCGAGGTGATCGGCGGCACTCCGATGGTGCAGCACTACGTGGAGCAGGTCGCGAGCCCGCACCAGCTGATCCTGCGCTCGGAGTCGGACCTGTTCACCACCGCCGGCCGCACCACCATGGTCGTGGTCTGGGAGCTCAGCGTGAAGCCTCTGGACGGCGGCCGCTGCGAGTTCACCAACCGCGTCCACACCTACCCGACCGAAGCGTTCATGGCCTACCTCGATCGGCAGGGGATTCCCTTCGACGTCTTCCGGGCGCAGCGCACGCCCTACAGCGCCGCGCACAACGCGGGCGAAACGCCGCTTTTCGCGGCCAGCCTCGAGCGCTTTGCCCTCCGCCAAGCCGCCGCAGCCTGAGACCCCTCATGACCCATGTCCCCGAGGCCACCGCGATCCTGCTGGTGGACCCCTACAACGACTTCCTCAGCGAAGGCGGCAAGTCGTGGCCGAGGCTCAAGGCGGTCGCCGAGGAGGTGGACCTGCTGACGCATCTGCGGGCGATCGTCGCGGCGGCGCGCAAGGCCGCCCTGAAGATCTTCTTCGTGCCGCACCATCGCTTCGAGGAAGGCGACTACGCCCACTGGCGTCACACGACGCCCTACCAGCGGTCGGGCGCCCAGCGGCGGATCTTCGAGAAGGGCAGCTGGGGCGGGACCTTCCACGACGACTTCCAGCCGCAGGCCGGCGACGTGGTGGTGCACGAGCACTGGGGCACCAGCGGGTTCGCCAATACCGATCTCGACATGCAGCTCAAACAGTACGGGATCGGCCGGGTGATCCTGATCGGCCTGATCGCCAACACGTGCCTGGAGGCGACGGGCCGCTTCGCGATGGAGCTGGGGTACCATGTGACCTTGGTGAAGGACGCCACCGCCGCCTTCAGCGCCGAGGCGATGCATGCCGCCCATGAGATCAACGGGCCCACCTATGCGCACGCCATCACCACGACGAGCGCACTGATCGCCGAGCTGGGGGAGGCGGTCGCGTGACGGCCGCCCGGTTCTTCGCGATCGACCGCGCGACGCCGGGCGTCTGGCGGGCGACGTACTCCAACCCACCCATCAACCTCCTGCCGCCGGCGGCGATCGTGGAGCTGCAGGGCCTCGTGACGGCCGTCGAGGCGGACGCGTCCGCCAGGGTGCTGGTCTTCGACTCGGCCGATCCCGACTTTTTCGTCGCCCATTTCGACACGGCCAAGGCCGGCGAGCTGCCGCGCGAACCCGGGCCGAGCGGGCATTCGCCCTGGATCGACGTGGTGGTGCGGCTGGCCCGCTCCCCGGTGGTCAGCATCGCGAAGATCCGGGGACGGGCGCGCGGGGTCGGCAGCGAGTTCGTGCTCGCTTGCGACATGCGCTTCGCCAGCCGCCAGCGCGCCATCCTCGGCCAGCCCGAGGTCGGTGTCGGCCTGCCGCCCGGCGGCGGGGCGCTCGAGTGGCTCCCGCGGCTCGCGGGGCGGGCCCGAGCGCTGGAGATCGTCCTGAGCGGCGACGACTTCGACGCCGAGACCGCCGAGCGCTACGGCTGGATCAACCGGGCCCTCGACGATAGCGCGCTCGACGGCTTCGTCGACAGCCTGGCAAGGCGCCTTGCCTCGTTCGAGCGGCAGACCCTGGGGAGCCTCAAGGGCCTGGTGAACCGGGTGGGCGTGCCCGACGGCGACGCGGTCGAGGCCAGCAATCAAGCCTTCTTCGCCGCGCTGGCCCAGCCCGCCGCCCAGGCACGGCGCAGTCGGCTCGGCGCTTTGGGCTACGGCGAGCGCAGCGAGTTCGAGCTGAATTTCGGGCGTCACCTGCCGGACCTGCAGCCGCGGCCCGCAGCCACACCGTCCGGCGCCAGGTCCTGAGCGGAGAGCCCCCATGTACGCCAGTCGGATCGACATCCCCGCCCACGCCCGCAAGGCGGCCATCCGTCTGCTGCAGGCCAGGCTCTCCGACGCGCTCGATCTGGTGGCCCAGCTGAAGCAGGCCCACTGGAACGTGCGAGGGCCCGCCTTCATCGGCCTGCACCAGCTCTTCGACGCCGTGCACGGCGACGTCGAAGGGTTCGCGGACACGCTCGCCGAACGGATCGCGGCCCTCGGCGGCATCGCGGACGGGCGGGTCCAGACCACGGCCGCGAGCACTCAGCTCTACCGCTACGCGCTGGAGACGGTGGCGGGCGCGGATCACCTGCGCGCCGTCGCCGCTGTCCTCGCGCAGTTCGGCAAGGCGCTGCGCGGCGACATCGACGCGGCCGCCGCCATTCCCGACACGGGTACCGCCGACGTCCTCACCGAGGTGTCCCGCGCGACGGACAAGCAGCTCTGGTTCGTGGAGGCGCATCTGAGCGGGACCTGATCCCGCACGCCTCCGCTGCGGCCCCGGCTCCCGGCCGGGGCCGGCGCCGCGCCTCCGGCCACACTCCCCGCCCCCCGGAGGCGCGGCGTCTCCGTTCAACCTCGGAGGCGGGCGCAGGTTCGGGCCGCCTTCCGAGACCTCGCATCGAGCCCGCCGCCGCTATGACCGCACGGAGATCCCCATGACCCGCATCCTCGTCCAGACCGCTTCTGCCGAGGGCGTCGAAAAGATTGTCTGGGGTGTCCCGACAGCGCCGCACGTCCTCCCGACGACGGACCTTCGGGCATCGGGCGCCTCCGCCGACGAACTCGACGTCATCCGCTGGAGTGGAGAAGGGGGCGCCGATCCAGCTGCTCGGTCCGCCTGGGCGGGGTCCGGTCCGCGCGGGGGTGCGCCGGTCCGGCGCCGGCGCCCCGATCGGCGCTGATCATCAACTTCAGGAGACATGCTCATGGGCCTGCTGGATGGAAAGGTCGCCGTGATCACCGGCGCCGCTGGTGGACAGGGGCGGGTCGCCTGCCTCGCCTTTGCGCGCGAAGGCGCGAGGGTGGTGGCCTGCGATCTCGACCCTGCGGGAAACGAGGAGACGGTCGTGGCCGTGCGTGCGGCCGGTGGTGACATCACCGGTTTTGGGCCGGTCGATCTCACCGATCGCGCTGCCGTCGAACGCTTCGTGGCGGCGGCCGCAGCCCGCTATCGCGGCCTGGACATCGTCTACAACAACGCGGGAGGACCGCGCTTCGGGCCGATTGCCGAGATGTCGATCGAGGACTGGCGCCTGACCATCGCCGTCGAGCTGGATTCGGTGTTCCTCGTCACGCGCTACGCCTGGCCCCACCTCGTGTCCCGCGGCGCCGGCGTGATCCTGAATGTCAGCTCCGTTGGCGGCATGATCGGCTTCCCCGAGCCGCCCATGGCGGCGCATGTGGCCGCGAAGTCCGCCGTGATCGGCCTCACGCGGCAGCTGGCGGTGGAAGGCGCGCCCCACCGGATCCGCGCGGTATCGATCAGCCCGGGCGCCATCCTCTCGCGGCAAGGCGACCTCGATCCCCCTGCGCAGGCGGCGGTGACGGGCCGCACCTTGCTCAAGCGCTGGGGCCGTCCGGACGAGGTGGTCGAGGCGGCCGTGTTCCTGGCCTCGGACCGAGCTTCCTACATCACCGGCGTGAACCTTCCTATCGAGGGAGGCGTAACGGCCTGGTAAGCGCAGGCGGGACGCCGCGCGGCAGGAGGGTCGCCGCCCGATCTGGGCGCGGCGCCGCCCCTTCTCAGCAAGTGGCGCCCTGGCGCATGGCCAGCAGAGCCTTCTGGTCGCCTGGTCGATAGGCTGCAACTGAGCTGCGATAGCCGTCCAAATCTGGCGCTTCTCATTCTCGGATAGCGCCCGAAGTCTAGCGTCCGCTATCCGGCCCGATACCAATGTCCGCAACTGGCGCAGTTCGGACATGCCCGCTGCTCGTTTGCGGTTGGCGGTCGGAAGCTGTGCCGGTCGCGGCGTCGGCAGGCTCTTCAGCTGTACTGGCGGGCGACCTGGTCCCGATGCGTGCGCGAGAAGAATGGCTTACCGTCCTTCAGCGCCATGAGCGTGTCCTCGATCAAGAACTGTGTCCCCGTCGCGGTTATGTTGATCTCGACGCGCATTTCGCAGTCCCAGCCGTCGCGCCGATACTTGCTGGTCTGGGTGACCCGCCAGCGGCAGCTCGCCCGGTCGGCCGGATCGTAGGAGAGCTCCATGTCGGGCCCGCCGCTGGAGAGTTCCGCGCCGGTGGCGGCCACCGTCTGGCTGCTTGTGGGCCAGCCGCCCTGCACGTGGATTGACCCGTCGGACGCCTCTCGGATGTCCAAGGTCGGGTCGCCGCGCGAGGAGGCGCTGTCGTGCGCGGCGATGGGGAAGGATGCCTCGGCCTCGGGGATCGGGCGCACCGGCAGGCTGAGCGTACAGCCTCCCAGATCGACCTCGAACGTCACCGGCTCGGGCGAGGGCCAAGTGAGCGGCCAGAGGTTGTCGGAAAGCGCCAGGCGCAGCGTGGAGCCGGGCTTGAAGCGGTGGGCGATCGGCTCAAGGGCCACGTCCACGTCGTAGAAGGCCCCCGGGGTCAGCCGCTCGGGATCGGCCTCGAACCCGCGGTGGAAGCAGAGGTTCAGCACGCCGTAGGAGACGAGCCAGGAACGGCCGTCCCGGTCGACTTCGCAGAGCCGGGCGGCTATGGCCGCGACCGGGCGGTCGGCGGCGATCCGCAGCTTAAGTCTTGGCGTTCCTACGATCTCGGTGGGGACTTCGACCGGCCGGTCGAAGACCAGGGAACGCGCGTCGTCCGCCTGCTGGCTACGGGGGAGTTCTGCGGGGGCGTACGGAATCCACTCGGGGGTCGCGAGGCCGACGACCTTGCCGGCGCGGTAGTTGAGCCGTCCCGCGGCGGGCGCTTCGACGAGGCGGCCCGGGGCGAGGCGCAGGTCGAGAGGGCGGATCGCTGGAGCGGGCCATTGGGCTTCCGCGGCCCAGCGGCCGGGGATGTTCTGCATGCCGGTCTCGGCGGGCGTGGCGTAGTCGATGAAGAAGCGGATCCGCGGATCGGGCTCGGCGGCCGCCGGGGCACCGGCCAGCCACCGTCGCCACCATCGGGTCTCCTCGCTGGCCCAATCGAGGCCCGGGCCGGGCTGGGCCAGATCCGGGTAGCTGTGACCCCAGGGCCCGAAGATCGCCTTGGAAGGCGCCGGCAGCGCCCGAAGCAGCCGTTCGGCGGACTGGGCGTAGGCGTCCGCCCAGCCATCGACGATATAGGCCGGGCACTGGATCGCCGCCGGGTCGAGCCCGACCGAGCCGTGACGCCAATAGGCGTCGTTGGCGTCGTGCTTCAGCCAACGCGCCGCGATGGAGGGGGTCGCCTCCAAGCGCCGTTTCCAGAGCGCCTCCCAGCGGTCGCCCACCACCTGCGGGTCGGGGGGGCTCGACATGACCAGCTCGAACCCCGCCGCCCATTTGAGGTTGGTGAGGCCCGGAAGACCGCCGACGTAGTGCGCGTCGTTGCGGAACCGCATATCCGTGGCGCACATGGGAACGATGGCCTTGAGCGCTGGCGGACGCCGGGCCGCCACCTGAAGCGTTGAGAATCCTCCCCACGAGAGGCCGCGCATGCCGACGGACCCGTTCGACCAGGTCTGGGCGGCGAGCCACGCGATGATCTCCACTCCGTCAGCCTGCTCGCTCTCAAGATACTCGTCCTCCAGGACGCCCTCGGAATTGCCGGAGCCGCGGATGTCGACGCGCGCGAAGGCGATGCCTCGTGAGGCGAGGATCTCTCCCCACCGATCGTCCAGGCCGCGATAGCGGTCGAAGGTGCGGTAGGGGATGTACTCGAGCACAACCGGGAAGCGTTCGCCCGGCCGGCCTCGGGGCAGCCAGAGACGGCCTGCGAGTTTCACGCCGTCCCGCAGCGGAATCCAGATCGGCTCAAGCGTCTGCACGCCGAAGGGGGGCGCGGATTCAGCCGCCATGGCGAGGGCGGGCGCTGCGAAAGGTAGGGCGAGTCCGCCTAGCACGCTCCGGCGTCTTGGTCTGATCATCGTCGTTTCTCCCCACCCGCGTCGCCTGCCGTCAGCGCCGTGTTCGGCGCAGCAGGTCTTCGTTCAGCTCATAGCCCAGGCCGGGCTTTTCGCTCAGATTCAACCAACCCTCGGCGTCCGGACGCAGCGGCTCGGCAAGCAGGAAATCGCGCCGGTCGAGCGACCAGTCGGGCGGGTCATAGGGGAATTCGAGGAAGGGGGCGTCGGCGACCCCCGCCGCGAGGTGGAGATTGGCCACGACGCCGGCGCCGTTGGTCCAGGTGTGGGGCGTGAACCCAACCCCGAACTGCTCCGCCATCTGGGCCACACGCCGCAGCCCCGTGATGCCGCCCACGAGCGCCGCATCGGGCTGCAGGATGTCCAGGGCTCCGGCCCTCAACAGGTCCCGGAAAGCGCTGGGGTCACGGGTCATCTCTCCGCCGGCGAGGCGCACCGAGGTCGCGTTCCGCAGCCGCTGCATGCCATCGAGGTCCGCCCGGTGGAGCGGCTCCTCCATCCAGTAGACGCCGAGCCGTTCGAGTTCCCGGGCCACTGTGAGAGCGTCCTTGAAGGTCCAGGGCGCTTCGACATCCCAGGGCATTCGCCAGCCCTGATTGCAATCGACCATGAGTTCCAGGCGGTCTCCCACCCGGGCGCGAACCGCGGCCAGGGCCGCCACGTCCTCCCGCCAGTCGCCCCGGTGAAAGCGCACCTTCAGCGCCGGGAAACCCTCGTCGAGGAACCGCTCGGCGGCGTCGGCCAGTTCGGAGGCACTGCGCAGCGCGCCTGACGAGGCATACGCCCGGACCCGGGCGTGGCGGCCGCCGAGGAGCTTCCAGACCGGTTGGCCGCTGATCTTGCCGGCCAGGTCCCAGAGGGCCAGGTCGAGCGGCCAGCAGCGACCGTAGTGGAAGTCGATGTGCGACAGCACGGTGTGGTGTCGTTCGAGCCGCAGAGGATCGTGCCCCACGAACAGCGACTCGTGGCCGTCGAACCCCACCATAAGATCGCCCGAGCCCCAGCCTTCCAGCCCCTCGTCGGTGCGGACGCGCACGACCGTCGCGTCGAAGTGGCTCCGGGCGCAGCCGTCCCAGCTGGCCTTGAACGGCGGATCCAGCGGCAGCCGGTGATGGGTGATCTCGATCGCGGCGATCTTCATCTCAGGCCCTGGCGTCTCAGTTGAAGTGGGTCCAGACCGTCTTCAGGTCGGCGTATTTCTCGAGGGCGTGGAGCGACCGGTCCCGTCCGAAGCCGGAGCGGCGGAAGCCTCCGAAGGGCGTCGCCAGACTCGACTGGTCGTAGGTGTTGATCCACACGGTGCCGGCCCGCAGGGCCTCGCTCATCCGGTGCGCGCGGTCCATGTCCGCGGTCCAGACCGAAGCGGCGAGGCCGTAGTCGGACCCGTTGGCGATGGCGATGGCCTCCGCCTCGGTTTCGAAGGGGATCGAGACCAGCACGGGCCCGAAGATCTCTTCACGTGCGACGCGGGCGTTCGGGGCCAGGTCGGTAAGGAGCGTTGGCGCCACGTAGGCGCCCTCGGCGGTGACGGCCATCGCCTCGCCGCCGAAGGCGAGCCGTCCGCCTTCACGCCGGCCCAGGGCGATGTAGTCCAGCACCCGGTCGCGGTGCTGCGGCTCGATCAGGGCTCCGAACTGGGTCTCCGGGTCCAGCGGATGGCCGATGCGAATGGACCGGGTGTGCGCCTCGACCCGCTGGTGGAAATCGTCGGCGATCGTTCGGTGGACCAGCAGGCGTGTCCCCGCGTGGCAGGTCTCGCCGGCGTTGTAGTACACGCCCCAGGCGACCGCGCTGGCGGCGGCGTCGAGATCGGGGCAGTCCGGCATGACGATCTGCGGACTCTTGCCGCCCAGTTCCAGGGCGACCCGCTTGAGGTTGGAGCTCGCCGCGGCGGCCATGACGCGCGCGCCCACCTCGGTGGAGCCAGTGAAGGCGACGAGGTCGACATCGGGGTGCGCCGCCAGGGCCGCGCCCGCCTCCTCGCCGAGGCCGGGGACGACGTTGAACACCCCATCCGGCAGGCCCGCTTCCTTCGCCAGGCGGCCGAGGACAAGGCTCGCCAGGGAGGATTGCTCCGCAGGCTTCAGCACTACCGAATTTCCCATGGCCAGCGCGGGCGCGATCTTCCAGGCGGCGATGATCAGCGGATAGTTCCAGGGGGTGATCGCCCCCACCACGCCGAGCGGCGTCCGCCGGATCAGGGCGCGGTCCTTCGGGCCGGTCGGCGCGATCTCGTCATAGATCTTGTCTACGCACTCGGCGTACCAGGCGATCGCGTCGGCGCAGGCGGGCACATCCACGTTGAGGGCGTCGCGGATGGGCTTGCCGACTTCCGCAGCTTCCAACAGAGCCAGCGACTCGAGGTGTTCGCGGATCAGCGCCGCAAGACGCAGCAGCGTCGCCTTGCGCTGCCGTGGCTCCAGGTCGCGCCAGATCCCCCGCTCGAACGCCGCCCGTGCGGCCGCCACCGCCGCGTCGATATCGGGCCCGGCGCAGCGCGCCACCAGGGCGAGCGGCGTCCCGTCGATCGGTGACCGCCGCTGGAAGGTTTCGCCGGACACAGCTGGACGGTAATCGCCATCAATGAAGGCGCGGCCTTCCGGCTTCAGCGCGCCGCGCCGTTGGCGCCAGTCGGAGAAGGTAAAGTCGTGGGCGGACATCGATAATCGCTGGAGACAGGGCGCTAGGGACGTTCGGCGAGGGCGGCGGCCGCGCTGGCGTGGCGGAGCAGGTCCGCTTCGTTCGCGGGACGACGGTTGGCGCGGAGCATGGCGGCGTTCTCCGGTCGGGCCATCTGGCGGGCCAACGCGGCGGGAGCGATCGCGCCGGTCGAAAGATCCAGGCCGCACCCCAGCACGAACCGCAGGAAGCCGGCCGCCAACTGCTGGGGACCGGCCAGGCCCATGGCGTCCGCGACCCCCGCGTAGGCCTCCGGGTCGCCCTCGACGTTCCAGTCGAGGGTGGCGGCCATGCCGATGGCGACAGCCCGCCCATGCGGAATCGGGGCGAGCGAGCCCAGCGCGTGGCCGATGTTGTGGGCGATGGCGGTCCCGGCGTTGTCGATCGCCACCCCGGCGAAGGTCGCCGCTTCGAGCAGGCGTGCACGGGCCTCCAGGTCTTGGGGCGCTCGGAGGGCGTGCGGCAGCCAGCGGGTCACGAGGGTGATGGCGTGGAGCGCGAAGAGAGTGTTGGCGGGGGCGGCGTTGGCGTTGGTGGCCGCCTCGATCGCGTGGACAAGGGCGTCGACGCCGGTGGCGGCGGTAATCGCTGGCGGCAGGTCCAGCGCGAGCTCCGGGTCGTGGACGATCACGTCCGGCTTTAGGCTGTCCGCCCAGAACCAGTATTTGGAGCCGTCCTCGCCTGCCAACACCGAGACGGCGGTGGCCTCGGCCCCGGTGCCTGCCGTGGTCGGGACGCAGAGGAGCGGCAGCCGCTCACGCGGCAGCGGGGCGGCCGCGAGACGGTAGCGGGCGAGATCGTCCGGCGCCGCCGTCAGGCTCGCGACCAGCTTGCCGGCGTCCATCACCGACCCGCCGCCGACGCAGACTACGGCGCCCGCCCGGAAGTCCCGCGTCTGCCGCGCGGCCGCGGCCACCGCCGCCTCCTTGGGTTCTCCGGGCGGCATCACGAGGAGGTCCGGCATGAAGCCGTCCGCCGCCAGGGCCGCGACGATCCCGGCGCCGCGCCCGCTGCCGGCGAGGGCCGGATCCATCAGAACGGCGACGCGGCGCGCATCGGTAAGGGGTCCGAGCCGGGCGGCGAGTTCGCGGGCCGCGCCGGGGGCGCCATGGATGGCCGGGATCCGGCCGATCGCGAGGTCAGGCATCGTCGCGGAGCTCCGCAGGGAGCCCGCGGCGACGGCGCGGGGGGGCGTGGTCGTTGATCATGTCGGCTGGCCGGTAGGGCGCTTCCAGCCAGGCCCGCTCCTCGGCGGACAGGACCAGGTCCGGCGCGCGGACGGCGGTTTCGAGCTCGGCGACCGTCTGGGCCCCGATCAGCGAGCAGTCCACCGCGCCGCTGTGGACGACCCAGGCCATGGCGATCTCCGCCGGACTGACGCCGCGGCGTCGCGCGAGGTCCGCCACCCGCGCTACGATCGCGCGATCGACCTCGTCGCCGAAGAACTCCTGGGTGAAGACGTCGGTCTTCATGCGCAGGTCGGCGGCGCCGGCCAGCATGCCGCGGGCCAGCGGGCTGAAGCTGGTGATCCCGACGCCCTCGTGGCGACAGTAGGGGAGCATCTCGCGCTCCTCCTCGCGGTAGAGCAGGCTGTACTGGCACTGCATGTTCACGAACCGCGCCCAGCCGTTGCGCTCTGCGATCGCGTTCATCTTCGCGAACTGCCAGGCGTACATGGTGGAGGCGCCGAGGTAGCGCGCCTTGCCGGCCCGCACGACATCGTTCAGGGCCTCCATCGTCTCCTCGAGCGGGGTCGCCGGATCGAAGGCGTGGACGATGTAGAGGTCGAGGTAGTCGGAGCCGATCCGGCGCAGGCTGCCGTCGATGGCCTCCAGGATGTGTTTGCGCGACAGGCCCTGGTCATTGGGCGCATCGCTCAGCGGGTAGTAGACCTTCGAGGCCAGCACCAGGTCTTCCCGGCGCGCCGCCGAGAGCAGGGTGCGGCCCACCACTTCCTCGTTGGCGCCAAGGGAATAGAAGTCGGCCATGTCGAAGAAGTTGATCCCGAGGTCCAGCGCGCGCCGGAGGACCGGCGCGGACGCCTCGGCGTCGAGCACCCAGGGCCGCCAGTTGGGGGACCCGTACCCCATAGTGCCGAGCCCGAGGGCCGACACCTGCAGCCCCGTTGACCCCAGTCTGATGTAGCGCATGCGATGCCCAGTGCCGGCCGCAACCTGTGCGGTTCGACATCGACCGTCGCATGCCGCCGCGGGCCGTCGAAATTCCAAAATTGGATCGGCGCATGATCTGGCGGCGGCTGGCGCCCCCCGGCGGCGGCGGCTAAGCGGGAGCGAATCCCGGGAGAGCCCCGCCATGGCCGAACCCCTGCCGTTTCGTCTCAACGCCGCTCTTGCAGCCCTGCGCGCCGTGCTGGCGGGCGTGGCGGCCGACGCGCCAATCCTGCCACCTGCCGGCCCGCTGCGCGCCGACCTGCCCGCCGGAAGCGCTCTGGACGTCCTGCGGCGTCTGCCAGCCGCCGCTGCGGGGGCGCCCAGCGGGGCTTTTGACGCGGTGGCACGGCTCGCAGGCCTGGCGGGCGAGCTTCGCTGGCGTCAGACCTACGGGAGCGACGAGGCGGACGAGGTGTTCCTGGCGAACTACGGCTGGACCGAGCTGGCCGGAACGGACGGCTTGGTAGCTGACCCCGCCATCTCCGCCGGGCTCCTTCTGCTTGGACCGCAGACCCTCTATCCGGCGCACAGCCATCCGGCAGTGGAACGCTACGTGCCGCTGTCGGGTGCGGCGGAATGGTGGGACGAGGACCGGGGATGGCGCCTGGAGCCGCCGCTCAGCTTTATCCTGCACCGGGCGGGGGTCCGCCACGCCATGCGCACCGGCCGGGAGCCGCTGCTCGCCTATTTCCACTGGAGCGGGCCGGGGATCTCGGAACGCTCGCGCTTCAGCGCGGCGCCCTTCCGGCCGACCCCGCGTTGACGGGACAGGGCGGCATACGGCCATCTGATTTTGTCATTTGAGTTGCGCCTCTCCCGATCGTCCTTTGGGAGCGAAGGTCTCCGCAGAGGGACGCAGGGCGCCTGGGGGAGAGACGTATGCTTCGCGAACGCGCGCTGGATTGGGCGAACCAGCCCCTTGGGCTGTTCATCGACGGGTCCTGGCGGCCGACCGCCGAGCGCCGGCCCTGCTTGGATCCGGCCCGGGGCGAGGTCGTCGCCCAGGCCGCGCAAGCGTCGGCGGCCGACGTGGACGCCGCCGTGGAGGCGGCGCGCCGGGCCTTCCGTAGCGGACCCTGGCGGGAGATGACCCGCGCAGCCCGCGCCGAGCGGCTGCGGCGGGCCGCCGAGGTGATCCGCGAGCACGCGGAGGACCTGGCGGCGATCATCGCCCTGGAGAACGGCAAGACCTTCGTCGAGGCGCGGGACGACGACATGCCCGACACCGCAGGCGTGCTCGACTACTACGCGGGCTGGATCGACAAGCTCTACGGCGAGACCGCGCCGGTCGCCGCCGGCTTCCTGAACTACATCGTCCACGAGCCAGTGGGGGTCTGCGGCTTGATCGTGCCGTGGAACTTCCCGCTGCTGCTGGCCATGTGGAAGATCGCCCCGGCCCTGGCCATGGGCAACACGGTGGTGGTCAAGCCCTCCGAGGAGACCCCGCTGTCGCTGATCCGTTGCGTGGAGCTGTGGGCGGCGGCCGAGATCTTTCCGGCGGGCGTGGTCAATATCGTCACCGGGGACGGCGCGGTCGGGGCCGCCCTGTCCGGCCATCCCGACGTGGACAAGCTGTCGTTCACCGGCAGCACGGCGACCGGGCGGAAGATCGTGCAGGCGGCCGGCGCCTCGAACCTCAAGACGGTGACGCTCGAGCTCGGCGGGAAGGCGCCGGTGGTCCTGTTCGAGGACACGCCGGACGTGGACGCGGCGGTCGCCCGCTGCGTGCAGGTGCATTTCTCCCAGAAGGGGGAGAAATGCACCGAGCCGACTCGCCTGCTGATCCAGGACGGTCTCTACGACCGGTTTGCGGCCGCCGTGGTCGAGAGCGTCCAGGCGATCCGTCTCGGCGATCCGTTCGATCCGGCGACCACCCAGGGCGCCCAGTGCGGAGCGGCCCAGCACCGCAAGATCATGGGGTACATCGAGGGTGGACGCGCGGCGGGCGCGAAGCTGCTGGCCGGTGGTCGCGCGGCGTCGCCGCCAGGGTCGCCGGACGGGTTCTTCGTCGAGCCGACGGTGTTCGGAGAGGTGTCCAAAGAACTGGCCATCGCTCGGGAGGAGATCTTCGGGCCAGTGCTGGTGCTGCAGCGGTTCGCCTCGGAGACCGAGGCGGTGGAGATGGCCAACGACACTCCCTACGGCCTCGCCGCGGGCGTCTACACCGCCGATCTGTCACGCGCCCACCGCGTCGCGGCCGCGCTCGACGCCGGTCAGGTCTTCGTCAACCGCTACGGCTGCTATGACTTCGCCTCGCCGTTCGGGGGCTTCAAGCAAAGCGGCTGGGGCAAGGAGATGGGCCCCCACGCCCTGGAAGCCTATACGCGCCGCAAGTCCGTATGGGTCGCGCTGTGAGAGGGGACGAGGAGGTCCTGCCGGAGACGGTGGCGGGCGCCGAAGTCCGCGCCGATCGCGACGGTCCCAGGCGCTGGTACGTGCTCGGCGTCATGCTTCTCGTCTATGCGATCAACATCGCCGACCGCTATGTGGTGTCCACCGTGCTGGAGCCGATCCGGCTGGAACTGCACCTCTCCGACGCGGCGGTTGGGCTGCTTACCGGGGCGGCTCTGGCGCTATTCTACGTGACCGTGAGCCTGCCGGTCTCGGCCCTGGCGGACAGGGGAAACCGCCGCAACATCGTGGCCGTGTCGCTGCTGCTGTGGTCGGCGATGACCGTGGCCTGCGGCTTCGTGCGGAACTTCTGGCAGCTGCTGGTCGCCCGGATCGGGGTGGGGGTGGGGGAGTCCGGCGCGACACCCGCCTCCACCGCGCTGATCGGCGACCGTTTCCGGCCCGCCGAGCGACCCATGGCCATGACGGTGTTCACGCTCGGCGCGCCCCTGGGAGCCTGGCTGGGCTCGGACCTGGCCGGCCGGGTGGCGGATGCCCATGGGTGGCGCGGCGCCTTCCTCGCGCTCGGCGCACCTGGTCTGGTCCTGGGTCTGGTGGTGTTCCTGACCGTGCGCGAACCCCGCCGCGCGGCCCTTGACCCCGAGGCGCCGGCGCAGGCCGAGTCGATCCCACTTCGCCGCACGCTAGCGCGCATCTGGCGCAACCGGGCGGTCATGCACCTGATGGCCGCCGGCGCGCTCAGCGCCCTGTGG
The DNA here is from genome assembly GCF_024508875.1 of Phenylobacterium sp. Taxonomy (GTDB): domain Bacteria; phylum Pseudomonadota; class Alphaproteobacteria; order Caulobacterales; family Caulobacteraceae; genus Phenylobacterium. Next base: position 47,936 of record NZ_JANINU010000307.1, read on the forward strand.
GGCTGGGGATTGATCTGGTGGGCGCCCGCCTATTTCGTGCGGGCCTTCGGCCTGACGGTGGGACAGGTCGGCGCCTCGCTGGGCGCCGCCCACCTTGTCGCTGGAGCCGGGGTGACGCTGCTCGCCAGCTGGGCGATGGGCCTGCGCGTGTTCCGAGCGTCCCGCAACATCCTCTGGACCCTGGCCGCGCTGACCGCCATCAGCACCGTTCCGTCGATCCTGATGCTCTTCGCCCGCACACCCGTCGGCGCGCTGGCGATGATCTGGGCGTTCCTTCCGGCCATCTATTTCTACATTGGCCCCTCGATCGGCCTGCTGCAGAACTGGGTCCCCCCGGCTATGCGGGCGCAGACCACGGCGATCAGCGTGCTGATGGGCAATGTCACAAACCTCGTGGTCGCGCCGGTGGCTGTGGGTGTCCTTAGCGACGCCTTCGCCGGCGTGAGCGGCGCCTCCGCAAGCTCCCTGAGGTGGGCGATGGCTGTGCTGGCGCTGACCGGGTTCTGGGCGGCCTGGCACTACTGGGCCGCGGCGCGCGCGCTGCGGACGGACGGGACCCCGGGCGATGGCGGCCGCCCATCAGTTGACCGAGACGCGGCGCAATGACGGGTTCCCACGAGCGGACGAGGCACGCCAATATGGCTTCCACGTCGTCGCGTGTGGGGAGGGCCGCTCCGTTGATCAATCGCAGATGGCTGCCGCTCAACGCGCTTCGCGCCTTCGACGCGGTGGGCCAGCACCTGAGCTTCACCGCCGGCGCCCAGGCGCTCGGCGTCTCGCAAAGTGCGCTCAGCCGCCATGTGATCGGCCTGGAGGAACTGCTCGGTCGGCAACTCCTGGAGCGGCGTCCGCACCGGATCGCGCTCACCGAAGCCGGTGAGGCACTGCTGCCGGTGGTGCAGAAGTCCTTCGACCGGCTCGAGCAGGTGCTCAACACGATCCGTCACGGGACCCGGATCAGCCGGACGCTGCGCATCTACATGCCGCCGTCGCTGCTGAACCATCTTGCGATCCCGTTGCTGCGGGAGTTCCGGGCGGAGTTCCCGGATATCCTGATCGACGTCTCCTCGAGCAACGCCACCGGCCTGCCGTCCCATGACCTGGACATGGCGGTGGTCTACGACCGCCCGAACGTCGATGACCGCGTCACCGACCTGCTCTGGATGGTGCGCGTCACCCCGGTATGCGCTCCGGAGATCGCCCGGCAGCATGCCGGCAAGCCGCTCGGCCGGTTCCTCGCCGACAACGAGCTCCTGCATGTGCGCCTGGAGGGCGAGCCCCGGGGGCTGCTGTGGGCGGGATTCGCCGGTCAGTGCGGGCTCGACCTGGACACCGACCGCGGGCTGGCTTTCGACACGGTGATCTCGGCCGTGCAGTTCGCCCGTTCGGGGGCCGGGGTCGCTCTCGCGGACCGCGAGATGTTCGCCGCCGACCTGGCCTCGGGCGAGCTCGTCGCGCCCTTCGAGACGTCCTGCGAGAACGGCTTCGGCTACTACCTCAAGTTCCACGCGGAGGACCTCACCGATCCGGTGGTCGCGGCCTTCCGCAGCTGGATCATTGCGCGTTTCAGCGGGGATGCAGGTCGCTGGATGAGCGACGCCGCCGGGCGGCCGGCGCCCAGCAACGCCGCCTGACCCCCCAGCTCTCCCCGGCAATGCGAAGGGCGGCGGAGCTAAGGCTCCGCCGCCCCTTTTGGGTCGCGTCCGATCCGGGAGGCGCGCCGAAGGGCGCCGCCCACACGCCCGCGCTAGAAGCGGGCCTTGATCCGCGCGCCGATCGTGCGCGGCCGGGCCAGGGTCACGCGGTCGCCCGCCTGGTAGATCTTGTAGTAGGTCGCGCGGCTGACGTCGGTGACCTTCACGTCGTTGGTGAGGTTCGTCCCGAACAGGCCGAACTCATAGCGATCCCAGTCGTAGGCGAGTGAGAGGCTGAGGTCCTTGGCGGCCGGAATGACGGCGTAGCGCGCATTCGGGCCGTTGGGGGTCAGCACGCCGCTCACGATGGTGGTGGCGTATTCGCTGAAGGTCGTCTGTTCCTTGCCGCGGTAGTTGAAGGCCGCCATCAGGTGGAGCATGCCGTCGCCCAGATTGCGGTCGTAGAAGAGCGCGGTGGTGAAGATCCACTTGGGGAAGTAGGGCGTGCGGTCACCGTCGAAGGCGCCGACCGTGGGGATGTCCCCGTTGGCCTTGGCGTCGTTGAAGGACAGGCTGCCACGGAAGGTGAAGTCCTGCGTCAGCTTCACGGTGGACTCCACCTCGAAGCCCTTGCTCGTGATCGAGCCCTTGTTGTCGGTGAAGAAGTAGGAGCAGTTCAGGCCGAGACGGGTCTGAACATCCTGCCAGTCAATGTAGTAGACCGCCGCGTCCAAAGCGATCCGTCCGTCCGCGAAACGCCCCTTCTGGCCGATGGAATAATTCCAGAGGTGGTCGGGTCCGAAGGTCAGCGGCGCGGACGTGTAGCCGTAGTTGGCGAGGTCGCGCGTGCATTGCCCCGCGACGCCGGCCGTGCCGAGCGGAACCGGCTGGTTGGCGCCCCCGTAGCGGAAGCCCTTCGCCGCTTCGGCGTAGACCATCACGTCCGGGTTGATCTGGTAGGAGACGTTGAAGCGCGGGTTGAAACCGTCGGCCTTCTGCTTGGCGTTGAGGGTCAGGGGAACGTGGTCGACCACGCCGTAGACCCCGCTCGAGAAGAGGTAATACTTCTCGTGGAAATCGAACCAGCGGACGCCGGCCGTGACATCGAGCTTGTCCGTAACGTGCCACGTGCCGTCGGCGTAGAGCGCGAACTGGTGTTCGTCGATGTTCTGCAGGCCGGAGAAGATGTCATCCGGATTGAAGGCATGGTCGACGGTTTGCGAGTTGTAGCGGCCGTCCGGGGTGTTGAACGGACCATAGAAATAGTTCTCGTAGGAGAGCCGGTCGAAGCCGGGGACCGGGATGTCCTGCCAGAGCCGGCGGCTCTGGCGCTCGTAGAAGGCGCCGGCCGTCCACCGCACGGGACCGTCGTCGTGGGAGACCACCCGGACTTCCTGCATGAAGTCGTGGATCCGGTTGGTGATCTGGAACATCTCGGGCGGGATGCTGTTGGTGATCGCCTGGTCGTACTGGGCCGGCTGCTTGAAGAGCGGATAGGCGCTGGGCCCGACCGGTAGGCCGCTTCCGTAGTCCTGGAAGAAGTAGCCGATTTGCGGCTCGGGGCTCGAGTTGAAGCCCACGTGGCGGGTCGTATACGACGTCGTGGAGATCACATCCGCGCGCCCCAGGTTATAGGCGATGTTCAGCGAATAGAGCTGCAGGCGGTCGTTGGTGCCTTCCGGAGAATTCGTGGAGATCGTGTAGTCGGCCAGCCCACTGAGGCCCTGATTGAGGCCGTAGGCCCGGCTATGCTCGAAGGTGCCGCTTAGATCGACGGTGAGCTGATCGTTGGGGGTCCAGCGCAGAGCGATCCGGCCCTGTTCGGTGCGCGCCAGGTTGGCGTCGTCCTTGTTGCGGGCGCCGATGTTGTCGATGTAGCCGCCCAACTCGCTCTTGTAGACTGCGCCACGCAACGCCACGGTCTCGCTCAGCGGCAGGTTGATCATGCCGCGCAGGCTATAGCTCGGGTCGCCGTGCTGCGTGGTGGAGCCTGTCGCCTCGACCGAACCGAACATGTTGCTGACGCTCGGCTTGGCGGTGACGTAGCGGATCGTGCCGGCCATGGAGCTCGCCCCGAAGAGCGTGCCCTGCGGGCCGCGCAGGACTTCCACCCGCTCGAGATCGAAGACCTTCAGGTCCGGGGTCTGGCCCTGGACGGAGATCGGCGTGTCGTCGACATAGACAGCGACAAGCGAGCGATCCGAGGTGTCGGACGTAGCGTAGCGACCGGTCGAGAGGCCGCGCATATCGAACTTCTGGTAGCCGGGGGCGGTCTCGGTGATCGACAGGGAGGGGGCCACTTTCGCCAGGTCCGTAAGGCTGATCTGGCCGGCGCGGTCGAGCAGTGTGGGATTGATGGCTGAAATCGCCATCGGAACCTTCTGCAGCGCTTCCGCCGCGCCCCGGTTGGCGGTGACGACCACCTCTTCCACCTGGGCGGGCGCGGCCGACTCGGCTGCCGCGGCGGCATGCGCCGCCAGGACGCTCAGACTTGCGGCTGACAGGAGCGCATGGCTCAGCGAGGCGCGGTGATGGCGCATGGAATTCCCCCCTCGTCTTGCGACGTCGTTTTCTTTCGGTGTTCGTCAGGCCGGGGACGCGGGAATCCACCGCCCCGGTCCTAGCGACCTAATGACGGAATGTCCGCGGAACCTCGTCCCGATTGAAGCGACTTATCTGGATGCGGCCATCCAAAAAAGGCATCCACGCCTCAGCTCCGTCGGAGGTTCAGCAGCGGTCGAGAGCGTCCCGCAGCGGGGCCAGCCAAGGCTCGAAGCGTCGCCAGTCTTCGAGACCCCCACCGTCCAGTGGTCGGCGCACCTGTTCGGAGCTCGCGGTGCGAACGGGCCGGTTGGCCTCGTGGGGTCGGAGGCAGGCGTCCTCGAACGGTAGTCCGCAGTACGCCAGGAGGCGTCGGATTTCCAACTCCGGGCGGGTGACGAGATCCTCGTAGGCGATCCGGTGGATGCGTCCCGGCAGAACGGTGTCGAAATGCGCCGTGAGGCGCTCGTAGTCCCGATAGTAACTCGCGAACCAGCCGAGATCCGCGCTGTAAGCTTGCCCGCCCGCGAAGTTTTGCCGGAACGCCGACAGGGCGCAGGCCATGGGATCGCGCCGGACGTCGATGATCCGTGCCTCCGGCAGGATGAGGTGGATGAACCCGGCGTGCAGGACATTGCCCGGGAACTTGTCGGTGAACAGGAGGCGCCCGAGCCGCCGGTGCAGGCTGGTGCGGTTCAGATATCCCTCCCCAATGGATGTGAACGCGTCCGCCGGCAGCCCTGCAAGGCTGGCGGGATAGCCTTCTTCACAGGCGCTCGACCTCGCATGCGCCTGCGCCGCCAGGATCCGTACGTCGGGGAGTTCTGCGGTCCCCTCCACCTGGGAATGGCAGGCGAGGATCTGTTCCACCAGCGTCGAACCGGAACGCGGCAGGCCGACGATGAAGATTGGTCCAGCTTGGCGTGTCCCGGCGTCGGCCCTGGCGCTGAAGAAGGCTTCGGTCATGGTCGCGACCGTTGCGTCCACGAAGGCGCTGTGGGCGGCCGGATCGAAAGGATGGCGGCCCCGGCGCAGCGTGTTGCCAGCTTCATAGTGACTGAAGGCGGCGGCGAAATCGCCGGCGTCTTCCAGGGCCTTCCCCAGGGCGAAGTGCAGATCCACACGTTCCGACGGGTTGGTGCGCGGATCGGCGATAAGCTCGTGCATCCGCTGCAGATCAACTTCGTCGAACGCCACCACCTTGAGATTGGCGATCGCCCAGTAGCCGGCCCCTGCGCCGGACAACCCCGCTGCGTTCTGACGATAGGCGGTCAGGGCCTCGGCCTGACGGCCGAGCGTCTTGAGCACATGCCCCCGCGCGAGCGTGAGGTCCGGCTCGCCAGGCATCAGGTCAAGAAGGCGATCGTAGAGTTCCAGCGCCGCTTCGTAGTCTCCGGTCTGGGCCTTCAGCGCGGCGTCCAGGCGCAACACGTCGAAGCCGCTACTGCGGGTCCGCAGGATCGCGACCTCGCGGACCGCCTCAGGAAACTTCTCCTGTGCATGGAGCGCGACGGCGTAGGTGAGTCGGAGCGCGTCGAAAGCTGGCGACGCGGCGAGAGCTTCCGCCAGCCGCTTTTCCGCCTCGCTCGCCAGCCCCCAGCCCACGGCGCAGTCGGCCAGGGCCTTGAACATGATCGGATCGGCGGGGGCGAACCCGGCGGCGGCCAACGCCCGGGGTGCGTCCGGCTCGCCGCCGAAAAAGCTCTCCAGCAGCCGGCGCGGTACGGACGGCGGGACGATATCGCGGGGCGGCGCCTTGCCCTCCATCAGGCCCTGCTGGTCGCGAAGCGCCAGGCGTGCGAGCCCGGCGGCCGGATTCAAGGCGACGGCGCGCTGCAGGTGCTCGATGGCCTGCCGCGATTGGCCGAGAGCCGCCAAGGCGGCTCCGTATTCGAACTGTGGTCCCCACACCGCAGGGGCGCGCACGACGACGCTTTTCAGCCGCTCGGCCGCCTGCGCTGCATCTCCGATCCGCCGAAGCCCGGCGCCGGCCAGAAGAGCGGCTTCCAGGCTCTCGGGCGCGAGACGCAGGGCGTGGTGCGCCCGGCTCACCGCTTCACCGGGGTCGGTGGCGAGGAGCCCTCGTCCTTGCGAGATCAGGGCGGCCAGCCGCGATTTCGAAGGCGTTTGGGCGGGCACGACGAGTCCTGGTCTTGCGGACCATGGTCCGCTTGGACGCAACCTCTACCACCCTTGGCGATCTCGGCCAGCCAAGCTGGCGATCCAACGGGCCGGAAGGCGAGCGCAGGTCTGCCTCCGGGCGGGGTTCGTCGGTCCGCTTTTGGCGCGACGCGGCCCTTTGCCGACGCGCCCGCAGCGTTCGATGTCACAGCCAGGATCGGCCGCGCGTCTTGGGATCAAAGCCTATGTCAGGAGATCCCATGCCGCGCTTGAACTGGTCCAATGTCGCCCCAGAGGGCGCCAAGGCGCTCTATGGTGTCCACCACTACGTGGTGAACCGCACTAGCCTCCCAGCGGAGCTGATTCACCTCGTGTTCCTTCGCGTGTCGCAGATCAACGGCTGCGCCCACTGCATCGATCTGCACAGCCGCGATCTGCGTAAGACCATGTCGGTCGACAAGATCGCGCTTGTGCCCGTCTGGGACGAAGTCGGGCAGCTCTTCTCCGAGATGGAGCGGGCCGCGCTCGCCTGGGCGGAGGAAGTGACCCGCGTGAGCGAAACGCATGCCTCGGACGAGGCCTACGCCGCGGCGTCAGCGGCTTTCGAACCGAAGGATCTCGTCGACCTCACGATCGCGATTGCTGCGATGAACGCCTTTAACCGGTTGGGCGCGCCGTTTCGAGTACCGGTCGCCGCGAGCGCCTGAGGCGTCTCGCGTTGTGGCGTGGTCGAGCGGGGAGGCACCGCCGAAGGTCCGATCACCCGCCCGATCCCGATGCCCGCTCCTGGCGCATGGCGGGCGTCCGTACTCATCCGCGCCGCATAGCCGTTAGGGCACCGACTTCAGACAGACCGGCGAACAACTGAAAGAGATCGTCTTCGTTGCGCGCCTCGCAGGCCTGAAGCCAAGCTGCATCGGCGGGGCAGACTACGCGGCCTGGCCGCTCCCGCGTGCAGACCCCGTCCGAGACGAGTCGGCCGAGCCGTCGGGCGACCACGCTCGGCGATAGACCTGCTACGGCCGCGAGCTGGGAGGGCGAGCGCATCCTGCCATCGCTTCGCAGCAACTCGAGGACAAGCAGCGCGTCCACATAGTCACCGATCGGCGCAGCCACCGAACCGAGCAGCCGCAACACGTACCTAGCCCCGTGCGCAGCCGCCGAACGGACGGGCGGCCCCGTCAGACCCTCGTCGCCGGGGGGCAGCTGGATCGTGTCTAAGAAGCCGAGGCCCTGGAGTTGACGTTCCGTCCTGCGCAACAGCTCGTAGACCTCCTCCACCACGCGCAGGCGATGGCTCGCCTCCACCTGCTGCTCGGTGATCAGCATGCCTGCCGGCGGCGTGCGGCACTTGTCCCGGGCCTCAAGCCCCTGCACCCGCTTGCGTACGAGGGAGACCGGGAGACGGACGCCCTGAGCGAGGATCTCGATGCTGATGGGCTGGCGCAGGTCGTCTGGGGCGATGGGGTTGCGGCCGCCGAACCGCGTGCGGAGTTCTCGGCTATAGACGATGCCGTCCACGTTTGCGCGGGTGACGGCGAGCAGGACGAGCGCATCGATCGCATCATGGTCGCCGCGCCAAGCCCTGAAGAAATCCAGCGCGAGCTCGCAGCCTATGCGCAGGAGTTCCGAGGACCTTGCAGAGCGGCCACGTCCCATCGGCCCAGTACACCATTGTTCCAGCACACAGATGAAGTCACTGGGTACTCGATTCAGGTCGAGCTTGTTGTCGTAAGGCCGACGTCAAAAGATCCGCTACGCGCAGCGCGGGAGACACCCTGCCGCTGCGCTTCTCACAATCCCATTGATCCCCGGAGCTCGTTGCACTAGGCGCCAATGGCGCAGCTTCAAGTACGTTCGACGAACAACGTTCTGAGCTCGCAGGCGATCCTGAGATCCGCTTCCGGGCACGGTCGCGTTGTTCGACCCCGTGACGAAGAAGTCGTTCACCCGCACGCACGAGAACACGGCCGAAGCCGCGCACTTCCTGATCCGTGGCAGGAAGAGCAGCTCGTCGCGCAGAAGAGCAAGAAGGTGGCCTGAGGCTTCGGTCCGGCGGCTGAGGCCGGTTGAGTCCGTCCAGGGTGGCGTGGGCCGCGTTGCGGGAGGCGAAGCGAGGGCGTGTCCGGGCGGTCCCGATGTGGGGCCGTCACTGGGAGCGCCCGCTATGTCCTGTCTTCTGCCCGTCGTTGTGGGCGCCGCGTCGGCGCCGGAACTTTCCCGAAGGTTGTCCGCGTCCGGCCCGGAAGGCTTGGACGACGCTGAGGCGCTGCAGCTGGCGAGCGGGGCCTCGCCGGAGCAGGTCCGGGCGCTCCTCGACGAGTTCGGGTCGCTGCCGCAGGTGCTGGCCGCGTCTCCCGCAGCGCTGCGCCGGTTCGTGCGGCCCGGGGCGGCGGGTCGCCTGGCGCTGGCGCGCGACCTTGCGCGGCGGCTGCTGCGGGGGCCGCTCCGTGAGCGGCCCGTGCTCAGCAGCTGGTCGGCGCTGACGGATTATCTCCGGGCCGGCCTCGCCGGCCGGTCGCGCGAACGGTTCCACGTCCTCTACCTCGACAAGAAGAACCGGCTGATCCGCGACGAGATCGAGGGCGAAGGCACGGTGGACCACGCGCCGGTCTATCCGCGGGAGATCCTGCGTCGGGCGCTCGAGCTCGACGCCAGCGCGCTGATCCTGGCCCATAACCACCCGGCCGGGGATCCGACGCCATCGAGCGCCGACGTCGAGATGACGCGGCAGGTCGTCGAGGCGGCGCGGGCGCTCCGGATCAGCGTGCACGACCACGTCGTGGTCGGCGGCGAGAGCGTCGCCAGCTTCCGCGCCCTGGGGTTGCTGTGAGCCGCGGCGGCCTGGCGGCGATCGTGCGGGCGCTGGGCGGCGACCTGTACGCAGATGGTGGCCGCGCCAATGTGCCTGGTCCGGGACACAGCGCCGCCGACCGGTCGGTGTCGCTGATGCTGAGCGACGGCCGGGTGATCGCACACAGCTTCGCAGGCGATGACTGGCGCGCCGTGCTCGAGGATCTCTCCGAACGCGGCTTGGTCGACCGCAACGGCCGCCTCCTGGGCGCCGGCGTCGCGTCCGCCGCATCCGGCCCCTCGGCGCGGGCGCGCCGGGCGATTGCGTGGGGTCTGTGGGCGGAGGGCCGTCCGATCACGGGGACCCTGTCGGAGATCCATCTGCTGCGCCGCGGCGTGGCGAGCTCTTCGACGGCGCTCCGGCATCACCCGGCCGTGCCCGCGGCCGTCTATGCGGCGCGCGGGCTTCGTCGACCCGCGCTGCTGGCGGCGATCACGGCGCCGGCGGGCGAGGTGACTGGCGTGGAGGTGACGTACCTCGCGCCGAATGGCGAGCGGGCGCGCATGAGCTTGGCGCGGAAGACCATCGGCGTGCGCGCGCCGGGCGCAGCCGTCCGGCTGGACCCGCCGGCCCCGCGGATGGTCGTGGGGGAGGGGGTGGCCACCTGCCTGAGCGCCGCGGCGCGCTTCGGCCTGCCGGCCTGGGCGCTGCTGTCGACTGGCAACCTGCGCGCCTGGCGGCCGCCGCCGGGGGTCGCGTTCGTGGTCATCGCCGCGGATCGCGGGCGCGACGGCGAGCGATCGGCCCTGGTCCTGGCCGCGGCGCTGCGGGCCTCGGGGGTACGTGGGGCGGTCCGCTGGCCGCCGGCGCCGTTCGGGGACTGGAACGAGGCGTGGGTGACGATCCGGGAGGGGAAGTGAGGTCGCGCGGGGCGGGCGCGGCGGACGGGTGGTCCGGGCCGCCGGCCCGGAGTCCCCGCCATGAATCCCAACACGTCCGATGACACCGGCCTGGTCCTGATCCCCGACGACCTGCGCCCGACGCTGATCGCCAACGGCCTGCGTGACGGCGACCACGTCCCGGTCCTGAAGCTGTTCAATCCGGCCGGGCCCGGGACCTGGCTGATCACCGAGCTCGGCGACGACGGCGACACCCTGTTCGGGCTCTGCGACCTCGACATGGGCTTCCCGGAGCTGGGCTCCGTCAGCCTGTCGGAGATCACTTCGGTGAAGCTGCCGTTCGGGCTGACCATCGAGCGCGAGGTCAGCTTCGAAGGCCGTGTGCCCATCTCGCGGTGGATGGAGCTCGCGCGGGCGACCGGCTCGATCCGCGCCGCCGAGGCTATGGTCCACGAGCTGCGCGCGATCAACGGGACCGAGGCGTCCTGACAGTGAATTCGCCGGGCGCGTCCCGGCGATCCGCGGTCCGGCGCCGCCGGCCGTGGCCCGCGCCATCCCGGCGCAAGAGCCCTCGCCGTTGTCCCGCGTGAACCGCGTGGGTGGCGAGGGCCGACTCACACCCCTGACCCCCAGGAGTCCGACCATGAGACTGGCCTTTGCCGATCCCCGCAACCTGCGCCTTTCGCCGCTCAACATGCACCACGGGCGTCCCGACCCGGACGTCTCCGACATCCTGCCTTCGGTGCGCCGCCGCGGCGTGCTGCTGGCCCTGCTGGTGCTCGAGACCACGGCGGACGGCGTGGTGGTCCCGGACCACTTCGACGTGGTCGCGGGCCGGCGCCGCTGGACGGCGGCGCTCGCCGCCCTCGCTGAGGGCGTGGAGCTCGACCCGGTGCCGATCGCCATCCTCGAGCCGGGCGATGACGCGGCGGCCATCGAGGCGTCCCTGATCGAGAACCTGAACCGCCTGCCGCCGGACGAGGTGGCGTGCTGGGAGACCTTCGCGCGCCTGATCAAGGCCGGCCGCACCGTCGAGGCGATCGCCGCCACCTTCGGGATGTCCGAGGTGGTGGTGAAGCGGACCCTGGCGCTGGGGGCGCTGCTGCCGCGGATCCGTGCCCTCTACCGCAGGGAGGCGATCGACGTGGCGACGGTGCGGTGCCTGACCTTGGCCAGCAAGGCGCAGCAGAAGGCGTGGCTGTCGCTGTTCGACGATCCGGAGCAGCGGGCCCCTGTGGGTGCCCAGCTCAAGGCCTGGCTGTTCGGCGGGGCGTCGATCCCGACGAAGCACGCGCTGTTCGCCCTGGACGACTACCCCGGGCAGGTGGTCGCTGATCTGTTTGGCGAGGACAGCTACTTCGCCGATCCGGACCTCTTCTGGGCGCACCAGAACGCGGCGATCGCCGCTCGCGTCGAGGCGCTGCAGGCGGCCGGCTGGAGCGAGGTGGTTGTGCTGGACGTCGGCGACCGCTTCGCCACCTGGACGCACGAGCAGGTGGGCAAGCGCGCCGGCGGCAAGGTGTTCGTGGAGGTGAGCGGGCGGGGGGAGGTGACGGTGCACGAGGGCTGGCTGACGACCAAGGAGGCCCGCAAGGTCCGCGCGGCGGCCGATCGCGCCGCGCGGGGCGAGGCCGACGTGGCGACGCCCGCCGTAGTGCGGGCCGAGGTGACCAACGCCCAGGAGACCTACATCGACCTGCACCGCCTGGCCGCGGTCCGGGTCGCCCTGGCCGAGGCGCCGGGGGTGGCGCTCCGTCTGCTGGTGGCGCACGCGCTGGTCGGGTCCGCGCATTGGCGCGTCGAGGCGGACGGGCGGCATGGCGATGCGGCGCTGTCGGCCAGCCTCGCGACGAACACCGCCACGGGCGCGTTCGCCGAGCGCCGGCAGGCTGTGGCGCGGAGCCTGGGTCTCGATCCCGACCGGCGCAGCGTGGTCGGCCAACGACCGGAGCGCGGGGTCAGCGGCGCCTTCGTGCGGCTGCTGGCCATGCCGGACGACGAGGTGCTGGGCGTCGCCGCGGTGGTGATTGCCGAGACCCTGGCGGCCGGCAGCGCGGAGGTGGAGGCGGCCGGCGCCTGGCTCAAGGTCGAGATGGGGCGGTTCTGGAGGCCGGACGAGGCTTTCTTCGACCTGATCCGTGACCGGGAAGCGGTCAACGCCATGCTGCGGGAGGTGGGCGGCAAGAAGGTCGCCGACGGCAACCTCACCGAGCGCGTGAAGACCCAGAAGGCGATCATCCGCGACCACCTGGAGGGCGCCAACGACCGGCCGAAGGTCGAAGCCTGGACGCCGCGCTGGATGGCCTTCCCACCCACCGCCTACACCAAGCGGCCGTTCGCGCCGGCGGCGCGGGCCAGGTCGGTGGCGCCGCTGCTGCGGCGGGTGCGGCCGCCCGGCGATCCCGCGGCGATCGCCGCCGAGTAACCTGGGCCAAAGCGGCGAGGCCTCCGCGTCCGCGCGGGGGCTTTGTCGTGCTGGCGTCCGGGAGGCGGAGGCAGGGCCGCGGCGGGCGATCCGGCCCGTGGTGGGCTGGCGGTGGAGAGCCCTCCCATGACCGCTTCCTCTCGCGCTCCCGTATCGTCCGGGGGCTGGACCGACGACGCCGTCGAGACCCTGCTCCGGCTCTGGCGCACGGGCGACCTCAGCGCCGCGATGATCGCGCGCCGGCTCGGCGTCACCCGCAACGCCGTACTCGGCAAGATCCATCGGCTGGGGTTGTCGCAGCCCCGGCGTCCGCGACCGCCCGCGATCGCGCCGCCACCGCGGCCGCCGAAGGCCAAGCCGATCGCATCGGCTCGCCGGGCGCCTGCCTTGGCGCAGGTTCGGATGTCACCGCAGCCGACCGCCGAGATCGGTCGGGGTCTGGTCACGCGGCTGGAAGACCTGCCGACGAGGGCCTGCCACTGGCCGCTCGGCGATCCGCAGGCGGCGGACTTCGCGTTCTGCGGCCGGCGGGCCGAGACGGGGCCTTACTGCCCGGGGCATGCGGGCATGGCCTACCGCGGCCGGGGCGTCGCCGTGGCGGAGCTGGCGCGGCTGCTGCGGCGCTGAGCGGGGCTCTTCGGGACGGCCGAAGCGGAGGGTCGCGACGGAGCGCCACCGCGGCCCGTCACCGGCAAGGGTGCGCTGGCGCCGCCTCACGGCGCCCTGGCCCGCGCCGGCCCGCGGCGGCCGGAGGTCGCGAGCTTCGGCTCGTGACCCCAAGGAGCCCCCTATGCGCACCGCACCTTCCTTCTTCAACACCGCCGACCTCGACGGCTTCGACGCCCGGACCGCCGCCCTGCAGGATCCCAGGCCCCATCCCACCGAGCCGCAGCTCGTCCAGCTCGGCCGCAGCCTGATGACCGAGGTCCTGGACATGATCCTGGCGGGCGCGCTCGAGGATCACGCATCCACCATCTGCGAGACCCTGATCGGCGGGCTGCATGTGGGCGTGCAGCGGCTGGAGCGCGACGCGGACCGCGAGCGCGAGGCGCTGGCCAACCTGTTGCACGACTTCGACGGCTCGGAGGTGGCCGACGTCGACCTGCAGGAGGTCAAGACGCGGGCCGACGCGCTGGACGTGGCCGCGGCCGCGCTGGAGTTCGTGCGCGATGCGGCGGCGGAGACCTACGCCTCGGCGACAGGCGAGGTCTGGAGCCCGTGGCGCGGGAGCGTGCGAGGCGGCGCGACGAGTGCGGCGCAGATCGATGCGCAGTCGGCGCTGCGGTCGCGGGAGGCGCGGCGGCGTTCGCAGACCGATCCGGGCGACGCCGTGGTGGCGTTCCGGGCCTCGCCGCGGAGCGATGCGCCGGAAGATGCGCGGCGCATCTTCGACGCCTTGAACTGGGCGCGCGGCGAGTGGCCCGACATGAGCCTGGCGCTGACCGACGCCAAGGGCGGCGAGCGGCTGGCCAAACGCTGGGCGCAGCAGAAGGGTGTGCGCCTCGTGCTCGCCAAGCCGGACTTCGCCCGCTTCGGGCGGGCGGCCCCGTTCCGCGCCAACGACCAGATGCTGGCGCTGCGGCCCGTCTGCGTCCTGGTGCTGCCGGATAGCCTGGGCCCTGCGGCCGCGGCAGGAGCGCCGCCGTTCGGGCCGGCAATGAACCTGGCCGAAGAGGCGCGTCGCCGGGGCCTGCGCTGCGTGCGGATCGCCTCTCGCCCTTAAGCTGATACGCTAAACCCGCATTCAAGGTGACAGGCCCTTGCGAAGGGCTCAGCCTCGCCTGACGAGTCGCGCTATCGGCAATGCTCCTTCAGGGTCGCCGTAACCCGTGTCTGGCAGTCCACCGCCGCCGCTAGAACTAGCATCCCCGACTTCTCGCTGTTGTAACCCTTGAGAATGTCCATCTGCTGAGTTTCTGCGAACCAGTGCTTGCCGACGATCATTGGAAGGTAGGGAGCGTTGACGCGCATTTGCTCCGCCATGATGCGACCATACGCATCGATGTCATCGAACATCATGGTCCAGAGAAGCTGCTCACCCTTCGGGCTTAGGTCGTCGAACAGAAGCGCAATCTGCGTGAATATCGCCTTCCGCCAAACCTGCATGAATTCCTGGGGGCTTGGCTTGGTTACGCCGTTAGTCTGTATGTAGACATCGGCGGAGAACCAAGCTGCTGCCGCATAGTAGCGAACGATCTTCGCGGCTGTGGCGGGATTCCGCTTTAGCCAAGCGAGGTCCTCTTCGTCGCTCGCGCCAGACTTGTAGGCATCCACGACGGCCTGCGTCAGCAGTCCCGCGACCTTCTCTGCCGTGATCTTAGACCCAAACAGCGCCACTGCCGCTAATCCGTCAGCTTCGCCACGTCGGGCAACGTCGCTCGGATTGTAGCCTTAAGCTCCGCCGCTGCCTTGGGCAGATTGGCCGGGTCCCAGATGATCGTCACCAGGTGGTTGGTATCAAAGTGCGTCTTCTCCTTGTCCCAAACTGCCTTCTTGCAGGTGTAGATCACGGGCTTGCCTAGCCCTTCGGCGAACCCGCCCTCCCAATACGCGCCGGGATTTCGGTGGGTCAGGTCCGCGAGCATGAGACGGCTGGTCCGGATCGCCACGCGCATCTGATCGTCAATGCATCCAGCGCCCTGGTCGTCGGTCAGGAGCTTGAGCGTAAAGCCCGTCTCCGCGACGGCAGGCTTGAAGCAGGACGCGACGGCAGCGTTGAGCTCGGTGTCCCCGAACTGCATAGCCATGAAGGCCACGCGAGACGTCACTTCCTCGCGCATTAGGTCTTCGTATCGCTCCCAACCCGCCCAGGTGAGGCGATAGACGTGCCGCCCGCCGCTCGGCTGTGCGATCACCCAGCGCTTGAGCTGGTCCTGATTGAGCAGCCACTTCAGCCCAACGGCCGGATCCCTCTCTGAGATGGTGGTTCCCAGCCACGCGCACATCAGGAGATCATCAACCGGCACTTGGTGCGCCGCTGTCGGTAGCTGTTGGCCGACATAGAGGATCAGATCGTCAACCTGCTGCATCGGGCGCGGCAGCGGATCATTGAGCCCCCAGGCAGGAAGATCGTCTATCGGAACGCCGACATGCATCCCCTCGCGCCCCATGCGGCGCACCTTGTGGCTGAGGTTCGTCCGCGCCAGTTCCTGATTGGCGTAGCCGGATAGCGCCTCTTGATAGCTCCGCTGCGTCTTCTTAGGAGCAAGGAACTGCCAGCGCCCGCAGCGCGGACAATCCTTCACGTGCGCCACGGGATCGGGCTCGCTGGTAAGGGCCGTGCCGCAGATCGTGCAATCAGTCATCTCGGGCCTAGCGAATAGGTTACGGTCAAGCCACTATCGTTCTTGGTATGTTCGGAAACAAGTGGCTGGGAAGCCGTGAACCACTCTGCTCCCCAAGGTCAGCCACACGGGCAGGAGATTCACCTAAGCCACGGATTTTTATTATACCCCTGCACTTGTTCAAGCTGTGCATTCCGTAGGGACGAGAGTCCCCTCCACAGCACGATCCCAACGACCGTAACTGGAGCCGAGCAGCGCCTCAGTGTTGTACCGGGGACGCTACTGTCCCGTCTTCCCGCAAAGGCGAACTCTTAGCGATCACCCGGGTCTGGCCTCTCGCGCGCAATGGGGTCAGCGGGCCGCGCGGCCGCGCTGCGCTTAGCGCGCCGGCGGGAGCGTCCCGAGGAATCCGATCAGGGCCGACTGCTGCGCGCGTGGCAGCCGGCCATAGGTCTTCAGCAGCTCCAGCGCGCCGGGCGCGCCCAGCAGGTCGGCGAGCTCGTCCGTGAGGCCGCTTGCGGCGGCGTCGGTCCCGAACAGCTCGGACACGGGGACCTGCAGGAAGGCGGCGATTTCGGCCAGCTTCGAGGCGCTGACCCGGTTGGCGCCGCGCTCGTACTTCTGGATCTGCTGGAAGGTGAGGCCGACCGCTTCGGCGAGCGCCTGCTGGCTTTCGCCGCGCGCCTTGCGGGTCAGGCGGATGCGGGCGCCGACGGCCATGTCGACCGGGTGGCGTTGGGTTTCGGGCTTCAGGGGCATGGTCTCATATCGGATTGGGCGCGCCGCGTGCGCAAGAGGGCGGCCGACGGCGTAGCCGTTGTGGGCGAGGTTCACCAGAGGGCCTTGAGGTCGCGGACGGCGGTATGGAGCAGGCCGTAGATGACCGGGAAGTCCTGCACGAACAGCTCGGCCATCACGACCTCGAACTTCAGCAGCACGCCGTCGCGCGTGGTCGCCGTGGACAGGGGCAGGCTGGGGGCGAGTGCCTCGCGTTCGGCGTGCAGCTCCTCGAGTCGTGCGTCGATGGCCCGCAGGGGCGCGGCCTGGGGGCCCGCCGTCAGGGCGGCGCCCGCGGGCGAGGGGGCCTGGACCCGCATCAGCTCGGCCTCGATGTCGCCCCAGCGTTCCAGGAGCCGCATCGTCTCGGCCTTGTTCGCCAGCCATGTCCGGCAGAGGGCGACGGTGTCGGCGCCGGCCCGAGCGGGGAGGCCGGGCGCCGCGAGCCCGGCGGCCGGGGCGCCGAGCACGGCCCGCCGCGACAGGCGGGGTGGGCGGGTGTCGCGATCGTCGGTCATGTCGCGTCCTCCGGCGTCAGCCATCGCGGTCACGGACGAGGGTCAGATAGGCCTCGGCGGCGGCCAGAGCGCACCGCGGGTCCGGCAGGGGCCACGACAGGAGCGCCGGGTAGCGGAAGGCCTGGGCGTGGTGCGGACGGCTGAGCTGGCGGATGACGCCGCCGACCGCTGGGGCGCCGGGGACCTCGAAGCCGGCGTCCGACAGCGTCACGCGCCAGGCCCAGTCGAGGTCGTGGCCCAGCCACATCAGGCGCTCGTCGTCCCAGCCCGCGCGAGCGGCGACACTCTTCAGGGCGAGCTCCATCCCGTGACCCAGGAGGCCGTAGAAGGGCAGCCGCACTTGTTCGAAATCGGGCGCAGCCAGAACGCCGCGCGCCGCCGAGACATAGGCCTCGCCCAGCCTGAGGTAGCGGGCCGCCCGGTTGTGGACTTGTGGCGTCATCGCCGGTCTCGCGTCATGGGGCCGCCGCTCAGCGCGGCGTGTAGATGCGCCAGGGGCCGGCGCAGTGCTGGCGAATGAAGTCGCCGACGTGATCCAGGGCGACCCGTTCGTCGTGGTCGCCGTTGTTCTGCAGGATCCAGCGGAGGTAGCCGAACTTGGCCCGGATCGCCGGCTCCTCGGTCGACGGCGCGAGCAGGATCAGCCGGTCCAGCTCGTCCACGCGCCGGAAGAGCCGGTCGCGGGGACCTTCAGGGTCTTCCGGCAGGCTCCAGGCGAGATCCATGGCGGCGTAGGCCTCGGCGACCCAACGGTCGAAGGGGTGGGGCAGCGCGCTGACGTCCGGAGCGAGCAGGAGCGGCGCGGCCGAGGCGCCGGCGAGAACCCCGCGACGGTTCAGGTTGAAAGGCGCTTTCCTGGACTCACGCGTCATCATACGTCTCCTCTACCTGAACCCGCGCAACGCGGGCCCCGGGACGTGAGGCCGATAGTCGGTACGTTGTGCGCATTATTGATGTCATTGAGCTCGATAGTCAACGCCATGAGCGCGTTTTGAGCGCCCCATGCTGACGCCGATGCAAGTCAAGCTCGGCCGGACGGCGGTTGGCCTGGGCCTGCGCGACCTCGCCAAGGCCGCCGGGGTCGCGCCGTCGACCATCACCCGGTTCGAGAACGGCCGCGGCGGCATGCACAGCGGGACGATGGACCGCGTGCAGCAGGTACTCGAGGACGCCGGCGTCATCTTCATCCGCGCGGACGCCGAGGGCGGGGCCGGGGTCCGGCTGAAGCTGTAGGCCAGACCGGGCAGAACCTCCCACACCGCGGGCCGCTGGGATCGAGGGGCGGATGACACCGGGGCGGCGGCAAGGACCTGTTGCGGGCGGGTGACGGCGCGGGCCCTTCCGGCGCCGTGCCCGGGGGTGGCTCGGCGAAGACGGCAAGTCCTGCGATCGTGCTCATGCCGCGGGGTGCGCTGGGGCAGACGTCGTGCGACGGCGCGTTCGGCCGTGGCGGGCCATCGGCGCTTCTGGAGACCGTTGGGCGCGGGGTGGGGCTCCGGGTTGTAGGCTCGACCTGCGCGGCCTCTCGTTGGCGCAAGGGGTTCAAGGGCCGGCGCGCGGCGCAACGGCGTCCGGCGGCTTTCTTCCCCTGGGCTGACGCCCATTCCTCGCGGCCCAAGAAAGCCGCCGGTCGCCGTCCTCCGCTGACGCTGCGGGCCTTCGGCTGCGCCGCCCACCGGCCCTCGACTCCAGGTCCGCCATCGAGGCCGCGGCAGGCGCGGTCCGAGACCCAAGGAGACTTCCCATGGCGACCATCGGCACCTTCATGAAGAGCGGCGACGGCAGCTACAACGGCTCGATCCGGACCCTCAGCCTCAACGTCAAGCAGGCCCAGCTGAAGCCCGTCAGCAAGGAAAGCGAGAACGCCCCCGACTTCCGCATCTTCGCCGCCGGCACCGAGTTCGGGGCGGCCTGGAAGAAAACCAGCCGAGAGAACCGCGACTACCTGTCGGTCAAGCTCGACGATCCCAGCTTCCCGGCCCCGATCTACGCCAACCTGGTTGACGCAGAGGAAGGCTACAGCCTGGTCTGGTCCCGCAACACCCGTCCGGCGAACTGACGCCTCAGGCGGCGGCGCTTCCGGGCGCCGCCGCCGACCTCCCGAGCCGGGGGCCGTGGCCAGCGACCCGGGTGCGAGGCGCCGGGCGGCGACGGATTGTCGATACGTATTGGTGTACGTATATTGGGGCGCGGGGTTCGCCAGCCCGGAGCCGGAGAGCACATGTCCACCAGGCCTACGCAGCGGTCCACGTCCCGTGGGAGCGCGACCGGTCGTTTCGTGGCTCGCGCGCCGGCGGCGGGCGGGTTGGAAGGCCGCGCCTACAAGGGCAAGGTCACCACGACCGGGAGCTCCAAGGCGGTGCGCCTGGGCAAGCAGTTCTTCGCCGACCACCCCGAGTTCGAGGTCAGCGCGGAGGTGATGGTCCGCTCGGTGTCCCCCGGCTACGTGCTAATGGCCGTCGAGGCGCCGAAATCGACCGGCCGGAAGGCCGATGAGCTCGACCCCGTTGTGGGCGCCTTCCTGTCGTTCATGGAGGCCGACCTGAAGGCCAATCCGCACAAGGTCCAGCCGCTCGACCTGTCCCGCGTGGCGGCGCTGGTCGAGGGCGTCACGCCGCTCCGCGACGATGAGGATCTGCCCGCCGACTTCACGCTCTGACGATGGGGGAGGGCGCGGCGCCGGTTCGAAACGGCTGGACCCTGCTGGCCGCCGAGGAGTTCAATCGCCAGCTCGCGAGCCTCGCCTCCGACGTCGAGGCGCTGCGGGCCGCCGATCCGAACGGCTGGCAGAAACACCCGAAGGCCAAGTTCCTGGCGCGGGTGGTCGACATCCTGCTGAACGAGGTTCCGGCCGATCCGGCGCACAATGCGTTTCGGCAGGGCGCGACCTTGGGGGACAGCTACAAGCACTGGTTTCGGGTCAAGTTCCTGAGCCGGTTTCGCCTGTTCTTCCGCTGGGACGGCAAGGCGAAGGTGATCATCTACTGCTGGCTGAATGACGAGACGACGCTGCGTAAGGCCGGGTCGAAGACCGACCGTTATGCGGTCTTCACCCGCCGGCTGGAGAGTGGCGACCCGCCAGACAGCTGGGCGGATCTGATCGAGCCCGCAAAACCGTTGAAGGCCTGAAGGCGCCACGTCGCAAATGTCAGCGTGGAAAGGGTAAGTCTTCTCACGCAGTTGACGACCGACGGACCTCTGCGTTTTCAACCCGCACTCCCCGTGCTCAACTGCATTCTCGATCAGAACGATGGGGGCAGATATGCTGTGGCAGCTTGAGATGGCCGACTGCGCAAGGGCAGCGGCAGGATATTGGAGGAGCCGCGAGGAAGCAGCGTTCCAGCAGGACGTGACACATCGGCTCGACATGATCGCGGAAATGATCAACAGCGTTCTCGCGTCGATCGAAGCGTTGAAGCCTTTTATCGTGAATGCGCTGCGCGCAGAGGTGATCGAGATTTACAAGGACGAGATCAACGCAGCTCGCAAATCGTTGGAGGTAGTCGCTGCCGGCATCGATGGTAGACCGACCGCACTTCAAATCGCTGAACTGACTGATATTGCAGGAAAGTTACTGCCTGGAGTTTTCAAGCTGATCGGGCGAGATAAGCATTATCAAGCCTATCCAGTTCTAAACACGGGTGTAATCGCGTATATGCGATTTCTTGTGGTCGTAGGTGCCAATGACGCAACTGCGAGGGCTTTCGCTAAGGCCGTTCTCCCCTACTACAATGGAGCTTTAGACGCGAAGGCCGAAGATTCCTGGATCTACGCCCTCAGTGATGCCAATTCACACTTAGCCGCCACGACCAAGCTATGGAACGACCACGTCGATAGGTGGTGGCAGGTATTCTCTATTGGAAATCCGGAATACATGCGAGTTCAGGGAACGTTCGATGCTAGCAACGCCGACAATCCCGAGAGGGCCAATCAGGGAACTGTGCCCGCACCAGTGGTAACCGGCTTCTTTCCGTTCATTCCACAGGGGGCGATGGAGCACGAGCTCGGGTGGCAGCAGCAGTGGTTCATTGCTCAGTGGGGCGTTTGGCGCGCGGACGCAAAGGCGTGGGAAGCGAAGATCGATGAACTCAAGCCGCAGGTCGCGTGCCTAGACGAAATGCGCAAGCTATTGGACGAGATGTCCGCTTAGGGGCGGAGGGCCGCACTCGAATGAGGTCCAGAAGCGGACGCCAATTTGGCCGCGGGTGGATCATGCGACGGGCGGCGAGTGGACGGCGGTCAGCCGATCACCACCGGTACTGCTCATCTGTCGAACAAGCCAGCGAACTCCCGATCTGCGTAGTGGCGGACCTTGCCGGCGAGCAGCGGGTCGCGGCCTGGGCGCAGCACCAGCATCATGTGGTCGGGGAGCCGGATGACTTCGTCGGGCGTCAGCAGGTCGCGACGAACCCGCTGCTCGCTCCAGGACTCGCCATCGCCCGACGAGCTCGAGCCGCCCTTCAGCGACGTGGTCGAGCCGGAGTTCATCGAGGTGCCGTGGGCGATGAAGGTCGCGGTGGTGACGCCGAGCGTGCGCGAGACCCACTGGGCGGTGTCGATGTCCGCGACGTTGAACACCTGGGTGACGGCGGCGTTGGCGAGGAAGGTGCCGTGTCGCTCGCCGTACAGCGCCTTCAGCTGATGCAGATCCTGCAGGATAGCCCACAGCTGCACGCCGTACCCGGCCATCAGGCCGTAGGCCTGGGCGAGCGGCTCCAGCCGCCCCAGCGTCGCGAACTCGTCCAGCAGGAAGAGGACAGGTGAGGGCTGCGCGCCGGCGCGCGTGGGACCGCGGGCCAGGCTGTGCAGGGCCTGGGCGACGAGCAGCCTCAGCCAGCGGGCGTGCGTGCCGAGCCGCTCCGGCGGCAGCACCAGGAAGACGCTGGCGCGCTGGTCGCGCAGGTCCTCGAAGGCAAAGTCCGCGCGCGCCAGGCTGTCGGTGATCCGGCGGCTGTCGAGGAAGTGCGTGTGGCGCTGCGCGGCCGAGAGCACGCCGGTGGCTTCCCGATCCGCCTTGCCGAGATGGCGGTTGGCGGCGCGGGCCACGAGGCCGTCAGCCGCCGGGCTGGCCTGCATGGCCATGAGGGTGGCGGCGAAGCGCGCGGGGGCGGCCGTCAGCAGATCACGCACCGCCGCCAGCGTCGCGCCCTCCGGGGGCGGGTGCGTGACGACGTGCATGATCACGCCGGCGATCAGCGCCTTGGCTTCCTCGTTCCAGTGCGCCTCGCTCACCTGCTCCGGCGGATCGTAGACCAGCGCTTCGGCGATCAGCGCGGCGTCTTCGGCCAGGTCGAGGCCGAACGGGTCCAGGGCGGCGAGGGGATTGTAGCTCGCCGTCGGCTGTCCCGACGCTTCGAAGGGATCGAGCACATGCACGGGCCCGAAGCGCGCCCGCGAGCGGGCCGCGATGCGGGCGTTCTCGCCTTTCGGATCGACGCAGAGGATCGCGCTGTCGGACGTGAGCAGATTGGGAAGGACGACGCCGACGCCCTTGCCCGATCGGGTCGGCGCGAAGGTCAGCAGATGGCCGGGCCCATCGTAACGCATCAGCCAGCCGCCGGCGGCGCGGCCGATGATCAGGCCGTCCGGCCCGCCGAGCGCGCCGCGGGCGCGGCGCTCGTCGGCGAATTGCGCGCTGCCGTGGGTCGTCACCGGGCCCGTGGGGCCGTAGCGCCCCAGCCAAAGCAGGTAGCCCCAGGCCCCGCCCGCGAGCGTCGCCGTCAGGGGGATCACCCATTCGACGAGGAGGTCAGGGAGGCCGAAGTGATCGCGCACGATCAGGAAGGGCGCGTTCGCGATGACATTGCCCCAGAAGGCGCCCGCCAGGGTCGGCCAGATGGCGCCGAGGGCGAGTCTCATCCGGCGTCTTCCGCTTCGCTGGCGAAGGCGCGCTGGCCGCGGCGTCGCCACAGCAGCTTCGCACCCTCACCATCCGGCGCCCGCAGCCGGTCGGCGAGCTCCAGGAAGGCGCCGTAAAGCGCGGCGCGATCGTCCTGCGCGAGATCGACGAGGCCGGCCTTGGCGACCAGGCCGCCGAGCTCGATCAGCTGATGGGTGCGTTCACGGCGCTGCACGACCCAGGCCCTCGTGTCCGACCTTGCCTGCGCCGCCTCAAGCCGGTGGCGCGCCGCCGCCATCCGCCGCGCGGCCTTGGCTACCGCGGCCAGCGCCGCCGCCAGTCCGGCTCTGTCCCTGAAAGAAGCCGGCGCCGGCGCGCCGCCAGGCCTCCCGCGTGGGCGCGTCGGCCTTGGCGGCGGCGGCAAGCGCGCCGGCCAGCTCTTCGATGGACAGGTGATCGGCGCCGGTGGCGATCACCAGCTCGCCGAACTGCGTCACGCGCCGTCCTTTCAGCGCCTTGGCGCGCTGCTGCAGGGCCTGAAGTTCGGCGTCGAGGTCGCGCGGCTTCTTCATGACATCGCCTCCGTGGAAACGGAGACCGAACCCTGTGCGGCCGTTTTTCCGGGGGCCATGGGTAAGCTTACGCATGGCGGTCCCGTCACTCACGGCCGAAGGTCTGAGTGCGCGCTTATACGTCGCTGACGCGACGTGCTCGGGCGGGGAGGGATCGCATGGCGATCTACCACTTCTCGGCGAAGGTGATCTCGCGGGCCAAGGGCTCGTCGGCCGTCGCGGCCGCGGCCTATCGGTCTGCGTCGCGGCTGCATGACGAGCGTCTCGATCGCGCCCACGACTTCTCGGCCAAGGCCGGCGTCGTGCATTCCGAAGTCGTGCTGCCGGAGGGTGCGCCGGAGCGTTGGCGCGACCGCGAGACGCTCTGGAACGAGGTCGAGGCGCGGGAAGTCCGCAAGGATGCGCAGCTCGCGAGGGAGGTGGAGTTCGCGTTGCCGCGGGAGCTCTCGCAGCGGGACGGCGTCGAGCTCGCGCGGTCGTTCGTGCAGCGCGAGTTCGTCGGCAAGGGGATGGTCGCGGACCTCAACGTCCATTGGGATGTCGGCGCCGACGGCGAGGCCAAGCCCCATGCGCACGTCATGCTCGCCTTGCGCTCAGCGGGGCCGGACGGGTTCGGCGGCAAGGTCCGCGACTGGAACGCGACCGACCAGCTCGTCGCCTGGCGCGAGGCGTGGGCGGACCATGCCAACCGCAGGCTCGCCGAGCTCGGCATCGACGCCCGCATCGATCCGCGCGCCCTGAAGGACCAGGGGATCGACCTGGAGCCGCAGAACAAGATTGGCGCGTCGGGCGCCCGGCGCGAGACGCATGGCGAGGCCGCCGAGCGTGCGGAGGACCACCGCGCGATCGCGCGGCGCAACGGCGAGCGGATCCTGGCCGAACCCGAGATCGCGCTGTCGGCGATTACCCACCAGCAGGCGACGTTCACCGAGCATGACCTTGCGCGGTTCGTGCACCGGCATACAGACGGCAAGGCGCAGTTCGACGCTGCGTTGGCGAAGGTCCGGACCAGCGATGAGATCGTGCGGCTCGGCCGGGACGGGCAGGGGCGGGAACGCTTCACCAGCCGTGAGATGCTGCGCGTCGAACGCGGCCTGGAGCGGGATGCGGACACCCTGGCGGCGCGCCCCGGCCACACGGTGACCGAGCGCGACAAGGCGGCAGCCCTCTCGCAGTCGTCCGCAGCCGGCCTCGACCTTTCCACCGCGCAGCGCGATGCGCTCGACCATGTCACGCGCCGGGGCGATCTCGCCCTACTCGTGGGCTACGCCGGTACGGGCAAGAGCGCGCTGCTGGGCGTCGCGCGCGAGGCCTGGGAGGCGCAAGGCTATCGCGTCCGCGGCGCGGCCTTGTCGGGCATGGCCGCCGAGAGCCTCGAAGGGGGCTCCGGGATCCCGTCGCGGACCCTGGCGAGCCTGGAGCATGCGTGGGCGCGGGATCGCGAGACGCTGGGGCCGCGGGACGTGCTGGTGGTGGACGAGGCGGGGCTCGTCGGATCGCGGCAGCTCGCCCGGGTGATGGCTCAGGCCCAGGCGGCGGGCGCGAAGGTGGTGATGGTCGGCGACGCCGAGCAACTGCAGGCCATCGAGGCGGGCGCTGCGTTCCGGGCCCTCGCGGAGCGGCATAGCGCCTACGAGCTCACCGAAGTCCGGCGACAGCAGGTCGATTGGCAGCGCGATGCGACACGCCAGCTTGCCACCGGCCGGACCGCGCAGGCCCTGGCAGCCTATGCCTCAAGCGACGCCGTGCACGGCCACGAGGATGCCACGGCCGCGCGGGCGGCCGTCTTGGCAGGTTGGTGGGCGGCCAAGCAGGTGGCGCCCGAGACCTCGCAGGTCATGCTGGCCTACACGCGCGACGACGTCTCCGCCCTCAACGGCCTGGCGCGCGAGCGCATGCACGCGACCGGGATGCTGGGACCGGATCACACGGTCGAGACCACCCGCGGCGCACGGCTCTTCGCAGAGGGCGAACGGATCGTCTTCCTGCGCAACGAGCGCGAGCTCGGGGTCAAAAACGGCACCCTGGGCACGGTGGAGGAGCTGGGCGACACGCGCGTGAGCGTGCGCCTGGACGACGGCCGGCGTGTGGCCTTCGATCACAAGGCCTACACGGATCTGGACCACGGCTATGCGACGACGATCCACAAGTCGCAGGGCGTCACCGTCGATCGCGCGCACGTACTGGCCAGCGGGCATATGGACCGGCACGCGACATACGTAGCGATGTCCCGACATCGGCACGCGGTGTCGCTCCACTACGACCGCCAGACCTTCGCTGACGAAGCTGCACTCGGCCGGACTTTGTCACGCGAGCGGGCCAAGGACTCCACCCTCGACTACCCAGAGCTTTTCGCCGAGCGCCGAGGACTCGCTCAGGTTGCTGGCAGCGCGTTCGAGGCGTTTCGGCCGCACGAGTCGGGCCTGGCCGCCGGGCGTGAAGGCCGGCAGGACGAACTGGCGCGCGTCCAGGCGTTCGCCCGGGCCTGGCAGGACGGCGTGCGGATGCGCATCGCCGGTCATGATCTGCTCGCCCATCAACGCGTGGCGCTGGACCGAGCGACCGGTGCGCTGGACAGGGCGAGCCCTGGATTGGCCGCGAAGGTGGCCGCGGCGCTGGAGCGCGACCCTGCGCTCGCCGCGCCTGCGGCCCGTGGGCGGCCCCAGGGCCTGCTGCGGGCAGCCGAGCGAACGTCTGCGCCGGACCTCCAGCAGGCGCGGGACATCGGGCGCGAGACGAGCCGTGATCGCGGATGGGAGCGATGAGCCTGCAGCCCAGCGATCCGGCGGCCGACGCCTTCGAGCGCTTGAGAAGCGAGGTGGCGCTCCTTCGCCGCGCGGTGGAGGGTCTGGCGGCCGGTGCGCAAGACGCGCCGGTCGACTACAGCCCGACCCTCGCCGAGCTCTCCGAAGCGATCGCGGCCGTCAACGCTCAAGCCGTGGCGCTGGGCGAGCGCCCCGTTCTGGCGCTCGCCCCGGACCAGCTCGGGTCGTTGTTCCAGATCGCTGCGGCCAAGGTGCTGGCGAAGCCGGTGGCGGAACTCGAACGTGAGCGCACGACCCTCCGCCAGGCAGGGGAGGCGCTCCGCGCGGCTCGTGAGGCTGATCTGGCGAAGTCGCGGTCCTGGCGCAGGACCACGAGCCTGCTGGGCGGGGGGGCCTTGGTCGGCGTCGTTCTGTGGAGCCTCCTCCTCGGGCCGGTCGCCCGCATGCTCCCGGGCAGCTGGGGGGCTCCCGAGCGCTTGGCCTCCGCCACCTTGAACCTGCCGATGGCGCCGGCCGGAGAGCGGTTGCTTCGGCGCGGCGACCCGCAGGGCTGGACGGCCGTCGAGGTCGCCCGTCAGGTGCCGCACGATGAGCTTCTCGCGCTCCACGACTGCATGTCCCGTTTGCGGAAGACATGCACAGTGAAGGTGGGCCGCCAATAACTGGCGGACTTCCCGCTAAGACGTGGCGGACAATCCGCCGGTTTGCGTCGCCCCGTGGTTGTGTTTGTTGAATTCAAGTTCTTGCGGTAGCGTGGTCCTGGAGTTGCAAGCGCCCGGTGCGTCATGCGTATGCTTAAGCTTGAAGGATCTGCCCCCGCTATAGGGCGGAATCTGGTGGTCCTCAGTCGTCGTCAGCTCGAATGCTTGAGCTGGGCTGAAGCGGGCAAGAGCGCGCGCGATACCGGCCAAATCCTCGGAATCTCTCAGCGCACAGTCGAGAAGCACCTGGAACAAGCCTGCGGACTCCTGGGCGTCCGCACGCGCATCCAGGCGGTGGTGAGGGCCCGGCAGCTCGGCCTGCTCGGCTGAGTTGCGGCGATCCACGTGGCTTGGGCGCTGACGCGTCAGTAGTGTGACCGTCACCTCCGCCGGAGCGCCAGCGATGCGCGGGCGGGAGCCGAGCGGCGCTGGTGGGGCGCTTAGGCCAGGAGCGTTAGATAGCGCTCGAACTCCCCACCGAAATGCGAGAACGGCGTTGTCGCGAACAAGCGCGCGCTCAGTCGACCGGCAGCAGCGTGCATGATCAGGACGCGGGGCCCGGCCTCTCGCAAGATCGCGCAGGCTCAGAGGACTCGGATCGGCTCGCCGCTCGTGTTGTAGGCCGCGAATTGGCCGACGACGCCGAAAAGCACGGCATTGACCATCTTCTCGAGCGCAGACTCGATGCGCGCCGGCGTCGGCGGCAGCCCGTCGACACCGGCCAGGCCCGCGGCGAAAACCACCTGCCAAGGTGGGCCCGCGCGGCGCGATTCCGCCGCCAGGGCGTCGAAGTCCGTCAGCTCGTCGGGCGCCTTGTCGACGCACATGAGCGGCGAGAGCGCCCCGCCCTGGCCCGCCTGGAAGCGGCGCCGTTGCTCGGCGGTCGGGTGGTCGGGCAGTTCGGCCGCGGCGAATACGAACAGCAGGCGCTGCGGCTGGGGTTGATTCACCGAAGCGCGCAGCAACTGCTGGAAGTGCGAGCCTTGCATCATGGCCCTCTGGTAGGCCGGGTGGCCCAGGCGCGCCTTGATGCTTATCAAGCCCAGACGCGGGGCGGCCGAGGGGACGCCTGCGACCGAATGGCTTGACCAACATCAATGCCACCCCTGTGGCGGCGCCTAGGATCGGCCCGAGATCAAGGGCTCCTCCGCATGACTTCTGACAGTGTCGACCTCGCCGAACCGCCGCGCGCCCGCGCAGGCGCGATCGCCCGGGTGCTGTTCTTCGGTCGGCTCGCTGACCTGTTTGGGCGGTCGATGTCCGTGATCATCCCAGCCGAGGGCTGTGCCGTCAGCGACCTCAGGATCCGCATCGCCGCGACGGTCGAAGGCGGCGCCGAGGCGCTCGGCCAACCCGGCGTTCGTGTCGCCGTCGACCAGCTCATGGCTTGTGGCGACCCCTGGGTGTCCCCGGGCCAGGACGTGGCCTTCCTGCCGGCGTTCTCTGGAGGCTGACCGTGACCCTCGCACTTCCCGTCAAGGCGTCCAAGGCGCCGGGCGTCAATCCGGACCTGCCGTTCTATCCGCTGGCGATCGCGGTGCTCACGGTGTCGGACACCCGAACCGAACAGACCGACACCTCCGGCGGCCTCCTGGCGCAACGGCTGCAGGCCGCGGGCCATCTGCTCAGCGCCAAGGCCATCGTGGCCGACGAGGTGGACGCGATTCAAGCCCAGGTCCGGGCCTGGGCCGACGATCCGCAGATCGACGTGATCCTGACCACAGGGGGCACGGGTTTCGCGCCGCGCGATGTCACGCCGGAGGCGGTGCGGCCGCTGCTCGCCCGGGAAATGGACGGCTTTTCCGTGGTGTTCCACCAGGCCAGCCAGACCACGGTCGGCATCTCGACGCTGCAGTCCCGCGCCCTGGCCGGGCAGATCGGCGAGACGTTCATCTTCTGCGTGCCCGGTTCCACCGGCGCCTGCCGCGACGCCTGGGACCTGGTGCTCGCCCTCGAGTTCGACAGCCGGTTCAAGCCCTGCTCGCTGGTCGGCCAGATCCCTCGCTACCGAGGCGTATGCTCGTGATCGCCTTCGACGAGGCCTGCCGCCGCGTCGCGGCCGTCGCGGCGCCTGTCGGCGTCGAACGGACGTCCCTCGAGGCGGCGGCCGATCGCGTCCTGGCCGCGCCGGTCGTTGCGCGGCGCTCCGCGCCGGAGGTGGAGGTATCGGCCATGGACGGCTACGCGGTTCGCGACGCGGACCTGGGCCTGGCGCCGACCCGCCTCCGTGTCGCCGGTGAGGCCTTCGCCGGTTCGCCGCCGTTGACGACTCCGCTCGCGCTCGGCGACTGCGTGCGCATCTTCACGGGCGCGCCGATGCCGCCGGGGGCGGATCGGGTCGTGATCCAGGAAGATGTGCGCCGCGACGGCCAGACCGTCTGGCTTGCCGAGTCGCCGCCCTCCGCGCGCCACGTGCGGGCGGCCGGTTCGGACTTTGCGTCCGGCGAGGTGTTGCTGGAGGCGGGAACCCGGCTCGGGCCGCTGACGCTGGTCGCCGCCGCCGCCGCGGATGTGGAGACCGTCGAAACCTACATCCGGCCCCGGGTCGCCGTGCTCAGCACCGGCGATGAACTGGTCGCGCCGGGCCGCGCCGCGAACAGGCCGGGCGCGATCCCCGAGAGCGTGTCCTTCGGCGTCGCTGCGCTCGCGCGCGCCTGGGGTGGCGAGGTCGTGGGCCGCAGGCGCCTGCGCGACGATCTCCCCAGCCTGATCCGGGAGGCCGGCGTGGCGCTGGACGACGCCCATGTCGTCGTGGTCACCGGCGGCGCGTCCGTGGGCGAGCGCGACTTCTCCAAGGCGATGTTCCAGGCGCTGGGCCTTCGCCTCGATTTCGAGAAGGTGGCGATCAAGCCGGGCAAGCCGGTCTGGCTGGGCCGCGTCGGCGAGCGCGCCGTGATCGGGCTTCCGGGCAACCCCTCGGCGGCGATGGTCACCGCCCGCCTGTTCCTGGCGCCGCTCCTGGCCGGCATGACCGGGCGCAGGCCCGAGGAAGCCCTCGCGTGGCGCATGGCGCCGCTGGCCGCGCCATTGGGCGCCTGCGGGGACCGTGAGTGCTTCCATCGCGGGCGCAGCGCGCACGATGGCGTGCGTCCCCTGGGAAACCAGGACTCCAGCGCCCAGAAGGATCTTGCGACGGCGGACCTGCTGATCCGCCGTAGGGCCGGCGCGCGGCGCCTGGAGGCCAACGATCTGGTCGAGATCCTGAGCTTCTGACTAGGCGTCCATCCGCTGCTGGACGAGCGCGGCGTACAGCACCTCGTGCTCGAGCCGGGCGTGCGCCTTCAGGTCCGCCTCGAGCTTGCGGCACAGGAACGACAGCGCCTGCCGGCCAAGGGGCGCCTCGAACGACGGGCGGTGTCCGCTGTTGAACCGTCTAAGCGCGTCGAGCCGCAGCTCCATGTCCACGTGATCGTCCATCATCTGGCGGGTCACGAAAGCGACGCAGCGCGGTGTCCCGATGCGCAGCAGCGGAAACAGGGAGAACTCCTCCCGGCGCTGCTGGGCCTCGAGGCCTGCCGCCAGGCGGCGAAGGTGGTCGCCGAGGCCCGGCGGGCAAGTGGGGTCGCTCGCGCGGCTGTTCTCGGCCTCGTCGGCCAGGGCGATGGCGCTGGCAAGGTCGCGCAGGTGGGTGCGATGGTATCGCTCGACGATACGCTCCAGCAGGCTCGTAACGTCAAAGGGGGCGGCGTCATTGGCCGGGGCGGGGTCGCCGTCGCGGACCTTGGTCCACGTGAGGTCTATCGCTTGAGGTCGCATGGCCAACCCTTTCTGGCTCCCCGGCCCGAAGGTTAGACCGACCCTTGCCTGGACGCCTTGAGCCGAGGCGGCCGCGCCCTTGATGTTCGACAAGCGAGAAGGAAGCGGCGGCGAATCCGGAGATTCGCCGCCGCGCGACGCCCGTTCCACAATGCGGCCGAGAGCGCATCCGGGGTGTGCGCCGGAACGCGCTCGCCGCGCTCGGGCGTCAGGTCAGGAAGGGCGCGAAAAGCAGTTCGTTCTCCAGCCGCATGTGTTCGCGCAGGTCGGCGTCGAGCTTGCGGCAGAGCGCGTTCAGCGCTCGCCACGTGCCGCAGGCGTCGGCCGGGCAGGCGAAGTCGCCGGTGAGAGCCCGCAGGTCCCGCAACTGAACCTCCACATCCTCGTGCTCGGCCATCATCCGGCCGATGGGGAATCGGATCATCGGGCTGCCGCCGGCGAGGATCATCGGGAAGAGCACCTGTTCCTCGCGTTGCTGGTGGCTTTCGAGGTCGTCCAGCATCAGGGCCAGGTGGTCCGCCAGTCCGTGCGGGCAACCTGGCGCGTCGGCGTGGACGGCCTCGACCTTGCGCGCCAGGGTGATGGCCTCCGGAAACTCGCGCCGATGGGTTTCGTGATAGCGCGCCAGGATCAGCTCGATGAGGCCGGCGGCGTTCGCGTCGGGCGCCCGCGGCGGCCCTGCGGATGCCGACATCAGGGCGCAGCGGATGGCGGGTGGGTCGGCGGCCTGGCCGGCCGAGGCGGGACGGGTGTCGTCGAGCACGGTTGGCTCCCTTCGACCTGACCCTAGCCGGGCCGGGCGCGCTACGCCTTGAGCCGGCGCGATCCGCCGCTTGATATCGGTCAAGCGCCGACTTGCCCGATCGCAGGTGGCCGGCCCGTTCGGCTCAACCGGGCCGCCCGGGGAATCGATCAGTCTCGCCGCCTCTGAAGGAGTGACGACATGGCGTTCGACAACCCGCTGGCGAGCGAGATCTGGGCCAGCAAGTACCGCTTCCGGCCGGCGGGCGCGCCGGGAGACGAGACGGTGCACGACACCTGGTCGCGGGTCGCCGCCGCCCTCGCCGAGGCCGAAGCCCCGGAGCTGCGCGCGACGATGCGCGACCGCTTCGAAGGCGCCCTGCGCGACCACAGGTTCCTGCCGGCCGGCCGCATCCTCGCCGGCGCCGGGACGGCGCGGGCGGTGACCCTGTTCAATTGCTTCGTCATGGGCCGCACTCCCGACGACCTGGGCGGCATCTTCACCCACGTCCGCGAGGCGGCTCTGACCCTCCAGCAAGGCGGGGGCGTGGGGATGGACTTCTCTTCGATCCGCCCGGCCGGTGCGGCGGTGAAGGGTGTCGACGCCGACGCCTCCGGCCCGCTGAGTTTCATGGACGTCTGGGACGCCATGTGCCGGACCATCCTCTCCGCCGGCCAGCGCCGCGGCGCCATGATGGGCTGCCTACGGATCGACCATCCCGACATCGAGGCGTTCATCGACGCCAAACGGGAGGGGATGCGCCTGCGCAACTTCAACCTCTCGGTGCTCGTGCCGGACAGCTTCATGGCGGCCCTGACCGAGGACGCGGACTGGCCGCTGGTGTTCGAGGGCGAGGTGCTGGGGTCGGTGCGCGCCGCGGACCTCTGGAGCCGGCTGATGCGCGCGACCTACGACGCGGCCGAGCCGGGGGTGATCTTCATCGACCAGGTGAACGCCCGCAACAACCTCGCCTATTGCGAGACCATCCTGGCCAGCAACCCCTGCGGCGAGCAGATGCTGCCGCCGTACGGCGCGTGCCTTCTGGGGTCGATCAACCTGGCGCGGCTCGTGGCGAGGCCTTTCGAACCCGGCGCGGAGCTGGACCTCTCCGAACTCTCCGACCTGACCGGCACGGCCGTGCGGATGCTGGACAATGTCATCGACGTCTCGCGCTTTCCGCTCGAGGCGCAGGCGACGGAGGCGCGCGCCAAGCGACGGATCGGGCTGGGCGTCACGGGCCTCGCGGACGCCCTGGTGTTCTG
Source organism: Phenylobacterium sp. (assembly GCF_024508875.1). GTDB lineage: Bacteria > Pseudomonadota > Alphaproteobacteria > Caulobacterales > Caulobacteraceae > Phenylobacterium. The sequence goes on from NZ_JANINU010000307.1 coordinate 80,566, forward strand.
CGGCGTTCCGTACGGCAGCGACCGCGCCGTCGAGCTGACCGGCGCCTGGCTCGGGCGGATCCAGCAGCAGGCCTACCGCGCCTCGGCCGAGCTGGCCGCCGAGAAGGGCGCGTTTCCGCTGTACGACCCGGCGATCCTGGAGCGGCCGAACCTGGCGGCCCTCGATCCCGAGACCCGCGAGCTGATCGCCCGGCATGGGCTGCGCAACGGCTGCCTGACGTCTGTGGCTCCGACAGGTACGACCTCGCTGCTAGCCGGCAATGTGTCGTCGGGCATCGAGCCGGTCTTCGCCTACGCCTATCTCCGCAAGGTGCGCCAGGCGGACGGCTCGAGCCGCGAGGAGCCGGTGGAGGACTACGCCCTCGCGGTCTGGAAGCGGCTGCACGCCGACGCGCCGCCGCCGGCCGAGGTGTTCGTCAGCGCCCAGACCCTGTCGCCGCAGGACCACGTCCGCATGCAGGCCGCCGCCCAGGCGCACGTCGACAGCTCGATCTCCAAGACCGTCAACTGCCCGGCCGACATCGGCTTCGAGGCCTTCAGCGAAATCTATCGGCTAGGTTGGCGCAGCGGCTGCAAGGGGATGACCACGTATCGGCCCAACGCCATCACCGGCTCGGTCCTGTCGGTGGATCCCGAGCCCGCGACCGGCGCCGCCGACCCGGCGCTGATCCCGCGGCCGGAGGCGCTCGAGGGTGCGACCTACAAGCTGGTCTGGCCGGAAAGCGCGCATGCCGTCTACGTGACCCTCAACGACCTCGAGGACGGCGGCGCACGTCGGCCCTTCGAGATCTTCATCAACTCCAAGAACATGGACCACTACGCCTGGACACTGGGGCTCACCCGGATGATCTCGGCGGTGTTCCGGCGGGGCGGCGACGTGAGCTTCGTGGCCGAGGAGCTGAAGGCGGTGTTCGACCCGCGCGGCGGGGCCTGGCTCGGCGGGCGTTACGTGCCTTCGTTGCTCGCCGCCATCGGCAGCGTGATCGAGCGGCACCTGGGCGGCGCACCGCCAGAGCCGGCCCCCGAGGCGGCGCCGTCGCTGGCGATCCGGCCGTTCGCCCCGGCCGGTTGCCCGCGCTGCGGGGGCTTCGAATTGGTCCGCCGGGAGGGCTGTGACAGCTGCCTGTCTTGTGGCTACTCGAAGTGCGGTTGAGGCCTGCTTGACGTGCATCAAGGCGTCCGAGGCGGCGCAGCGGTAGGTCCGCGCATGACCAGCACCTCGGCCGCGCGGCGCGCCTATGATGGGCCGGCGCTCTTCAGCTTCGGCTTCCGCCCCTTCTTTCTGTTCGGGGCCCTCTGGAGCGCGCTGGTCGTGCCCCTATGGCTCTGCAGCTATTTCCACGGCGGTTCGGCCGCTCTGACCCGCGAGTGGCACATCCACGAGATGATCTTCGGGTTCCTGGGCGCGGTCATCGCCGGGTTCCTCACCACGGCGGTTCCGAACTGGACCGGGCGGATGCCGGTGATCGGCGCGCCGCTGGGCGGCCTTGTCGCGCTGTGGGTCCTCGGGCGGCTGGCCATGCTCTATCAGGGCGTGCTCGGGCCGTTCGCGGCGGTCGCCGACAGCCTGTTCCTCCTCGCCTTCGCCGCCGTGATCTGGCGCGAGGTGCTGGCCGGCCGCAACTGGCGCAACCTGCCGGTCTGCGGCCTGGTGACGCTCTTCGCCTTCGCCAACGTGGCCTACCATCTTCCGCGCGGCGTCTCCGGGGAGGTCGGCATGCGCTTGGCGCTCGGCGCCGCGAGCGTGCTGATCGCCCAGATCGGCGGGCGTATCGTGCCCAGCTTCACCCGCAACTGGATGAAGGCCCGGGCCATGGAGCCGGGACCGGCTCCGTTCGGGACGGTCGATCGGGCGGCCCTGGGACTCTCCGGCCTGGGCGGCGCATTGTGGGTCGCCATGCCGCAGAGCCGGCTCACCGGGGCCGTCCTGGCCCTGGCGGGGATCGCCCACCTGGCGCGGCTGGCGCGCTGGCGCGGCTGGCGGGCGGCGGCCGAGCCGCTCGTCTGGATCCTGCACCTGGGCTACGGCTGGCTGGGCGTCGGCATGCTGCTGCTGGGCGGCTCGGCGCTGGCCCCCGTCCTCGTGCCGCGGTCGGCCGGCGTCCACGCGCTGACCGCCGGCGCGGTCGGGGTCATGACCCTGGCGGTGATGACCCGGGCCACGCGTGGACATACCGGGCGTCCGCTCGCCGCGGGTGGCGCCACCCTGGCGATCTATCTGGCGATCAACGCCGCGGCGATCCTGCGGGTCGCCGCCCCGTTCACGGGGGTCGCCCAGTCCTTCTGGCTCTCGGCGTCCGGCTTCGTCTGGTCGCTGGCGTTCGGAGGCTTCGCCGTCGCCTACGGGCCCATGCTCACGCTGCCGCGTCCGCGGCCTGCTTGATCTTCATCAAGGCGGTTTCGCGCACGCCGCATAGGATGCCGGCTCGGCTGGGCCTCGGCCCGGCCGTATAGCTCCGAGCGTTCCGGCCTAACGCGCACCCGCGCCACGGCCCGGCCGCCGCGCCGGCCCGCCGGCAAGGGTTACGGGGGAAACGCCGTCGCCTCCCGCGCTTGGAAAGGAGCCAGGGTTGGGTGATCTCGTCGACGGCTTTGGCCGCCGCTTCCACTATCTGCGGCTCTCGATCACCGAGGTCTGCAACTTCCGCTGCACCTACTGCCTGCCGGACGGCTTCAAGAAGACGGCCCCGCTGACCTTCCTGACGCCGCTGGAATGCGAACGCGTGGTCCGTGCGTTCGCGGACCTGGGGGTCTCGAAGATCCGCCTGACGGGCGGCGAGCCCAGCGTGCGCCGCGACGTCGCGGAGATCATCGCGAGGACCGCCGCCACCCCCGGAATCTCCAAGGTCTGCATCACCACTAACGGCTGGAACCTCGACCGCCAGATCGGCGCCTGGCGCGAGGCGGGCCTCACCAACCTCAACGTCAGCATCGACTCCCTCGACCGCGAGGGCTTCCGCCGCATCACCGGCCACGACCGGCTACCGGCCGTGGTCGCGGGACTGGACCGCGCCCTGGCGCTCGGCGTGCCCAACGTGAAGGTCAACGGGGTGCTGCTGCGCGACACCGCGCAAGCCGGCTTCGCGGACTTCGAGGCCTTCGTGCGCGAGCGGCCGGTGGCGGTGCGGTTCATCGAGCTGATGCGGACCGGCGACAACGCCCAATTCTTCGCCGACCAGCACGCGCCGGGCGCGGTGCTCACCGATTGGTTGAAGGCGCGCGGCTGGACCCCGCGGGCGCGGGGTTTCGACGACGGTCCGGCGGTCGAGTACGTTCATCCCGACTTCGCCGGTCGCATCGGCCTCATCGCGCCCTACGCGCCGGGCTTCTGTGACAGCTGCAACCGGTTGCGGATCACCGCGCGCGGGCAGCTGCGCCTGTGCCTGTTCGGCGAGCTGGGCGTCGGCCTGAAGGACCTGCTGCAGGTTGACGAGCCGGAGGCGTTGCGGGCCAGGATCCTGCGCGCGCTGGCCGGTAAGCCGGCCGGCCACCGCCTGCACCAGGGCGACGCCGGCGACACCCGCCAGCTGGCCCAGTTCGGCGGCTGAGGTCAGGCGGCGCGGGTGCGGTCATCGGCCAGCGGCCAACGCTCGCGCTGGGCCTTGCCGGTGAGTTCGTCCGTGACCGGCTGGTGGTTGTCGATCAGTGGGTCGGGCTTGGCGAGGCGTTCGAGGACGGCCGGTCGGGTGATCGTCACGGAGGGCCCGTGGACCTCCACGCCGTAGTCGGCGAGGGCGGCAATCGACCGCGAAAGGTTTTCAGGCGTCATCCCGAGTAGGGAAGCCAGCACCCGCTTCTCATGCGGCAGCACGAAGCTGGCGTCGCCGCCCTGGCGCAGGCGCTGGGTGATCAGGTAGTTGGCGAGCCGCTCGAGGCCGCCGCGCAGCTTGTGGTTCTTCAGGGTGCGCACCAGCCCCCGGTAGCAGCCGGCCATCTCCTGGGCGACCGCGACCGCGAAGGCCGCGTCCTCGGACATGACGCGGCGGATCGCGGCGCCGGACAACATGAGGATATCGGAGCGCTCCACGGTGCGGGCGCTCATCAGGCCGTCGGCGTCCAGGACCACCGCCGCCAGGATGAAGGTCGAGACGGGGCGCAGGAGCGCGAGCGTCGTCTCCTTGTCGTTCCAGGTGCCCTCGAGTTCGACGGTCCCGTCGAGCAGGACGTAAAGGAAATCGACCTGATCCCCGCCGAGCAGCAGTGTGGTGCCGGCGGGGAACCGCTGCAGGAAGGCGCCGGCCGACAGGGTCCGGAAGGTGTCGTTCGAACAGCCGCGGAACAAGGGCAGGGCCCTCACCCGTTCCACATCGACATCCCGCATCGGCGCGCCCCATCTGGATTGTAGAGCCCAGAGATGTGCCGAGCGGACGGGAGTCCTGCCTTGATTTGAGTCAAGTGGCGCTGCGACTTGATGTTGGTCAATCGCCGGGCCGAAGTAAGTCTATCCCTCCGTGTCACTACTTAGGTAGCGGCCACGTCGTCCTGAATATATCTGCGACGTCTTGGCCGGATTTGCTTCCGGCTTGATCTTCATCAATCGCCTCGGCGAGCTAGTGAGACATCTATACCGGCGATGCGGCGCCAGTGCACCGCGCTGACCGCCGAGACCATCGTGACCGACGCATCTCTCCCGCTCCAGCCTGGCGCCAAGGCCGCCCTTGGCATGAGCACCTTCGCGTTCACGGCCTGCTTCGCGGTGTGGACGGTCTTCTCGATCATCGGCATCCGCATCAAGCAGGAGCTCGGGCTCACGGAGGCCGAGTTCGGGCTCCTGGCCGGCACGCCGATCCTCACCGGATCCCTCATCCGCGTCCCGCTGGGCATCTGGGCCGACCAGATGGGCGGGCGCCTGGTCAACCTGGCGGTGATGCTGTCGGCTGCGGTCGCCACTTGGCTCCTCTCCTACGCGCACACCTATCCGCAGTTCCTGCTGGCGGCGCTGGGCGTGGGCCTGGCCGGCGGCAGTTTCTCGGTGGGCGTGGCCTACGTCTCCAAGTTCTTCTCCAAGGCGCGTCAGGGTACGGCGCTGGGCGTCTTCGGGGCCGGCAACGTCGGCGCCGCGGTGACCAAGTTCGCCGCGCCCTTCGTCATGCTGGCCTTTGGCTGGCAAGCGGTCGCCCAGGTCTGGGCCACCGCCCTGGCGATCATCGCCGGCGCCTACTTCCTCGTCACCCGTGACGACCCCGAGCTCGTCGCTCGCCGCCGGACCGGCGCGAAGGCCACCCCGGCGCTGATGCAACTCGAGCCGCTGAAGCGGCTGCAGGTCTGGCGCTTCGCCCTCTATTACTTCTTCTGCTTCGGGGCCTTCGTAGCGCTGTCGCTGTGGCTGCCCCACTACCTGGTGGCGGTCTACCACCTGCCGCTCATCACGGCCGGCATGCTGGCGGCGGCCTATTCGATCCCCGGCTCCCTGTTCCGCGTCTTCGGCGGCTGGCTGTCGGACCGCATCGGTGCGCGGCGGGTGATGTACATCACCTTCGGCGTCAGCGTGGCCTGCACCTTCCTTCTGTCCTACCCGGCGACCACCTATGTCGTCGACGGCATCGAGGGGCCGATCACCTTCCGCCTGGCGCTGGGGCTGGTTCCGTTCGTGGGCCTGCTGTTCGCGCTCGGGTTCGCGATGAGTCTCGGCAAGGCGGCGGTCTACAAGCACATCCCCGTCTACTACCCCGACACCATCGGCTCGGTAGGCGGCCTGGTCGGCATGATCGGCGGCCTGGGCGGCTTCGTCCTGCCGATCGCCTTCGGCGCCCTCAACGACCTCACCCACATCTGGACCAGCTGCTTCATGCTGCTGTTCCTGCTGGTCGCCGGCGCGCTCGCTTGGATGCACCTCGCCATCGGCCGGATGGAGCGGGCCCGCACGCCCGGCCTGCGCGACCTGCCCGAGCTCCCCGAGATGATCGACCTCAACCCCACCGGCGCAGCCGGGGCCGCTTCGGCCCTGCGCGCCGCCGAATAGCCCGCAAGAGGACCAACCCATGGGCAAACCCCGTCACGTGCTGACCGACTGGCGGCCCGAGGACGCCGCGTTCTGGGCGTCGACCGGCAAGCCGGTCGCGACCCGCAACCTGTGGATCTCGATCCCCAACCTGACCCTGGCCTTCGCGGTCTGGATGGTCTGGTCGATGGTTGTCGCCAAGCTGAAGCTGGTCGGCTTCAAGTTCACGACGGACCAGCTGTTTTGGCTGACGGCCCTGCCGGCGCTCTCCGGCGCGACCCTGCGGATTTTCTATAGCTTCATGGTGCCGATCTTCGGCGGCCGCCTGTGGACCACACTGTCGACCCTCTCGCTGCTGGTTCCGGCGATCGGCATCGGCCTCGCCGTGCAGAACCCCGGCACCCCCTACTGGACCTTCGTCGTCCTCTCGCTGCTGTGCGGCCTGGGCGGCGGCAACTTCGCCTCGTCGATGGGCAACATCTCGTTCTTCTTCCCGAAGGCGCAGAAGGGCAACGCGCTGGCGATGAACGCTGGCTTCGGCAATCTGGGCGTCAGCCTGATGCAGTTCCTGGTGCCGGTGGTGACGGGCGTCGCCCTGCTGCCGATCACCGGGCCCGCCCAGGTCTCGGTCGACAAGGGCCTTGGCGTCACGGCGCAGGTCTGGATGCAGAACGCCGGGTTCGTCTGGGCGCCCTTCATCGTGATCGCCGCCGCTGTCGCCTGGTTCGGGATGAACGACATCGCTTCTGCCAAGGCCTCGTTCGCCAGCCAGGCCGTCGTGTTCAAGCGCCGGCACAACTGGATCATGTGCTGGCTCTACCTGGGCACCTTCGGGTCATTCCTCGGCTTCTCAGCCGCCTTCCCCCTGCTGTCCAAGACCCTGTTCCCCCACGTGCAGGTGCTGAAGCTGGTGTTCCTGGGGCCGCTGATCGGCGCCGCCTCCCGGGCGCTGACGGGCTGGGTCTCGGACCGCTTCGGGGGCGAGCGCGTCACCCATTACGCGTTCCTCGCCATGGCCGCGGGCGTGCTGGGCGTGCTGCAGGGCGTCGGCGCCTTCCAGGGCGAGCCGTCGTTCCCGGTTTTCTTTGCCAGCTTCCTGTGGCTGTTCTTCTGGACCGGCGTCGGCAACGCTTCGACCTTCCAGATGATCCCCGCGATCGTGCGCAGCGACATGCCGCGCCTGATGCCGGGCGCAGCGGCCGACGCGCGCCTCAAGGCCGCCGAGATGGAATCCGCCGCCATCGTGGGCTTCACCTCGGCCATCGGCGCCTTCGGCGGCTTCTTCATCCCCAAGGCGTTCGGTGACTCGCTGAAGGCCACCGGCGGGCCCGAGACCGCCCTCTACGTCTTCCTCGCCTTCTACGTGAGCTGCGTCCTGCTGAACTGGGCCGTCTACGGCCGTCGCGGGTCGCTGCTCCACGTCCCCCAAACCGACGCGATCAAGGTTCCCGCAGAATGAGCAACACCCTCGACCGCCTGGCGTTCTTCACGCGCAAGACCGAGGTCTTCTCCGACGGCCACGGCGTCATGAACGACGAGGACCGCGCCTGGGAGGAGGCCTACCGGTCCCGCTGGCGCCACGACAAGATCGTCCGCTCCACCCACGGCGTGAACTGCACGGGCTCGTGCTCGTGGAAGATCTACGTCAAGGGCGGCATCGTCACCTGGGAGACCCAGCAGACCGACTATCCGCGCACGCGGCCGGAGCTGCCCAACCATGAGCCGCGCGGCTGCGCGCGCGGCGCCAGCTACAGCTGGTACCTCTACTCAGCCAACCGGGTTAAGTATCCGCTGGTCCGTGGCCGTCTGCTGAAACTGTGGCGCGAGGCGCGAGCGACGCTCGCGCCGGTCGCGGCCTGGGCCTCGATCCAGGCCGACGCCGAAAAGCGCAAGTCCTACACGTCCACGCGCGGCTCGGGCGGCTTCGTGCGCGCCACCTGGGACGAGGTCACCGAGATCGTGGCTGCGGCCAACGCCCACACGGTCAAGCAGTGGGGCCCGGACCGGGTGTTCGGCTTCTCGCCGATCCCCGCCATGTCGATGGTCTCCTACGCCGCCGGCGCGCGCTACCTGCAGCTGCTGGGCGGGGTCTGCGGCTCGTTCTATGACTGGTACTGCGACCTGCCGCCGTCGTCGCCACAGACCTGGGGCGAGCAGACCGACGTCGCCGAAAGCGCCGACTGGTACAATTCGGGCTTCCTCATGCTGTGGGGCTCGAACGTCCCGCAGACCCGCACGCCTGACGCCCACTTCTACACCGAGGCCCGCTACCGCGGCGCCAAGTCGGTGGTGATCTGCCCGGACTACTCCGAGGCCTCGAAGTTCTCCGACCTGTGGCTGCCGGTGAAGCAGGGGACCGACGCGGCGCTGGCCATGGCGTTCGGCCACGTGATCCTCAAGGAGTTCCACGTCGATCGCCAGGTCCCTTACTTCCGCGAGTACCTGCGCAAGTACTCCGACCTGCCGATGCTGGTGCGCCTGGTGCCGCAGGAGGGCGGCTACGTCTCCGAGCGCCTGCTCCGCGCGGCCGACTTCGAGGGCGGCCTCGGCGAGACCAACAACCCCGATTGGAAGACGGTCGCGGTCGATGAGGCCACCGGCCGGATCGTCGTGCCCAACGGCTCGATCGGCTTCCGCTGGGGCGAAGATGGCAAATGGAATCTCGAGGAGAAGGACGCCGCGGGCCGTGAAACCACGCTGCGCCTGGGCCTGAACGGCGTCCACGACGAGGTCGCCGGCGTCCGCTTCCCGTATTTCGCCAACAGCGCCTCGAACGGCTTCGCCTCCACCGAGCACCCCGACGTCCTCGTCCGCAACGTGCCGGTGAAGCGGCTGAAGCTGGCCGATGGCGAAGAGGCGCTGGTTGCGTGCGTCTACGACCTGTTCCTCGCCAACTACGGTGTCGACCAGGGCTTCGGCGGCGAACACATGCCGACGAGCTATGAGAGCCTGGAGCCTTATTCGCCGGGCTGGGCCGAGGCGATCACCACGGTACCGGCTGAGCAGATCATCGCCGTCGCCCGCGGCTTCGCCACCAACGCCGAAAAGACCAACGGCAGGTCGATGGTGATCATCGGCGCGGCAATGAACCACTGGTTCCACATGGACATGAACTACCGCGGCGTCATCAACATGCTGGTGATGTGCGGGTGCGTGGGCCAGTCCGGCGGCGGCTGGAGCCACTACGTCGGCCAGGAGAAGCTGCGGCCGCAGACCGGCTGGGCGCCGCTGGCTTTCGCGACGGACTGGATCCGGCCGCCGCGGCAGCAGAACTCCACGTCCTTCTTCTACGCCCACACCGACCAGTATCGCTACGAGACGGTCGCCGCCTCCGAGATTCTGTCGCCGACCGCGCCGAACGGGCCCTGGGACGCCTCGCTGATCGACTTCAACGTGCGCGCCGAGCGCATGGGCTGGCTGCCGTCGGCGCCGGCGCTGAAGACCAATCCGCTGGAGGTGGCCCGCGCTGCCGATGCGGCCGGCGTCGACCCCAAGGTCTATGCGGTGCGCGAGTTGAAGGCCCGCAACCTGGAGCTCTCCTGCCACGACCCGGACGACCCGGCGAACTGGCCGCGCAACATGTTCGTATGGCGCTCGAACCTGCTGGGCTCGTCCGGCAAGGGCCACGAGTACTTCCTGAAGCACCTCTTGGGCGCCGCCCACGGCGTGCAGGGCAAGGACCTGGGAGAAATGGGCCGCCAGAAGCCGCGGGACGTCGCCTGGCATGACGAGGCGCCGGAAGGGAAGCTGGACCTGCTGGTCACCCTCGACTTCCGGATGTCCACGACCGCGGTCTACTCGGACATCGTCCTGCCCACGGCCACCTGGTACGAGAAGAACGACCTCAACACCTCCGACATGCACCCCTTCATCCACCCGCTCTCGGCGGCCGTGGACCCGGCGTGGGAGTCGAAGTCCGACTGGGAGATCTTCAAGGCGATCGCCCGGCAGTTCTCCGACGTGGCGCCCGAGGTGCTGGGGGTGGAGAAGGACGTCGTCCTCACCCCCATCCAGCACGACAGCGCCGCCGAGATGGCCCAGCCGTTCGACGTGAAGGACTGGTACCTCGGTGAATGCGAGGCGATCCCGGGCAAGACCATGCCGCAGATCACCGTGGTCGAGCGCGACTACCCTAACCTCTACAAGCAGTTCACCTCCCTCGGACCGCTCATGACCAAGGCCGGCAACGGCGGCAAGGGCATGGCTTGGAACACCGAGCACGAGGTGGGCCTGCTGGGCGAACTCAACGGTCACGTCCTCGAGCCCGGCGTCAGCGAAGGCCTGCCGCGGATCGAGAGCGACATCGACGCCTGCGAGACCATCCTGATGCTCGCGCCGGAGACCAACGGCGAAGTCGCCGTGAAGGCCTGGGCGGCGCTGGAGACCCAGACCGGCCGCGAGCACACCCACCTGGCGCTGCCCAAGGAGGACGAGAAGATCCGCTACCGCGACCTGGTCGCCCAGCCGCGGAAGATCATCTCGTCGCCGATCTGGTCGGGGCTGGAGAGCGAGCACGTCTGCTACAACGCCGGCTACACCAACGTCCACGAGCTGATCCCCTGGCGGACGCTGACCGGCCGCCAGCAGCTCTACCAGGATCACCTCTGGATGCGGGCGTTCGGCGAGGCGCTCTGCGTCTACAAGCCGCCGGTCGACCTGAAGACCACCTGGGTGAAGGACAAGACGCCGAACGGCGAGACCGAGATCGTCCTCAACTTCATCACCCCGCACCAGAAGTGGGGCATCCACTCCACCTATTCCGACAACCTCCTGATGCTGACCCTGAACCGGGGCGGCCCGGTGGTGTGGATCTCGGAGGTCGACGCCAAGGCGGCGGGGATCGAGGACAACGACTGGATCGAGGTCTTCAACGCCAACGGCGCGCTGACGGCGCGCGCGGTGGTCTCCCAGCGCATCCGTGAGGGCACGACCTTCATGTACCACGCGCAGGAGAAGATCGTGAACACGCCGGGGTCGCAGGTCACCGGCCTGCGCGGCGGAATCCACAACTCCTGCACCCGCACGGTGCCCAAGCCCACGCACATGATCGGCGGCTACGCCCAGCTGGCCTACGGCTTCAACTACTACGGCACCGTGGGTTCGAACCGGGACGAGTTCGTCGTCGTCCGCAAGATGACCAAGGTCGACTGGCTGGACGAGCCGGCCACCTCGAAGGATTTCGCCCAATGAAAGTCCGCGCCCAGATCGGCATGGTGCTGAATCTCGACAAGTGCATCGGGTGTCACACCTGCTCGGTGACCTGCAAGAACGTGTGGACCAATCGCCAAGGCGTCGAATACGCCTGGTTCAACAACGTCGAGACCAAGCCCGGCGTCGGCTATCCCAAGGACTGGGAGAACCAGAAGCGCTGGAACGGCGGTTGGGTCCGCAAGCCCAACGGCAAGATCGAGCCAAAGATGGGCGCCAAGTGGCGGATCCTGGCGAAGATCTTCGCCAACCCCGACCTGCCCGAGATCGACGACTACTACGAGCCCTTCGACTTCGACTACGGCCACCTGCAGACGGCGCCGGAGATGAAGGCGTTCCCGACCGCCCGGCCGCGCTCGAAGATCACCGGCGAGCGGATGGAGAAGATCGAGTGGGGCCCGAACTGGGAGGAGATCCTGGGCGGCGAGTTTGCGAAGAGGAGGGCCGACTACAACTTCGAAGGCGTCGAGAGCGAGATCTACGGCCAGTTCGAAAACACCTTCATGATGTACCTGCCCAGGCTGTGCGAGCACTGCCTCAACCCTGCCTGTGTCGCCGCCTGTCCGTCGGGCGCGATCTACAAGCGGGAAGAAGACGGCATCGTCCTGATCGACCAGGACAAGTGCCGCGGCTGGCGGATGTGCGTCTCGGCCTGCCCGTACAAGAAGATCTACTACAACTGGGAGAGCGGGAAATCCGAGAAGTGCACCTTCTGCTTCCCGCGGATCGAGGTCGGCCAGCCGACCGTCTGCTCCGAGACCTGCGTGGGCCGCATCCGCTACCTGGGCGTCCTGCTCTATGACGCCGACCGCATCGAGGCGGCCGCCGCGGAGCCCGACGAAAAGGACCTCTACCAGGCCCAGCTCGACGTCTTCCTGGACCCCTTCGACCCGGCGGTGATCGACCAGGCGCGGCGCGACGGCGTGCCCGAGGCGTGGCTCGAGGCCGCGCGCCGCAGCCCGGTCTACAAGATGGCCATCGACTGGAAGGTCGCCTTCCCGCTGCACCCGGAATACCGGACGCTGCCGATGGTCTGGTACGTGCCCCCGCTGTCGCCGATCCAGTCGGCGGCCTCGGCCGGAGCGCTCGCCATGGACGGCGAGATGCCGGACGTGAAGTCCCTGCGCATCCCGGTCCGCTACCTGGCCAACCTGCTGACCGCGGGCAACGAGCCGCCGGTGGTTCAGGCGCTGGAACGCATGCTGGCCATGCGCAGCTACATGCGCGCCAAGACCGTCGACGGCCGCATCGACCACGCCATCGCCGAGCGGGTCGGCCTGACCGCGGGCCACATCGACGAGATGTACCGCTACATGGCGATCGCCAACTACGAGGACCGGTTCGTCATCCCGACGACCCACCGCGAGACCGTCGAGGACGCCTACGACCTCAAGGGCTCCTGCGGCTTCACCTTCGGCAACGGCTGCTCCGGCGGCCGCACGGAACTGGGCCTGTTCGGCCCCAAGACGCGCTCGCGCGCCAAGACCCCCATGGAGGTCAAGTGATGTCCCTCAGCTACCGGGCGCTCGCCCTGCTGCTCAGCTATCCCACCGAGGCGACCCGCGCGCTGCTGCACGATGCGGCGGCCATTCTGGACGCCGACGTGCGCCTGCCGGGCGCCGTCCGCCGGGCCCTCGGCAAGCTTGCCGAGGACCTCGCCACGGCCGACATCTACGAGGTGCAGGAGCGCTATGTCTGGCTCTTCGACCGCACCCGCTCGCTGTCGCTGAACCTCTACGAGCACGTCCACGGCGAGAGCCGCGATCGGGGACAGGCCATGGTGGCGTTGCTTGAGCTCTATCGGTCCAAGGGACTGGAGCTGTCGGCCAACGAGCTGCCGGACAACCTGCCGGTGTTCCTGGAGTTCCTGTCGACCCTGCCGGAAGGGGAGGCGGCCTCGCTGCTGGGGGAGGGCGCCCATGTGCTCCACGCCATCGGCGAGCGCCTGCATAAGCGCCAGAGCCCCTACCGGGCCGTGTTCGGCGCGCTGACGGCGCTCGCGGCCGATCCGGGGGATGCCGACGCCCTGGCCTCGCTGATGGCCGAGCCGGACGACAATCCCGACGACCTCGAGACCATGGACAAGCTGTGGGCCGAGACCGCGGTCAGCTTCGGGCCATCCGACGTCGGCTGTCCCAAGGCCGAGGCGCTGGTCACCGCCATGAAGCAAGGCCCCGCGCCCGTCCGCCGGCGGCCGCTCGTGCAGGGAGCGGCGTGATGGACCTCAATCAGATCGCCTTCGGGGTCTACCCCTACATCGCGCTCTCGGTGCTGGCGCTGGGGTCGGTCGTCCGCTTCGACCGTGAGCCCTACACCTGGCGCACCGGCTCTTCCCAGCTGCTGCGGCGGAAACAACTGGTCGCCGGCTCCGTCCTCTTCCACCTCGGCGTGCTGATGATCTTCGGCGGCCACTTCGTGGGCCTCCTGACGCCCATCTGGGTGTTCGACGCCTTAGGCGTGCCCCACGGCGCCAAGCAGATGCTGGCGATTGTGGCCGGCGGCCTGGCCGGCAGCTTCGCCCTGGCCGGCGGCGCGCTCCTGCTGCACCGGCGCCTCACCGACCCGCGGATCCGCAAGACCTCCAGCTTCGCCGATATCGCGATCCTCGTCCTGCTGATGGCGCAGCTGCTGCTCGGCCTCGGCACAATTCCGATCTCGCTGCAGCACCGCGACGGCCACGAGATGCTCAAGTTCATGAATTGGGCCCAGGGGGTGTTCACCTTCCAGCCGGGCGTGGCCGGTCACGTCGCCGACGTCCATTGGGTCTTCAAGGCGCACCTAATGCTCGGCATGACCATCCTGCTGGTCTTCCCGTTCACCCGGCTGGTGCACATGCTCTCCGCGCCCGTCTGGTACCTGAACCGCCGCGGCTGGCAGCTGGTGCGCACCAAGCGCGCCCTGCCGCGCCGGGCCGAGGCCCTGGCGCCCACCTACGCCCAGCAACAGGTCGCGCGCCGGGCCGCCGAGCCCCGCCCCCAAGAGGCGGCCGAATAGCCATGCGCACGCTCGTGATCGACGGGGTCGAAATCCCCGAAGCGCTGCTCGCGCAGGAAGCCCAGAACCACCCCGGGGCCTCGGCGGCCGACGCCCGCGCGGCCGCCGGCCACGCGCTGGCCATCCGCGCCCTGCTGCTGCATCGCGCGATCCGGCTGGGCCTGGAGGCGACGCCGGAGGTCGACGGGCGCGGCCGCGAGGAGACGCTCGAGGAGGCGCTGATCCGCGAGCTTCTCGATGCGGAGGTCGAGGTCGCCGCGCCCACGCACGCCGAATGTCGGCGGGTCTACGACGCTGCGCCTCAGCGGTTCCGCACGCCGGCCCTCAGCGAGGCCTCGCACATCCTGGTGGAGCCTCGCGGCGACGACGACGACGCCATCCACGCCGCCCGCGACGCCGCCACGCGGCTGATCGCGGCCCTGGCCGGCGGGGCCCGCACGTTCGCGGAGCTCGCCCGCGACCATTCCGACTGTCCGTCCGGCGCGACCGGCGGGTCGCTCGGCCAGCTGCGGCCGGGGGACCTCGTTGCCGAGGTCGAACGGGTCCTGGCCGGACTGGCGCCGGGCGAGATCGCCGCCGAGCCGGTGCGCTCGCGCTTCGGCTGGCACGTGTTGCGCCTCGATCGGCGGATCGAGGGCCGCCAGCTGCCGTTCGAGATGGTCGAAGACCAGATCCGTCTTCACCTCGAGAGCCGGGCCTGGACTGCCGCGGCCACACGTTACGTCGCCGACCTGACGGCCGAGGCCCGGCGACAGGGCGTCGCCCTGACGCTGAACGCCGACGGCGGGGTCCGCGAGGGATCGGCGACCCTGGGCGATTTCCTGAGCGACACCGGCGTCGCGGAGCGCCTCGCCCCCTGGTTGGACGTGGTCGACGCCGACCTCGCCCGTCGAGTGGGAGAGGCCGCGGCCGTCGCGGGCGACACCGTCCCGATGTTCGCGCGCGCGGCGATGGCGTCCTTCGTCGCCGAGGCCAACGACGAGCGGTGGACCAACCTCATCTCCGCCGCCCGCGACGCGAAGGATCCGGCGCTCGCCTGCCTGGCCGCGATCCTCCGCTCCAAGCTCGTCCCCGCCAAGCAGGTGTTCACGGTCATCCGCAGGGTCGCCGCATGAGCCGCGTCCATGTCCTCCTGGCGGCTGGCGGCGTTGTGCTGGCGCTCGCGGCCCCGGGCCTGGCCACGGCGCAGGACCTTCCCGGCAAGGTGATCCTGGAGATGCGCCTGCGCTCGGAATCCGTCGACCAGGACGGCTTCGCGAAGGACGCGCAGGCCGTCACCCTGCGCACGCGCCTCGGCTATGAGACGCCCGCCTGGAACGGCTTCAGAGGCCTGGTCGAGGGCGAGAATGTCGTCGCCCTGGACGAAGCCTACAACAGCACCACCAACGGTAAGGTGCGCTATCCGGTGGTCGGCGATCCGGAGGTGACCGAGCTCAATCGTGCGCAGGTCTCCTGGACCGGCAATGCGGCCGACGTCGTGGTCGGACGCCAGCGCCTGATCCTCGGCAACGCGCGCTTCGTCGGCAACGCCGGCTTCCGCCAGAACGAACAGACCTTCGACGCCCTGAAGGCGGCCTATCGGCCGACCAAGGACCTGACGGTCACCTACGCCTACATCGACAAGGTCCACCGGGTATTCGGCCGCCACAACCCCCAGGGCGCATGGGACAGCGACAGCCACCTCGTCCAGGCCGATCTCAAGACGAAGGGGGGCCAGCTCACGGGGTACGGCTACCTGCTGGCCTTCGACAACGCCCCGACGCAGTCGAACGCGACCTGGGGCGCTCGGTTCGCCGGGGCTCGCCCCCTGCAACCGAAGCTCAGCCTGACCTATGAAGCCGAGTTCGCGCGCCAGACCGACTACCGCAACAGCCCGACCGACTTCGACCTCGGCTACCTCGGCCTCGGCGTCGGCCTGAAGCGGCCTGCAGAGTGGATCACGGTAAGCTACGAGCGCCTCGATGGCGACGGCCGCCGCGGGTTCCAGACCCCGCTCGCCACGCTCTTCGCCTACCAGGGCTGGGCTGACGTCTTCCTGACCACCCCGCCGGGCGGCGTCCGCGACCTCAACCTTCGGGCCGGGGCCACCGTCAAGGTCGGACAGAAGGGCACGCCGCTGAAGCTGCAGGCCGCGGCGCACGACTTCACGGACGACGATGGGTCGCGTCGGTACGGGCGCGAGATCGACCTGTTGGCCGCCCTCCCGCTCAGCAAGCTGCTCAGCGCCGAGGCCCGCGTGGCCGTGTTCGACGGCGCCGGGACGGGATTCGCCGATCGCCAAAAGATCTGGCTGACGCTCGAAGCCAAGTATTAGCCCAGGAGGGTCGTCATGGTGGCGTTGAACCGAGCCCACGTCGTCGAAACGCCGGACGACCTTCTGTCCGACCCGATCACCTGGTTCTTCGCCGAGCACCAGCGCCACCGGCAGTTCTGCGACCTCATGCAGCGCGCCTCGATGGCCAGCGTCTACGACGAGACGCTGATCCGCTGGCTGCTGGACTTCGTCGTCCACGACCTTGCCATCCACGTGCTGGACGAGGAGGAGGACCTGTTTCCCCTCATGCGAGCGCGCGCCCAGCCGGAAGACGACGTCGACAAGGTGCTGGGACGGCTGCAGGGCGAGCATGCCAAGGACCTCACCGCCGCGGCCGCTGTGCGCCACCACCTGGAGTCCTGCCTGCGTCAGCAGGTCCCCATCAGCCGCAGCAACGTCCGTCGCCGCGCGCTGGAGGCGTTCGCCGTCCAGGAGCGCGGACACCTGGCCCTTGAGAACGCCGTCGTCCTGCCCCTGGCGCGCCTGCGCCTCACCGAACGCGATCTCCTGGACCTCTCCAACCGGCTCGCGAAGCGCCGCGGCGTGGTCTGGCGGCCCGCGCGCCGAAAGCGGACCGCCAAGGTCAGCGCCCCGTGACACCATCGCTCGTCGCCGTCGTGCTGGCCGGGGGCGAAGGTCGCCGGATGGGCGGCGCCAAGCCATTGCGCCGGTTCGCCGGCACGACGCTCGTGGGCCACGCCCTCAAGCTCGCCCGCTTCTACGGCCGGGACGTCGCCGTGGCGGTTCGCGATCCCGTCCAAGTCGCCGGGGCCGTGGACGCGCCGCTCATCCTGGACGATCCGGCTATCGAGGGGCCATTGGCGGGCCTGGCCGCTGCGCTCCGGTTTGGCCGCCGGAAGGGTGTCGCGCGTGTCCTGACGCTGCCCTGCGACTCGCCACGCCTGCCCCTCGATCTCGCGGCGCGCCTGCACGCCGCCTTGGGCGACCGCGAGGGCGTCGCGGTCGCGGAGAGCGACGGCCACCTTCACCCGGTGTGCGCGCTGTGGCGCGTGGACGCGGCCCTCGACGCCCTGCCGGCCTATCTCGCGAGCGGTCGGCGCTCCCTGAAAGGCTTCGCGGGGGCCGTTGGAATGACCCTGGCCAGCTGGCCGGCCGCCGGGATGGATCCCTTCGCCAACGCCAACACGCCCGCCGAACTCGACGCCCTGCAACTCGACCGCGGCCTGCCGGTCGCGGCTAAATGAAAGGAACTCCGCCATGGACTTCGGCCTTTCCGATCGCGAGACCGCCTGGCGCGACCGCGTGCGCGCCTTCATGGCCGCGCACGTCTATCCGGCGATCCCGGTCTACCAGCAGCAGATGGCGGTGGAGGGCGCCGCGCGCTGGCGGGTCATTCCGATCGTGGAGGAGCTCAAGGCGCGGGCCTATTCGGAGGGGCTGTGGAACCTCTTCCTCACCCCGGAGCCGGCCGGCGGCAGCGCGGAGGAGGACGCCGGGCCTGGCCTGACGAACCTCGAGTACGCCCTCTGCGCCGAGGAGATGGGCCGCGTCGGATTCGCCTCGGAGGTCTTCAACTGCTCGGCGCCGGACACCGGCAACATGGAGGTGCTGCGCAACTACGGCTCGCCGGCCCAGAAGGCGGCGTGGCTGCGGCCGCTGATGGCCGGCGAAATTCGCTCGGCCTTCCTGATGACCGAGCCGGACGTCGCCTCGTCCGACGCCACGAACATCCAGACCTCCATTCGCCGCGACGGCGACCACTACGTCATCAATGGCCGCAAGTGGTGGTCGTCGGGGCTGGGCGATCCGCGCTGCAAGATCGCCATCCTGATGGGCAAGACGAACCCGGACGGCGCACGCCACGCCCAGCAGTCGCAGATCCTGGTGCCCACCGACGCGCCCGGGCTGGAGGTCGTGCGCATGCTGCCGGTGTTCGGCTACGACGACGCCCCCCACGGCCACGCCGAGGTGGTGCTGCGCGACGTGCGCGTGCCGGTGGAGAATCTGATCCTGGGGGAGGGGCGTGGATTCGAGATCGCCCAGGGCCGCCTGGGGCCGGGGCGCATCCACCACTGCATGCGAACTCTAGGCGCGGCCGAGGTGGCGCTGGAGAAGATGGTGGATCGCCTGCTCTCCAGGGTGGCGTTCGGCAAGCGCCTGGCCGACCAGTCGGTGTGGGAGCAGCGGATCGGCGAGGCTCGCCTCGACATAGAGATGACACGGCTCCTCTGCCTGAAGGCCGCCGACATGATGGACAAGGTGGGCAACAAGGCCGCTCAGCTCGAGATCGCCATGATCAAGGTCGCGGCCCCGCGCACCGCGCTGAAGGTGCTGGACGACGCGATCCAGGCGCACGGGGGCGCCGGCGTGTCCGAGGACTTTGGCTTGGCCCGCGCCTACGCGGGGATGCGCGCCCTGCGCCTCGCCGACGGGCCCGACGAGGTGCACCTGCGCGCGATCTCGCGGCTCGAGGTGGGCCGCCACGGCGCACGGGTTCGCGCGTGGCGAGAAGGTGAGGCAGTCGCGCCTGCGGCTTGACCGAAACCCGCCGTTTACTTGATCCCCTTCAAGGCCTTTTGGCCTTCCAGCGCCTAGGTTGCCTACATGCCGCCCCACGTGGGCTTCCGACGGCGGCGCTGGAAGGAAGGTGATCGACAGAGAGGCTAGACCTTGAACGTTTTCCCCTTTCCTGGCCCTGCGGATGCGTCCGCGGGGCCTTTCGTCGGCCGGATGGCCTGAGACCTAATGGCCCCTCAGGTCCGCCCCGATCGGCGTCGCGCCGCGCGCTGATGGATGATGCAGGGCTGGCGCGATGATCAAGGCATCGCTTGACGCGCGACAATCGAGATTTGTTGCGGCGGCTTTAGCTTCGGATGGCCAATTGCAAGGAGGCCATCGATGTCCAGTCTGAACACTTTCAGTGCGCTCGCCGCGGTCGCGGCCCTGACGCTGCCGCTCGCCGCCGCGGCCCAATCCGTGGCGCCGGTCCAGGTGGACGGCCGAACGCCCACGGTGGTGCGGATCGCCCTGGCCGGGAAGCCAGCGGCCGCAGTGAAGCACGAGGTGAGGGTCGCCGCTGGAACCGTCTGCCGCAACGCAGCGACCAACCGTGAACTCGCATTTTACGATGTCGATTGGTGCCGTCGCGCGACGGAGGTGCGGGCGTTGTCGCGCTATGCAGCGATCCTGAAGCACAATGGCGATCAACTTGCCGCTGGGTCAGAGCTGACACTTGCCGTTCGTTAGGGCGCGAGGCTCTGGCCCATTTTGGCGCGAGAGGGGTGGAGAAAGCCGGGCGCAGAAGTGTCTTGGGCGCGAAGGGTCCACCCCCTAAGCTGGGCATCAGAGCCTATGATCGTGGAGCCTCGCCAGCAGGGGCGGTTCTGCCTTCGCCCGCCCCTGGACGCGGCAGCTGCCGCTGGTCTGGCGCGTGGTCCGATAGAGACGTCGCGGACCCGGCGGTGTGGCCGACCATCACGATCCGAACCTGAGTCCGATCCCGCCGTGGTTTACCCCATGTCGCCAAGCAGACATCGGCCAGTGCGGGATGCAGACCATCAGCAAGGTAGCATCGTCGGTTTGGACGCCGCCCCATTGGGTCCTGGCAAGTCGCGACGGCCGCGAAGGTGACGATACGCTCGCGCCAACGCCCTCCACGTTGACCTCGACGTGAAGGCCGTGCATGGGGACGTCCGCAGATTTGCTGATCGCCGGGTGTGCTCTATCCCAGCAGTAAGCCCGTAGTTTCCACATGCCATCACATCGACGTCGACCTTCGCAAGACACTTTGGTCAGCGCCAATCGAGAACCCCGCTTCACAGATCATTCACAATGTTTTTTCGACGACAATATCGATGCAAATACAATGACTTAGAGAGCTTCCAGTTCTCGAAGCGCTAACCCGCGCGCGAGCACTCGCGTTTGCAGAAGGGCGCTTCGGGCAACCGAGGCGCCCTTTCTCTTTTTGGCCTGCACATTTCGGGGACCCCCATGGCCCACACAGTGTTCATCGACGGCGAAGCCGGCACCACCGGGCTCCAGATTCGCGATCGGCTTGCGAAGCGTCCGGACTTGGAAATCCTCTCGATCGACCCGGCCCGGCGCAAGGACACCGACGCGCGCGCCGAACTGCTGAACGCCGCCGACGCGGTTGTGCTGTGCCTGCCCGACGACGCCTCGCGCGAGGCGGTGTCGATGATCACGTCCAACCGCGTGAAGGTGGTCGACGCCTCGACGGCGTTCCGCACGGCGCCGGACTGGAGCTACGGCTTCCCCGAGATGTCGAAGGGCCAGCGAGCCGCAATCAAGGCGTCGGACCGGGTGTCGAACCCCGGCTGCTATCCCACGGGCTTCATTGGCCTCGTGCGGCCGCTGGTGGCGGCCGGTCTGGTCCCCGCCGACTTCCCGCTGACCGTGAACGCGATCTCGGGCTACTCCGGGGGCGGGAAGGGGCTGATCGCCGAGTTCGAGGCCGCCGCCGCGCCGGTCGGCACGAGCGACGCCTTCCGCGCCTATGGCTTCACCCTGGCGCACAAGCACCTGCCTGAGATGCAGATCCATACAGGAATCTCCCATCCGCCGGTGTTCGCGCCGTCTGTTGGGCGGTACGCGCAGGGAATGCTGGTGGAGGTTCCGCTCCAGCTTTGGGCGCTCCCGGGCAAGCCGTCGCCGGCCGACCTGCATGTGGCGCTGGAAGCTGCCTACGCCGGTGAGGCCTTCGTCGAGGTGACCAGCGACGCCGAATGCGCGGAGCTCCAGAAGGCTCGCGCCGGCGCGGCCAGCTATGTCCAAGCGCTGGATCCCGAGGCGCTCAACGGTACGAACCGGATGCGCCTCTTCGTCTTCGGCAGTGCGGATGGCAGCCAGGCGCGGCTCGTCGCCCTGCTCGACAACCTGGGCAAGGGCGCGTCCGGCGCGGCGGTGCAGAACCTCAACCTGATGCTCGGCCTCCCGGAAGGCGAGGGGCTCTAGATTCGGAAATGCCCGGCGCGCATGGAGCTCATGCACCCGGACGCCCTTGCATCTCGACGCCGAGAGCGCACGTAATCGGGGTCATGAGCACCCCCAGCCCTCTTCACCGCCGCGGCTTCCTGGCCGCCGCGTCCGCGCTCGCGTTCGTTGCGCCCGTCTCGTCGCTTGCGGCGGCCAAGGACGCCTACGCCAACTCGCCGTTCCGCAAGATCACCGACGGAGAGTGGAAGCAGCGCCTTCCCGGGCCCAGCTACCAAGTGCTGCGGCGCGAGGACACCGAACGGCCGGGCACAAGTCCCCTGCTGAACGAGCATCGCAAGGGTACGTTCGCCTGCCTGGGCTGCGGCCTGCCGCTGTTCAGCTCGACCACCAAGTTCGAGAGCGGCACCGGCTGGCCCAGCTTCTACCGGGCCCTGCCCGGGGCGGTGGCCACTAAGACCGACTACAAGATCGGCGTGGCGCGCACCGAGTACCACTGCGCCCAATGCCTGGGCCACCAGGGCCACGTGTTCGACGACGGCCCCAAACCCACCGGCCTGCGCTACTGCAACAACGGCCTGGCGCTGAAGTTCATTCCCGCCTGATCCAGAAGGGACGGCCCGGGACGGCGCAATGGTCCCGGGCCGCCAGTGTCAGCCTAGAGCTTGTCACTCTTCGGGCTGGGAGACGGTGAAGGCGAAGGAACGGGAGACGGCGAGGGCCTGGCCGAAGGCTCGCTGTGCCGAACCCGCCCGGCGCCGCTGACGTCGGTTTCGAGTTGGCGGGGGTTGGTCAGCAGGCGCACGTCGCCGGCGCCCGAGATGTCGAGCTTGGCCCAGTCGGTCGGCGCGATCGTCGCTTCGGTGGCGCCGGACAGGTCCACCTTGGCGCCCTTGGCCTTGAGGTCGGCGAGGTCCGCCTCGGCCTTGCCCGACATGTCTAGGTCGAGGGTATCCGCTTCGCCATCCGCGCTGACCTCGGCCACCCCGGAGACGTGCAGGCGCAGGCTATCCTGCCGGTAGCCCTCGATCGCGAGCCGGTTGTCACCGGACACCTCGAACTGGCTGATGTTTGGGGCGCGGACGACGATGCTGAGCTTCGGCCGCCAGTGGGCGCCGTGATGTTCGTAGCGGATGCTGTCGCCGCGGACGACGACTTCGTCGATCGCCCGTTGGGGACCGGTCACGATGACGGCGGCCGGGCCGGCCTGCTGGACGTAGCGGACGTCAGCCGGCAGGTCGATGCCCAGCCGTTCGGCGCCGCTCCAGGCCAGCGTGCGGGTCCCTTGCGGGCCGAGTTCGGCGCGGTGATGGCGGGCCCCCCAATCGCTGTCGTTGTCCCAGTCCCAGCGGACGTCGGCGTCCCAGTCGTCCCAGCGACCGGAGAGGACCTTCCAGCCGCCGTTGGCGACGGCCTCCGGGCCGCCGATGGCGACCGCCGCCGACAGGGTTGCCACCGAGAGCACGAAGCCGGCGATGGCGATCATGAAGAGAACGCGGATCATGGCGAGGCCTCAGGCTTGCGGTTCGAGGGCCGGCTTCAGCAGCCGGTAGTGGAGCCGCCCGTACCAGACGAGGGCGTTGATCAGGCCGATCGAGACGATCGTCAGCAGCGCTCCGCCCGAGGCCGAACCGGCCATGATGCCGATGCCGCTGAGGATGGCGGTGGCCGGTCCGCCCGGCGGGTCCATGAAGGGGCCTGCCGCAAAGACGAAGGCGCCGGCGAAGAAGCAGGCGATCACCGCCACGAAGAGGCCCACGATCGCGCCCGCCACGCCCATGAGGATCGGCAGCAGCACCAGGATATCGATCGCGCCGAGGCCGAGGACCGCGAAGACGGCGGCCGCGGCGGAAGAAGGACTGCGCTCGTCGCGCCAGCGGTTGAGGCTGCTCTCGGCGCGGATTTCCCGCGCCAGGCGGTCGGGATCGCCCAGCGCCGCGGCGACTTCGGCCTCGGTGCGGCCGGCGGCTTCGCCGTCGATGAAATGCGCCTCATAATCGGCGACGATGTCGGTCACGGTTTGCGGGGGCAGGCCGCGCAGGCCCTCCCGCAGCCGGGCCATGAAAGCCTGGCGTGTCATTGCGCCCCTCCAAGGATGTCGTTGACGGCGCCCGAGAACGACTTCCAGGCGGCCGACTGCGAGTTGAAACTCTTCTTTCCGGCCTCGCTGAGCCGGTAGTACTTGCGCGGCGGGCCGGCGGTGCTCTCGACGAGATAGGTCTCGACGAGGCCGTCCGACTGGAGCCGGCGCATCAGGGGATAGATCGTGCCTTCACCCATGCCGATGGCGTCGGCGAGGCGGCTGGCGATCTCGTAGGCGTAGCTGTCGTGCTGGTGAAGCAGGGCCAGAACGCAGAGTTCGAGCGCCCCCTTCTTAAGCTGGATTTCGATGGCTTCGGGCACCCGGTTGGTCCCTCCTTGCTGAGCCATTGGGTACGGCAAGGTACTGGGCGACGCAAGGTAGCTTGCATTAAACCTTAGTCATGACACCGACGTAACTCGAAGCCTCGGATCCAGCGTGCGACCCAGCCTCCGCATCAACGAGCGAGGACCGAATGTTCCGTAACCTGCTGTTTGCCGCCGCCATGGCGGCGATGCCCGTCACAGCCCTGGCTGGCGACCTCACGCCGAAGGCCGCGGGGGAGGTGGTCGACCAGTTGGTCGAGAACATGGACGGCTACATGGATCCCAAGGTCGGCGCCGCGGTGCAGGCGGACCTGAAGCGCCACAGGGCAGAGTATGTGAAGCTGGACAGCCGTGCGGCGTTCGCGGAGGCCGTGACCCGCGATCTCTACGCCGTTTCGCACGACAAGCACCTCAAGGTGTCGCTCGAGACCCTGGACGCGAGCCGCGGCGCAAGACTGACCGACGAGCAGCAGGCGCTGGTGGACCGCCGGCTCGCCTACGGCCTGATGGCGATCCGCCGGCTGCCGGGCAACGTCGGGCTCCTGAAGATGAGCTACTTCGAGCAGGGCGAAGCGGGGGCGAAGCTCGTCGAGACCGCGCTGGACCTCCTCCAGGACACCGACGCCCTCATCATCGACCTGCGCGAGAACCATGGCGGCGGCGGCGCCAGCGACGAGACGTTCTTGGGTCACCTGTCGCGCGCGCCCATTCCGATGGCGAAGATCTACTGGCGCACGGAAGGTGGTGGGACCGAGGTGATGCAGCGCGCGCCGCGCGCGCCGAAGGGCCAGCCGCTCTATGCCGACAAGCCGGTCTTCGTCCTGACGTCGCGCGAAACCGGATCGGCGGCCGAGGCCTTCGCCTACGACCTGCAGGCGGCGAAGCGGGCGACGCTGATCGGCGAGACGACGGCCGGCGCCGCCAATCCGGCCAACCGCGGCTTCCACCTGGACTACGGCTTCCGCGTGTTCATCCCCACGGGGAAGGTCGTGCATCCGACGACCGGAGGAAATTGGGAGGGCGTGGGCGTGCAGCCCGACATCGCCGTGGCCCGCGACCAGGCGCTGACCGAGGCCTATGGCCGGGCGCTGGGAGCTGCAAAGCCTGCGGTGTCGACGCCGAAGAGCGAAGCCGAGCGGATGCGGGCGATCAGCGACCCCAGGGCCGCGCTGCTGGCCGATCAGGCGCTTTAGTCAGTCTTCCTTGTGGCCGGCGCAGCCCATCTCGCCCTCGGCGCAGTCCAGCTCGGCCTGGAGCGTCCTGGTCCGCTCGTCGGTCACCGCTTCCAGGCAAAGCGACAGGGACGCGGTGTAGAACGAACCGCCGCGCGAACCCGCCCGAGCGGCGCAGTCGAGGTCGCGGAAGGCGATCCAGGCGCGCTGGGCCGCGCGAAGCCGCTGCCGCCCCCCGGGCGAGGCCTCGGCCACCAGCTTGGCGTAGACGCGGTTGAGCTCCTTGTCGGCCATCTCGTGGCGCGTCCCTGCCTGCACGTTCATGTCGTACTGCGTCGGCCCATCGAGCTCCGGCCGCTTCTGGGCGAGCGCCGGTGTCGCTGCGAGCAGCAGCGCAGCGGCGAGAGCCAGGCGGCGTGTCCGGCTCAGCTCCTCACCTTCACATACTCGCCCGGCGCGTCGCCCAGCGGCTTGAGCGGCCCCTGGGCGGGATCGCGCGCCGGGACCTTCTTGCCCGACCGGGCCTGCAGCCAGACCAGCCAGTGCGGCCACCAGGACCCTGGGTGTTCAATGGCGCCGGCCTGCCACTCCTCGAGCGTCGCCGGGAGCTTGTCGTTGGTCCAGTGCTGGTACTTGTTGGCGGCGGGAGCGTTGATGACGCCGGCGATATGTCCCGAGCCCGCCATGGTAAAGGTGGTCGGTCCGCCGAACAGCCGGGCGCCCTTGTAGACCGAGCGCGCAGGGGCGATGTGGTCCTCCTTCGAGGACTGGACGTAGACCGGGACCTTCACCTTGCCGAGGTCGATCTGGACTCCGCCCAGGGTGAGTTCGCCCTTGGCCATGGCGTTCTGGCCGTAGAACCGACGCAGGTAGAAGGTGTGGAGGGTCTTCGGCATCCGCGTCTGGTCGGAATTCCAGAACAGCAGGTCGAAGGGCTTGGGCTCCTTGCCGAGCAGGTAGTTGTTCACGAAGAACGACCAGATCAGGTCGTTGCCGCGCAGCGCGTTGAACGTGTCGGCCATGCTCTGGCCCGACAGTACGCCGCCGCCCTGGTCCATCTTGGCTTCCAGATCGGCCAGCCAGTCTTCGTTGGTGAAGAGCAGGAGGTCGCCGGCCTCGGAGAAGTCCTGCTGGGCGGCGAAGAAGGTGGCCGAGCCGATGGACGTGTTTCCGGTCGCCGCCATGTGGGCGAGGGTGGCCGAGAGCAGGGTGCCGCCGATGCAATAGCCGACGGTGTTTACTTGATCGACGCCGGCCTGTTTCAGCGCGGCGCCGACGCCTTCGTAGATGCCCTCGCGCATGTAGTCTTCGAACGTCTTGGTCGCGAGCGCGCTGTCGGGGTTCACCCATGAAGCCACGAAGACCGTGACGCCCTGGGCCGCCAGCCAGCGGATCATCGAATTCTCGGGCCGCAGGTCAAGGATGTAGAACTTGTTGATCCACGGCGGGAAAATCACCAGCGGGATCTCGAACACCTCGTCGGTCGAGGGGGAGAACTGCAGCAGTTCGATGATCTCGTTGCGGAAGACGACCTTGCCCGGCGCCGTGGCCACGTTCTCGCCGATCTTGAACTGGTCGTAGTCGGTCTGGGCGATCGAGAGCTGTCCGCCGCCGCGTTGCAGGTCAGCCTGGAAGTTCTCCATGCCGCGGACCAGGCTGGCGCCCCCCGTGGCCATGACCTCCTTGAGCGCCGTCGGGTTGGAGGCGAGGAAGTTCGACGGCGAGAACGCGTCGGTCAGCATTCGCATGAAGAATTCGACGCGGCGCTTCTCAAGCGGTTCGACCCCGTCGACGTCGGCCACGAGGTCGTTCAGGAAATTGGCCGTCAGCAGATAGGACTGCTTGATCACGTCGAAGACCGGGTTGTCGTTCCAGTCGGGATCGTTGAAGCGCTTGTCGCCCTTGGCGGGGGTCACGATCGGGGCCGGAGTCTCCCCACCGGCCCTGCGCGCCGCCGACTGCCAGAGGTCGAGGTAGCGGGAGAAGAGGTCGGCCTGCGCCCGCATCAGCCGGTCCGGCTGGGCCGCGAGCCGACTCATCACCTGCGTCAGCGCCGGCGCCACATGGAAGGGGTCGGGCGACAGCGCGGCGGGGCGATCCGCCTGGCGCAGGGCCATCTCGGCGATGGCCCCCTGGGCGGCGATGGCCGCGCGGGCCAGGTTCATCGAAAGCTGTTCCATCTGCACGCGCTGTTCGGCAGTGAAGGCCGCCGGATCGAACGCAGCCGCCATGGGCTGGGGCATTGGTTCAGCGCTGGGCGGCGCAGATTCGGCAGTGAACGACTTCGCCTCGGCGGCCGCCTTGGCCGCCTTCTTCTCACCCTTCTTGGAGCCGGCTTTCTTCGCCCCCTTTGCCGGGGCCGAGGTCTGCTCGCTCATCCTGTCGTTCTCCCGAATGGCGCGATCTGCAGTCGCACTCTTCCGCATATCGCGATCATCGCATAAGACCTTGACGCAAATGAATGCGTCGCGCCCGCTTTTTCCGATCATCCTCAAGGCCGGCACAGCGCTCGCGCTAGCAGCGGGTTCCGTCGTGCTGACCGGCTGTGTCGGCAATCCCTTCAAGGACGCCAAGATCGACCCGACGTCGGCGGTCGCCGGGGACGTGGCGCGCATCACGCGCCAGGCCGGCAAGTTCCCGACCTTCGCCAGCATCCCCAAGAAGCCGACCGACATCCGGCCGCTGGCGCAGTACGGTCAGGACGCCCGCTCGGTGCTGGCGCAGGGCGACGCGCTGACCGAGGCTACGGCGCCCGGCACGTGGACGCTGCAGGGCACCGACGCGTTCGCGGAGAAGGCCCGCCAGGACGCCGGCCCGCAACTCGAGCCGCCGAAGCCCGGCGACGCCGACGCCTTCGCCCGGGAGCTTCGCGAACGAGCTACCCCGCCTCCGCCGCGCTAAGGCGCCGCGAGAGGCATAAAAATCCCCAAAGCCGGCTTGGCGGACTCCCGCCCGGAGTCTATCGAAGCCTGACGTCAGCTCGCAGATCGGCCGCATGGGCGAACCGCGGCGCAAGAGCTCAATTATGACCCCCGAATTTCACCGCATCCGCCGCCTCCCACCCTACGTCTTCGAGGAGGTGAACCGCATCAAGGCCCGCCTGCGCAGTCAGGGGACCGACATCATCGACTTCGGCATGGGCAATCCCGACATGCCGACCCCGAAGCACATCGTCGAGAAATTGATCGAGACGGCGCGCGACCCGAAGGCCGGCCGCTATTCGGCATCCAAGGGCATCGCGGGCCTGCGCAAAGCCATGGCCGGCTATTACGGCCGCCGCTTCGGCGTGAAGCTGGACCCCGACCGGGAGGTGATCGCCACCCTCGGCTCGAAAGAAGGCTTCGCGAACCTCGCCCAGGCGCTGACGGCCCCGGGCGACGTGATCATCTGCCCGAATCCGGCCTATCCGATCCACGCCTACGGCTTCATCATGGCCGGCGGCGTCATCCGCCACGTGCCCGCCGGCAGCCCGGAGGAGTATCTCTCGGGCATCAGCCGCGCGGTGAAGCACTCGGCCCCGCCTCCCAGCGTGCTGATCGTCAGCTACCCGTCGAACCCGACGGCCCAGTGGGTCGATCTCGACTTCTACAAGGAGGTCGTGGCGCTGGCCCGCAAGCACGACCTGCTCGTGCTGTCCGACATCGCCTATTCCGAGATCTACTTCGACGACAACCCGCCGCCATCGCTGCTGCAGGTGGAGGGCGCCAAGGACATCGCCGTCGAGGTAAATTCGCTCAGCAAGACCTTCGCCATGGCCGGCTGGCGCGTCGGCATGGTGGTGGGCAACGAGCGGATGTGCGCGGCGCTGGCGCGGGTGAAGTCCTACCTGGACTATGGCGCCTACACGCCGATCCAGGTGGCGGCGGCGGCGGCGCTGAACGGCCCGACCGACTGCATCGACGAGATCCGCGCCATCTACAAGAGCCGCCGCGACACCCTGGTGTCGTCCATGAAGCGCGCGGGCTGGGACGTTCCCGCCCCGCCGGCGTCGATGTTCGCCTGGGCCAAGCTGCCGCCGCAGTACGAGGAGGCGGGCTCGATGCTGTTCTCCAAGCTGCTGATCGAAGAAGCCGGCGTGGCGGTCGCCCCGGGCATCGCTTTCGGCGAGTACGGCGAGGGCTACGTCCGGATCGGCCTGGTCGAGAACGAGCACCGGATCCGCCAGGCGGCGCGCAACGTGAAAAAGTTCCTCGCCAACTCGGACGAGATCCTGGGACGGGCGCACAACGCCCTGGCGGTGCAGTGAGCGGCATGGCGAGTGACCGAAAATCCTGGCGGATCGGCGTCGCGGGCCTCGGCACCGTCGGCGCCGGCCTGCTGACCTTCCTCTCCGAACATCCGGATTTCGCGCCGGCCGGGGGCAGGGCCTCCGTCACGGGGGTGTCCGCGCGGTCGCGGTCGCGGCCCCGGCCGTTCGACATCTCGAACCTGCCCTGGTTCGACGACCCCGTGGCCTTGGCCCAGTCGCCGGACGTTGACCTGTTCGTCGAACTGATCGGCGGATCGGACGGTCCGGCGAAGGCCGCCGTCGAGGCCGCGCTGTCGGCGGGCAAGCCGGTCGTGACGGCCAACAAAGCGCTGATCGCCGAGCACGGCGCCGAGCTCGCGGCCCTGGCCGAGGCGAAGGGCGCGCCGCTGCTGTTCGAGGCCGCCGTCATGGGCGGTGTCCCCGCCGTGAAGATGGTCCGCGAGGCCCTGGTCGGCGACGAGATCAAGTCCGTCGCCGGCATTTTGAACGGCACCTGCAACTACATCCTGACGGAGATGGAGGCGACGGGGCGCTCGTTCGCCGAGGTCCTGGGCGAAGCCCAGCGGCTCGGCTACGCAGAGGCCGACCCCACGATGGACGTCGGCGGCTTCGACGCCGCGCACAAGGTCACCATCCTGGCCGCCCTGGCCTTCGGCTGTGCGCCCAACTTCGGCGCGGCTGAGATCGAGGGGATCGAGCAGGTCGACCTGCTCGACATCCGCATGGCGCGCGATCTGGGCTATCGCATCAAGCTGGTGGCTTCGGCGGAGCGCTCTGCCGACGGCGTGCTGGTGCGCGTGCATCCTTCCTTGGCGCCGTTGAACCATCCGCTAGCGCAGGCGGGCGGCGCGCTGAATGCGCTGTTCATCGAGGGCGCGCGCGTCGGGCGAATCTTCCTGCAAGGGCCGGGCGCCGGCGCGGGGCCGACCGCGGCTGCCGTCGCCGCCGACATTGCCGACGTGATGACCGGAGCCGTGCGGCCTGTCTTCCAGGCGCCGGCCACGTCGCTGAAGCCGTTCGAGCCCATCGACCCATCGCGCATGACGGGGCGAGCCTACCTGCGCTTCCTGGTCAAGGACGAGCCCGGGGTGATCGCGGCGGTGTCCGAGACCCTGGCGGAAGCCGGCGTTTCCATCGAAAGCTTCCTGCAAAAGCCGACCGAGGGCGCCGAAGGCGTTCCGATCGTGCTGACGACGCATGCCGTGGCCGAGTCCGCCTTGTCCGCCGCTGTTGAGCGTATCGCAGGACTTCCGGCTGTACTGGATCGTCCTCACCTGTTGCGGATTGCTCGCATCTAAGGTCAAACGCGCCTTCAAGGATCGGCGCTCGCTGGGGTTGGAAACGAGATGAGTTCTGAAGTTCTGGATCGCGGGCTGGTGCTGGACGCGGTCCGGGTGACCGAGATCGCCGCCATCGCTGCGTGGAAACTCGTTGGCCGCGGCGACGAGAAGGCCGCCGACCAGGCCGCCGTCGACGCCATGCGCACGGCCCTGAACGACCTCGACATCGACGGCGAGATCGTCATCGGCGAGGGCGAGCGGGACGAGGCCCCGATGCTCTACATCGGCGAGAAGGTCGGCAAGGGCAAAGGCGCCAAGATCGACATCGCGCTCGACCCGCTGGAAGGCACGACGCTGACCGCCAAGGCGATGGCCAACGCGCTGGCCGTGATGGCCTGGGCGCCCAAGGGCACGCTGCTCAACGCGCCCGACACCTACATGGATAAGATCGCCTGCGGCCCCGGGTATCCGGAGGGCGTCATCGACCTGGACAAGAGCCCGGCCGACAACGTCAAGGCGCTCGCCAGCGCCAAGGGCGTCGAGCCCGGCGACATCACGGTGTGCATCCTGGACCGCCCGCGGCATGCCGACATCATCGCCTCGGTCCGCTCGGTCGGCGCGCGCGTGTATCTGATCACCGATGGCGACGTGGCGGGCGTGATCAACACGGCGGATCCCGACACCGGCATCGACCTCTACGTCGGCTCCGGCGGCGCGCCCGAGGGGGTGCTGGCGTGCGCCGCACTGAAGTGCGTCGGCGGCCAGTTCCAGGGTCGCCTGGTTTTCCGCAACGCCGACGAGCGCGCCCGAGCCGCTCGCGTGGGGATCACCGACCTCGATAAAAAGTACGATCTCCACGAGATGGTCCGCGCGGACGCAATTTTTGCGGCGACCGGCGTCACCAAGGGTGCGCTGCTCGACGGCGTCGCGCACGCGGGCGGCTTTGTGCATACCCACACGCTGGTCATGAACTCGGCGACCCGGACTGTCCGCGAAGTGCGGATGAAGCGTCCGGTTTAACGTGCGCGGCCGGCGCAACCGGGCCGGCCCACACCACGTTTCCGCAACCAATGTTATCTCAATTAGCCTGTCTGCGCCGGATTATTCCCGGCGCAGGGGAAAAGCTCGCGCTGCCCGCAACCCCCCGTGGAGCCATAGAACATCGCGGTTGAACGCGTTCGGTGACCGTAAATAGTTAACGCGCACGGGAAAGTTAGTGGCTTAAGCGTCTTGGCACGGGTCGCCGGCGGTGGCCCTCAAAATTGGTGGGGAAATTAGAAATGCGGACTTTTGTCGGGGGCGCTGCGGCGCTCATCGCGGCGGCTTTCGTCGCCTCTGCGGCCAGCGCCAGCACGGTGGTGGTCACGCCGAGCAACATGATGGGGTGGAGCAATCCGCCCGGCGAGAACGGTAACGGCACGGGCTCGGCCACGATCACCACGGACTCGGCGCGTTCGGGCAACGGTTCGCTCGAATTGCACGGGGACCGCACGCGCTTCGTGCTGGGCGACCTCTACTCGTCGGCTTCGAACCTGGGCGCGTTCAGCGACTTCACCGACCTGGCGTTCGAGTACCAGATCGATGCAGCGTCCACGAACGCCTGCTGCGATCCGATGTACTCGCCGGCCCTGCGCATGGTGGTCTGGGACGGCAACACGAAGTACGACTTCGTCTGGGAGCAGGCCTATCAGGCGGGCGGCTACGGCGCGGCCCAGCCCAAGGGCTCCTGGAACACGATCGGCTCCGGCGGCACGTTCTTCCGCAACGGGACCAGCGAGCTCGACCAGCGCACCCTGACGAGCTGGGCCGGCACGCTGTCGCAGAACGCCTACGTGGGCGCCGTCTACATCGGCGTCGGCAGCGGCATCGGCGCGGGCTACACGGCCTATGCCGACAACGTGACGGCCGGCGGCACGACCTACAACTTCGAGGCCGTTCCCGAACCCGCGACCTGGGCCATGATGATCATGGGCTTCGGCGCCGCTGGCTCGGTGCTGCGCCGCCGCAAGGCCGTGGCGGCCTAAGGCCACACCGATCCGATTTCGATCGCGGCGACGCCGTCCGGACCCCCGGGCGGCGTCTTCGTTTTGAGCGACCGCTTCTGTCGTATCGGCGGGATAGGGCGATTGGTCACTGGCGACTCGTAGGGTAGGGGCCGATAGTGGCGGCTCGCGGCGGAGCGGAGGCGAATGGCGGACGGGAACGCGCAATTGGGGTTCCTGGGCGTCACGCGCTCGCTGAGCGGCCGTCGGTGGCGCCAGCGCGCCTTCGACGGCGACCTTGTGCGCCGCCACCAGTTGGCGCACGGCCTTTCCGAGCCGCTGGCCCGCGCGCTGGCCTCTCGCGGGGTCACGGCCGACGCATGCGCGGACTTCCTCAACCCGACTCTCAAGGCCCTCTTTCCCGACCCGTCGTCGTTCGCCGACATGGATCGCGCCGCCACGATCCTCGTGGACGCCCTGGAATCGAGGCGGCGGGTCGTGGTGTTCGCCGACTACGACGTCGATGGCGCGTCGTCCGCCTCGCTGATCGTGCGCTGGTTCCGGGCGATGGGACTGGAGCTCGGCATCTATGTCCCCGACCGGATCAACGAGGGGTACGGCCCTTCGCCGGCCGCCTTCCGCCGCCTGAAGGACGAGGGCGCCGAGCTGGTGGTGACGGTGGACTGCGGCGCTGCCGCCCACGACGCCCTGGCCTGCGCCTCCGAGATCGGCCTGCCGGTCGTGGTGATCGACCACCACCTCATGCGTCCGGGGGAAATCCCGTCGGTGGCGGCGCTGGTCAACCCGAACCGGCCGGACTGCGGATCGGGGCAGGGCCATCTCGCGGCGGCCGGGGTGGCGTTCGTGCTCCTCGCGGCCCTGAATCGCGAGGCGCGGCGCCGCGGCTTCGCGTCCGCCGGCGAGCCCGACATCCGGAGCTGGCTGGATCTGGCGGCGATGGGCGCGGTCTGCGACGTCACCCAGCTCACCGGCTTCAACCGCGCCCTCGTCGCGCAGGGGCTGAAGGTGATGTCGGCCTGGAGCAATCCCGGGCTGAAGGCGCTGATGGAGGTGGCGAAGGGGCAGGGTCCCGCGTCCGTCTTCCACGTGGGGTTCCTGCTGGGGCCGCGGATCAACGCCGGCGGACGCGTGGGCCGCTCAGACCTGGGCGCCCGGCTGCTGTCGACGGACGATCCGGCCGAAGCGGCTGCGTTGGCGGCCGAACTCGATGCGCTGAACGCCGAGCGCAAGCAGGTGGAGGCGGAAGTCCAGGAAGCGGCGGTGCGCCACATCGAGCGCGAGAGCAACCAGGCGGAGGCGCGGTGCCTGATCGTGGCCGAGGACGACTGGCATCCCGGCGTCATCGGCATCGTCGCCGGCCGACTGCGCGAGCGCTACCGCAAGCCGGTGATCGTCATCGGCATCGACCGGCCGGCGAATGTCGGCAAGGGGTCGGGACGATCCCAGCCCGGCGTCAACCTGGGCCGCGCCGTGCAGGCCGCCTACGAGGAAGGCCTGCTCCTGGCCGGCGGCGGCCACGCCATGGCCGCGGGTCTCTCGGTCCGGCCGGACACCATTCCCGAGCTCAGGGCCTTCCTTTGCGAGCGGCTGGCGGCCGAGAGCGAGGCTGCGGCCGCCGACGACGCGCTGGAGATCGACGCCCTGGTCACGACCCGCGGCGCGGACCGTTCGCTCTGGTCGGACTTCCAGCGCCTCGCGCCGTTCGGGCCGGGAAACCCCGAGCCGCTGTTCGCCGCCGCCGACGTTCGGATCGAGCGGCCGACGGCCCTGCGGGGCGGGCACGTGCGCTGCACGCTGACGGACAGTTCGGGCGGACGACTCAAGGCGGTCGCCTGGCGAGTCGGCGAGATGGATACGGGGCGCCGGCTGCTGCAGGAGGGCGGCGCGGTCCATGTGGCCGGCCGGCTGAAACCCGACGATTGGCAGGGGCGGGAAGGGGTGGAACTCGAGATCGAGGACGTCGCCGATCCCCGCCGGATTTAAGTGTCGCAGGCCGCTTGCGCCCCCATACGAAGGTCGCTATAGAGCCGCCTCTCGCGCACGCGGTCCCTTCGTCTATCGGTTAGGACGTCAGGTTTTCAACCTGAAGAGAGGGGTTCGACTCCCCTAGGGACTGCCACGCGAACTTCCTCACATTTTCCATCCAGCCGCTCGACGAAGTGCACTCGCGCAATTTTGCCGCGCACCCGGCGCGTCGGGTATTGCCGGTTGTGCTCCATGGTCTAGCTTGTTCGTGGTTGCCGACCGCTCCGAGTGGCCGGCGGGCGCAATGGCGGGGGCTGCGCGTGAGAAATCTTGCCAAGGATCTCAATACCGGGGCTGGCATCGTCAGTCTTGTCGTGGCCGTGCTCTCTGCGGCCATCAAGGGATTTCCGGAACAATCTAATGAGATAGCCGGACGCGTGGGGATCCCCGCGGCGCTGATCGAACCGCAGGCCTCGCTCGCGTTCATCGTCGGAGCGATGCTGGTGCTCCTGCTGACGCTCCTGATCAGAGCGCGGCTGGAGCGCAACCGGGACCATGTGGCGGATGCGGTCGAGCGCTATCGCAAGAACGCAACCGACCTTACCTCTGACGCTGCCGGCGGCCGCGTGGTCGATATCGCGGTGAAAGAGCCCACCCTCATGATGGCCGGCAAGGGCGAGACCTGGGAGACCCAGGTCAACCTACTGGCCGAGGCCTACAAGCTGGATGCCGCCGAGTTCGCCGCCGAGGTCGCTCGGCGCAGGAGTGCCCTCAAGCACAATGCCTCGCACCTGATCCTCCAGGATCCGCCGTGGCTTGAAGCGCATGGTGGAAACGACTGGCGGGAGCCGGGCGCGAACACCTCTCGGCTTACGGGTTTTGCGTGTGACTACGCCATGATCCAGGCGCTGACCGATGCCAAGTTCGCCCGCCATCCCAAAGACCCTTGGCGGGATGTCGCCCGGGTCTCGGGCAATACGATCTTCGTTTCGAAGGAGAAGCAATGCCTCATTCTCCATCGGCGGGCGCGGTTCTCCATCGACGGCAAGCCGATGGCGTTTGGCGGGCATCTCCACATGGTGGGTGGAAACTTCGAACCCTCGCACGATGGCGCCTCGCTCGCGGAGACCGCGTGCCGGGAGGCGAAGGAAGAAATCGGCCTCAAGCTGATCCCGCACAACGTTCCCTGCCTGCTCATGCGGGAGGACGGCACGAACTGGCACATGGCGGTGTTTCTGGGCGTCGAGGTCGGGCGAGACTATCTGCAGAAGCATGCCGCGGGCGCCCTTACATACCAGACATGGGAAGGCGATCCCGAAGTCATCTCCTTCCGCCGTCTGGAGGAGATCCTGCGGACAAATCACGTCGTCCCGACCTGCTACCAGGCCGTCGTGGCATGGCTCCTCGCTGGCGCGCCGGTGAGTACAGGAGGTTCCGCCATGTGGAAATGGCGCGCGGTCCGCCTCGGAAAGCGCCTCGCCAAGATACCCGCCAAGTTTCGTCGTGAGGGCGTGGCCGGCGACGAGATTCGCTAGTCGTTTGTCGGCGTGCCCGAAAGGGGGCTCTGGGCCTGGCGACGCACCCGCGCGAATCACCATTGACGGCGCATCTGTTACGAGAACAGTGTTATAGTCGGCTCCGATCCGTGTGTCGGGAGGGGTAGCGGGCCGAGGGGCGAATGGTTGGGTTTGAATTCGAGCAGGTCGATGCGCCGCCGCCGGTGCGCATCCAAGGTCGCGTCAAATGGTTCGATGCGGGCAAGGGCTATGGGTTCATAGTTCCCGACGATCCAAGTCTTACCGACCTCAAGGATGTGCTGCTGCACGTCACGAGCCTGAGGACTTCGGGCCGTGAAAGTTGCCTCGAAGGCTCACTGATCACCTGCGACGTCGTACGCCGACCCAAGGGCTGGCAGGTGGCCGAGGTGGTGCTGGTGGACGAAAGCTCGGCCACGCCGTCGGAGCGCCGTCCGGACCCGGCGCGCGCGCGGCCGGAAGGCATGGCCCGGCCCGTGCGGCGGCCGTTGCAGGCCACCGGTCCCCTCGAAGGCGCCAAGGTGAAGTGGTTCAACCGCGCCAAGGGCTACGGCTTCGTCGTGCGCGACAGCGAACCCGGCGACATCTTCGTCCACATCGAGACGCTGCGCCGCTCAGGAATGGAAGACCTCCAGCCGGGCGAATGCGTGATGGTGCGCTTCGCCGAGGGCCCCAAGGGGCTTGTGGTGGCCGAGATCGAAGGGTCTAACGTCGCCTGACGGACGACGCACTTCGGAGTGACCTTCGTGCTGCATGAGTTGATGAGCCGCCGCGTCGCCGGCGCGCTCGCGCTGAGCCTTCTGGTCGCCGCGCCGGCCGCCGCCCAGCTACCGCGCCAGGACCCCAAGCACTGCAAGGGCCAAGCCGAGATCAGGCCGCTGGAGCCGCTGCAGATCCGGACCGACAAAGGCGTGCAGTCCTTCATGGTCGAGATCGCCGACAGCGACATGGAGCGTGAGTACGGCCTGATGTGCCGCAAAAGCCTCGCGGCCGACCGTGGCATGCTGTTCCTGTTCAGCCGATCGTCGCCGCAGATGTTCTGGATGCGGAACACGCTTATCCCGCTGGACATCATCTATATCGGCGAGAACGGTCGCGTGGTTTCGATCAGCCGCAACGTCCAGCCGCTGGACGAAAGCGGCGCCCCCTCCGCCGGGCCGGCGAAGTTCGTGCTGGAGCTGGCGGGCGGACGGGCGGCCCAGATCGGCCTGTTGCCGGGCGATCGAGTGCTGCATCGGGCGATGCCGCGTGGCTGAGGATCGCATTCCGCCGCCGCCCGAGGGCTTCGTCCTGACCCAGGGTCGCGGGCCGTTCTCCACCCACAACGGTCCGTACTACCACCGCGTCAGCGACGGCGACCTCGTGGAGCAGGCGTTCTACGCCCTGCCGCGCCACGCCAACGGCATCGGCATCGTTCACGGCGGTATGCTGTCGGCTTTCACGGACGGACTGCTGGCCGCAGCCGTTGGGCGAGGCGCCCGCCAGGTGGCGGTGACAATCCACCTGTCGATCGATTTCCTGCACATGGCTCGCCAGGGCGACTGGGTCGTTGGCGAGGCGCGGATGAGCCGCGCGACGAAGGACGTCGCCTTCGCGGACGGGCGGCTGCACGCCCGTGGCGTGGACATTGTGCGGGCTTCCGGCGTCTTCAAGCTGATGACCCGGCACGGTTAGGTTTGCCGAAACGGCGAAACGCCCATATTGACGGGCCTCCGGCGCCCTCGGGGCGTAGCGCAGCCTGGTAGCGCATCTGCTTTGGGAGCAGAGGGTCGGGAGTTCGAATCTCTCCGCCCCGACCACGCCGGCGACTTTTAGGGATTTGAACGAGCATGCTCGCGCGCATCTATCGTCCGTCGAAGACCGCCATGCAGTCGGGCCGCGCCAAGGCGGCCGCCTGGGTCCTGGAGTTCGAACCCAAGGACGCGCGTCGCCCCGACCCGCTGATGGGCTGGACCGTGACCAGCGACACCGAGTCGAGCCAGGTGCGCCTCAGCTTCGAGTCGAAGGAGGAGGCGGTCCGGTATGCCGAGGCTCACGGCATCGCTTTCCAGCTCATCGACCCGGCGCCGGCCAAGCGCATCATCAAGGCCTACGCCGACAACTTCGCCTTCGGCAGACGTATCCCCTGGACCCACTGAGGGCTTCCGGCCCGCGAGCGCCCGTAGCTCAACCGGATAGAGCATCCGCCTTCTAAGCGGACGGTTGCAGGTTCGAGTCCTGCCGGGCGCGCCATCCGCCATCACCGCCGGTGGCGCGCCCCCGGCGCATCGGCGATATTCGCCCGGCCCGCCGGCATGCAGGAAACGCCCATGTCCTGGACCAAGACCTACGAGGACGCCGAGCCGCAGCGCGTCAACAAGTGGCTAGCCCAAAGCGGCGTCTGCTCGCGGCGCGAGGCCGAAGCGCTGATCGGAGAGGGGCTGATCTACATCGACGGCGAGCGCGTGGAGGACGCCGGCCGCAAGATCCTGCCCGGACAGACGCTGACGCTGACGGACAAGGCCGAAGGGCGGCTGGAAGGTTTCACGGCCGTCCTCAACAAGCCGACTGGCTACGTCTCAGGGCAACCGGAGCCGGGCTACACGCCGGCCGTTCGCCTGCTGACGCGCAATGCGCTGGTGGGAGAAAGCGCCACGATCCCCGACGCCAGGATGAGCCTGCCGCCGCTCGGTCGGCTTGACCTGGACAGCCACGGCTTGCTGATCCTCTCAAATGACGGCGTGCTTGCGAAGGCGGTGATCGGCCCGCAGTCCGAGCTGGACAAGGAATATGTCGTACGCGTCGCCGGCCGGATCGACGAGCCCACGCTGGCAAAGCTTCGGCACGGCCTTGAGCTGGACGGCCGCAAACTCCGTCCCGCCAAGGTGACCGTGGTCCAGGGCCAGGTCCTCCGCTTCGTGCTGACCGAGGGACGCAACCGCCAGATCCGGCGCATGTGCGAGTTGGTGGGCCTGCGGGTCATGGACCTGAACCGCATCCGCATCGGACCGCTTGAGCTCGGCGACCTGCCCGAGGGCAAATGGCGGCTGCTGACGGCCGCGGAGCGCGAGGCGATGATCAGGTCGTCGAAGGGACCGGGCTCCGGTCAGGCTTGAGCGGAACCACCCAGTCGGCGCGTGCGGGCATCTCCTCGAGGATCCAGCGGGTCAGCCGCTCGTAGTGCTGGATGAACTGGCCCACCTCGGCGTCGGACATGCCGCCACCGGTGCGGGCCCGCAGCTTCTGCTCCTGCTCCGTGCGCCAGCCCCGCACCACTTCGAAGCCCGGAGCCTGCAGAAGAACCAGACGGTCCAGGCGGCCGAACAGGGCGTCGTAGCTCTCGGTGAGCTGGCGGTTCACGTAGCCGCGCCAGGCTCCGGTAGGATCGTCGCGCCGTTCAAGCGCGTTGATCGGCCGCTGCAGGCGCTCGACCGGCTCCGCGAGGGCCCCGACACACCAGCCCTCGAAGATGACGACGTCCGCCGGCCCCTCCACCTCGCGCCAGCGCGACTTGGGCAGTCGCTCGTCGGTCGCCTTGTCGAAGGCGGGCAGGGGCGTGGCGCCCGGCCGTCGCAGATGGTCGAGCACCGTGCAGGCCAGGGCGACGTCGTGGGTGCCCGGCGGGCCGCGCACCGAGAGCAACCTGTGCGTACGACCGGCAAGCCACCGGCGGGCCTCGCGCCCCAGGTAGAAATCATCCAGGGACAGGGACACGACATTGAGCCCATGGGCGCGGAGATAGGCCGCGGTGGCCGTCGCGACCGTGGACTTGCCGGAGCCCTGCGCCCCGCACAGCCCGACCAGCGCCGTGCGGCCGAAATCGGCCCGCCAGTCCACGCAGCGGTCCGCGAAAGGGCGACAAATCTCGTCGAACGTCTCCCGGAAGGTCTCCGGCAGGCGCTCGTCGGCCATGAAGCCCGCCAGCCACGCCTCGAAGTGGCTCCCGTTCGCGATCCTAGTACCCCCCGATGATCGGCAGAATCTCCCCCGTGATGTAGCTGGACGTCTGCGGCGAAGCCAGGAAGACAAAGGCGGGCGCGATCTCTTCGGGCTGGGCAGGACGCCCCATCGGCGTCTGCTTGCCGAACTGCTCCAAATCCTTGCCCTGCCGGTCGGCCGGGTTGAGCGGCGTCCAGACCGGTCCAGGGGCGACGGCGTTGACCCGAACGCCCTTCTTGATGAGCGAGCCGGCCAGAGATCGGGTGAAGGCGTGGATGCCGCCTTTGGTCATGGAGTAGTCGAGCAACTCCTTCGAGCCTTCCAGGCCCGTGACGGAACCGGTGTTGATGATCGCGGAGCCGGGTTTAAGGTGCGGAGCCGCCGCCTTGGCCATGTTGAAATAGCCGTAGAGGTTGGTTTTCAACGTCCTGTCGAAGTGCTCGTAGGTGATGTCCTCGATGGACGCGGCATGCTCCTGGAAGGCGGCGTTGTTCACCAGGATGTCGAGGCCGCCGAGCTCGTCGACCGTGCGCTTCACGGCCGCTTCGGCGTAGCTCGCCTCGGAGACGTCGCCCGGCAACAGAATGGCGCGGCGGCCTTCCTTCTCGATCGCCGCCTTTGTGGTCAGGGCGTCGTCGCTCTCCTCAAGGTAGCCGATCGCCACATCGCAGCCTTCGCGCGCGAACAGCACCGCCACGGCGCGTCCGATGCCGCTGTCGGCCCCGGTGATCAACGCCACTTTGCCCTCAAGCTTGCCGGACCCCTTGTAGAACGGCGCATCCCACATCGGCTGGAGGGTCAGGTCCGCTTCGCGCCCGG
Source organism: Phenylobacterium sp. (assembly GCF_024508875.1). Taxonomy (GTDB): domain Bacteria; phylum Pseudomonadota; class Alphaproteobacteria; order Caulobacterales; family Caulobacteraceae; genus Phenylobacterium. The sequence continues at coordinate 121,281 of NZ_JANINU010000307.1, forward strand.
GCTTCTCCAGGTGCTTTCCCGGCATCGGCGGAACGGGATATTCCCGCGCGCCCGTCTGCGCCGGCGGCTGATCGCCGTCGGACTGGAACGACCGCGCCTCCTTCGCTTCGATGCCGTCCTGGATTCGCCGCTCGTCCTCGGCCACGCGCTCGGCGCGCGTCTCGAAGCCCTGCTGGGTATTCGCCATCGGTCGTCCCCTTTCGTGGATGCGCAGCAAGCGCAGGGACAGCGTGGAGGTTCCGATCAGGCGCTTTTGAAGGCGTCGAAGCCGCGGCGGAGGTCCGCGATCAGGTCCGCTGGATCCTCTAGGCCGATGTGCAGCCGCATTAGCGGGCCGCCATAGTCCCGCCTGTGCTTTCGGACCGCGAGTTGCGGATCGCAAGCGAGCGCGAGACTTTCGAACCCGCCCCAGGAAAAGCCAAGACCGAAGAGCTCCAGGGCGTTCAGGAAGGCGTTTGTGGCCGCTGCGGGGGCGGGCGTGAGAATGACGCCGAACAGGCCGCAGGCGCCCGTATAGTCCCGCGCCCAGAGGTCGTGCCCCGCGGCGCCCGGCAGCGCCGGATGCAGCACCTCGGCGACCTCCGGCCGGTCGCGCAGCCAGCCGGCGACCTCGAGCCCGCTCGCGCCATGCCGGGCCATCCGCGTGGGCAGGGTGCGCAGGCCGCGCAGCATGGCGTAGGCGTCTTCCCCGGAGACGGCCCATCCCATGTGGTTGATCCCGTCCGCCAGCTTGCGCACAAGCGACGGCTCGCGCGCGGCGGCCGAGCCCATGAAAACGTCCGAATGCCCACCGACGTACTTGGTCAGGGCCTGGATCGAGACGTCGACTCCATACGCCAGCGGCTTGAAGAGCAGCCCGGCGCCCCAGGTGTTGTCGATGCACGTGAGAATCCCGCGCTCGCGGGCCAGCGCCGCGATCCGCGGCGTGTCCTGCATCTCGAACGACAGGGAGCCCGGGCTCTCCAGCAGGATCATCCGCACTTGCGCAGAGGCGTCGGCGACCAGTTTCTCCGCCGGGGTGCGCGGATCGTAGTAGGCGACCGCCACGCCGAACCGCTTCAGGACGTTGTCGCAAAAGCGGCGCACCGGCTTGTAGACACTGTCCACCACAAGGACTTCGTCGCCCGCCTTGAGCAGCGCCAGCATTGCGCCCGCGACCGCAGCGATCCCGGACGGATAGAGGGTGACGCCTTCCGCGCCTTCCAACTCGCACAGCGCCGCCTGGAGCGCCGACTGTGCGGCCAGGCCTGCGCGGCCGTAGGTGAGGTAGTTGGCGTCGTCGTACAGGGCCTCCGCGTTGGGCAGGAGGATCGTGGACCCCTTCTGGATAGGCGGTCCGACGGTCTCCGCGAGGGGCGCGGACGTCTTGCCGGCGTGAATCAGGCGGGTTTCGTCCGACATGCGGGGTTGCGGGTCCAGGCGACGCTGGCGAAAGTGCCAGGGCTCTTAGAGCCCCAAGCCCCTCTGCGATTCAAGGGAGCAGCGATGATCCGGCGCCTCATGGCGATCGCGGCGACGATGGCGTTCCTCAGCGCCTGCGGCGGCCCCGCGCCGGAAGGCAAGGCGCCGGCCAAGCCCACGGCGGCCGATGCGCCCAAGGCTCCCGCGGCAACCGGGCAGTACAAGCCTGCGCGCAGCCCGACGCTCGAGGCCGTGCGCAAGCGCGGATACCTGGCGTGCGGCGTGCACCCCGGACTGCCTGGCTTCGCGCTGAGAGACGCCCGCGGCGAGTGGCGAGGCTTCGACGTCGACATCTGTCGCGCGGTCGCCGCCGCGACCCTGGGCGACGCGAGCAAGGTGCGTTTCACGGTCATCGGCGCGCAGGACCGCTTCGGCGCCCTGCAGCGCGGCGAGCTCGACCTCCTGTCGCGCAACACCTCGCAGACTTTTGCCCGCGACGCGGGGCTGGGGATCGCCTTCCCCGTGACCACCTACTACGACGGCCAGGGCTTCCTGGCGCGCCGGGCGATCAACCTGACCAGCGCCGAGGAGCTGAGCGGCGCGCGGGTCTGCGTGCAGGAAGGAACGGCCAGCGCGGGCAACGTGGCCGACTATTTCCGGGTGCGAGGGATGAAGTACCGCGCCGTCATGGCGGCCTCCGAGGAGCAGGCGAGGGCGCTCTACGAGAACGAGAACTGCGACGTGTTCACGGCGGATATTTCCGCGCTCGCCGCCTCGCGGTCGCTCCTGTCCAATCCCAACGCCCACGTGATCCTGCCTGATGTGATCTCCAAGGAGCCTTTGGGGCCGGTCGTGCGCCGCGAAGATCCGGTCTGGACCGAGATCGTGCGTTGGACGGTGTACGCCACCCTGCTCGGCGAGGAACTTGGCCTCAGCGCGCGGACGGTGGAACAGGCGCGCGAGACGGCGACCGACCCGGAAACCCGGCGGCTGCTCGGCGTCGAGGGCGACCTGGGCGCGCTGCTGGGCCTGAAGCCCGACTGGGCGTTCCAGGTGCTCCGGCAGGTCGGGGCCTATCACGAGATCTTCCGCCGCGACCTGGGCCAAGACTCCGCCCTGCGCCTGGACCGTGGCCTGAACGCGTTGTGGAATGCTCCGGCGCCCGGCCTGATGTACGCTCCGCCGATGCGGTGAGGACGATCAGAGGTCCATCACCATGGCGCAGCGGTTCTTCAGGCCCCTGGCCGCTTCGTAGCTCAGCATCTGGCGCACGCTGGGGGGCGCATTCTCGGGGGGCCATTCCCGAAAGCCAAAGGACGCATAGAACGGCGCGTTCCAGGGCACGTCCCGAAAGGTCGTCAGGCTGAGCCGCCGGAGCCCGGTTGTGCGCGCATGGTCAGCAGCGGTTTGCAGCAACCGCCGTCCCAGGCCTCGTCCCTGACACGCGCGCAGGACATCCACTTCGTCGATGTGGAGGCGGTCCTGGACGACGCTGGCCGCCAGATAGCCCACCAGCCGGCCATCGGCCTCCGCCACCCAGAGCGTTCCGGCGTTCAGTTGCGGGCGCCAGTTATCGGGCGACGAGGCGTCGGTCAGCAACCACGCCGGGACATCGCGTCCCTCGAAGGCGGCGGCGGCCGAGCGTTCGATCGCGGGCAGCGCGGCCAGGTCTGCTTCGCGGGCGCGGCGGATTTCGATGGATCAGGTCCCCGCGACGACAGCGGTGTCGGCTCGGCCACCCCATTCCGTCCACGACCCGTCGTAGACCGCCACGTCGAAGCGACCGAGACGCGCCAGCGCCAGGGCGAGCACCGACGCCGTCACGCCCGAGCCGCAGGTCGTGACAATCGGGCGGCCAAGATCGACATGGCCGAAGACCGGCGCAAGATCCTCGGCGGATTTCAGCGTGCCGTCGGCGTTGACGACCTGATCGAAGGGCAGGTTGAGCGCACCGGGCATGTGACCCGACCGCAGGCTGGCGCGGGGTTCCGGGGCCTGGCCCCGGAAACGGCCCGCGGACCTTGCGTCGACGACCTGAGCGGAGCCGGACTTCAGGATTTCGGCGACCTGGTCGAGGTCTTTCACGAACGAAGGCTCGAAGCGCGGCTCGACGGTAGCTCTGGCCGGCGTGGCTGCGGCGACCTCCAGCGGCCGGCCCTCGGCGCGCCATTTCTTCAAGCCCCCGTCGAGGACGAAGACGTTCGGATAGCCCATCGCGCGCAGCGTCCACCAGACGCGCGGCGCCGAGTAGATGCCATGTGCGTCGTAGACCACGACCGTCGCGTCGCGCGCCAGGCCCAGAGCGCCGGCCTCCCGCGCGAAGTCCTCGGCGCCCGGCAGCATGTGGGGCAGATCGGTCGTCGTGTCTGCGATGGCGTTGATGTCGAAGAACACCGCACCGGGGATGTGGCCGGCGACGTAGCTGTCCCGGCCATGGCCTGGCTGGCCCACCAGGGGCAGGGTGGCGTCGACGATACGAACTTGGGGATCGTCCAGGCGCTCCGCGAGCCAGGCGGTGGAGACGAGAGGATCTATTCCAGCCATGTGGGGACCGGCAGGCCCTTCTCCCGCAGGAACGGCGGGTTGAAGATCTTGGACTGATAGCGCTGGCCGTGGTCGCACAGCACGGTGACGATGGTGTG
>NZ_JANINU010000308.1 GCF_024508875.1 Phenylobacterium sp.
AGCGCACGGCCCTGTTCCAGGAAGCCCTGGACGTGGACGAGGTCATCGCCCAGCTCCTGGTCACCGAGGGCTTCGCCTCGGTCGAGGACGTGGCCTACGTCGACGTTTCCGAGATCGCCTCGATCGAGGGCTTCGACGAGGAGACCGGCGAGGAGATCCAGGCCCGCGCCCGCGACTACCTGGAGAAGGAAGCCGCCGAGTTCGACGCCAAGCGCAAGGCCCTGGGCGTCGAGGACGCCCTGCTGGAGATCGAGGGGATCACCCTGCCGATGTCGGTGGCCCTGGGCGAAGGCGACGTGAAGTCGGTCGAGGACCTGGCCGGCCTGGTGCCTGACGACCTGCGCGGCTGGTTCGAGAGCAAGAATGGCGAGCGCGTGCGCGAGCCGGGCATCCTCGAGAGCTTCAACCTGGAGCCCGCCGACGCCGAGCTGCTGATCATGCGCGCCCGGATCGCCATGGGCTGGGTCGAGGCCCCCCCTGAGGAAGAGATCGTCGAGGAAGAAGGCGGCGAGGAGGCGTTCGCGGACGCCGACGGCGAGCCTTCCGAAGAGCATGTCGCCGAGGCGGAAGCCGCCGGCGAAGCTCAAGACGCTTAAGGCTGGGTGAGGTGACTCTCCCGTGCGCAGTGGTGGTGCTCATCAACCTCTAGCCCTCCTCCTCGATGGAGGAGGGTTGGGTGGTGGTGTGCCCGCTGCGCATGGGGAGGACCGAGGTCGGCGCGGGTCTCCGTCGGGGGCGCGCCGATGACTTCGATCTCGTCAAAAGGCGACGACATCCCCGGCCCTTCCTCCATCGGGGAGGAAGGGAGCGTGAACGAATTGAGCGCCGCCGAAAAATCATCCTCCGCCAGGACCCACGCCGAGGCGTCGCGCGAGCGTCGCGACATCGTGTCGGGCGAGGTCATGGAGGAGGCGCGGCTGATCCGCTTCGTGGCGGGCCCCGACGGACAGGCCGTTCCCGACCTGGCGCGCAAGCTGCCGGGGCGTGGCATGTGGGTGGCCGCCGACCGCGCGTCGGTGACGCAGGCGGCGAAGAAGGGCCTGTTCGCCCGCGCCGCCAAGGCCAAGGTGACCGCCCCGGCGAACCTGGCCGACCAGGTGGAAAGCCTTCTGCGGACCCGGCTTTTGTCGGGGCTGGGGCTTGCGCGACGCGCCGGCGACCTTACCTCGGGGTTCGAGAAGGTTTCCTCCGCAATCTCTTCGGGCAAGGCCGCCTGGCTGATCGAGGCGTCCGACGGCGCAGCCGACGGGCGTCGCAAGATCATGGCCCAGGCCCGCAAGACCACGCCGGCGCCCGGCGTGGTCGGTCTCTTCAGCTCGGCCGAATTGGGTTTGGCCTTAGGGCTGGAGAATGTGATACACACCGCCTTCCTTGCGGGGCGCGCCGCCGAGCGTTGGGCCGAAGATGTCCGGCGCCTGGCGGGGTTCAGTCCGCTCCTTCCTGAGGATTGGCGCGAGGAGCCTGTCGAGGCCAAGCGGGAGCCATGAGGCTTTCCGCCCTTCGACGTTGATAGAGAGATGTGCCGGGATCCGCCCGGCGCCGAGTAAAGCGAGCGAATGAGCGAGAACGACAACAACGGCCGTAAGCCCCTGACCCTCAAGCCCCGCAGCGCCGGGTCGGTCAGCTCGGGCACGGTGAAGCAGAGCTTCAGCCACGGCCGGACGAAGACGGTGGTCGTCGAGACCAAGCGGGCGCGTCCGCACGCGTCGGCAGGTGGCAATCTGGCCGCGCCGTCCAATGCCGAGCGCCGCGTTTTCGAGCCCCCGCGTCCCGCCGCGCCGCAGCCGCAGGGCCAGCGCCCGCCGGCCCAGACCAACGATGGTCTTTCGCCCGAGGAACGCGCCGCCCGCCAGCGGGTGATCGAGGCCGCTCGCGCCCAGCAGGCGCAGCAGGAGGCCGAGCGCCGCGCCCGCGAGGAGC
>NZ_JANINU010000309.1 GCF_024508875.1 Phenylobacterium sp.
GACGTGGACCAGGCCGTCCTTGGCGCCGAAGAAGTTCACGAAGGCGCCGAAGTCGACGATCTTCACGACCTTGCCGGTGTAGATGTGGCCGATCTCCGGCTCGCTGGCGATCGACTTGATCCAATCCTTCGCCGCGTCGATCTTGGCCTGGTCGGCGGCGGCGATCTTGATCGTGCCGTCTTCGCCGATGTCCACCTTGGCGCCGGTCTCGGCGGTGATCTCGCGGATCACCTTGCCGCCGGAGCCGATCACTTCACGGATCTTGTCGACCGGGATCTTGATGGTTTCGATCTTCGGCGCGAACTCGCCCAGTTCGGCGCGCGGCGCCTCCATGGCCTTGTTCATCTCGCCGAGGATGTGATCGCGACCGCCCTTCGCCTGTTCGAGGGCCTTCTTCATGATCTCCTCGGTGATCCCGGCGATCTTGATGTCCATCTGCAGCGACGTGATGCCGTCGGCGGTGCCGGCGACCTTGAAGTCCATGTCGCCGAGGTGGTCTTCGTCACCCAGGATGTCCGAGAGGACCGCGAAGCCGTCCTTCTCCAGGATCAGGCCCATGGCGATGCCCGACACCGGCTTCTTGATCGGAACGCCGGCGTCCATCAGGGCCAGCGAACCACCGCAGACCGTGGCCATCGAAGACGAGCCGTTCGACTCGAAGATCTCCGACACCAGGCGGATCGTGTAGGGGAACTCGTCATAGGCCGGCAGCATCGGGCGCAGGGCGCGCCAGGCCAGCTTGCCGTGGCCGACTTCACGACGCCCGGGGGCGCCCATGCGGCCGGTCTCGCCCACCGAGAAGGGCGGGAAGTTGTAGTGCAGCATGAACTTCTCGTAGTACTTGCCTTCGAGAGCGTCGATGAGCTGCTCGTCGTCGCCGGTGCCCAGCGTGGCCACGCAGAGCGACTGGGTCTCGCCGCGGGTGAAGAGCGCCGAGCCGTGGGCCCGGGGCAGCACGCCCACTTCCGAGACGATCTGGCGGACCTGATCGACCTTGCGCCCGTCGATGCGGATGCCGGTGTCCAGGATCGAGCGGCGGACGACGTCGGCTTCCAGGTCCTTGAAGACGCCCCCAAGCTTCAGCGGGTCGACGCCCGTCGGGTTGGACTCCGACTTGCCGAGCGCGGCCAGGGCCTTTTCCTTGGCCGCGGAGATGGCGGCATGGCGCTCCATCTTGGCGGTGATCTTGTAGGCCGCGGCCAGATCCTTGCCGATGAGCTTTTTCGCCTCGGCCTTGATGGCGTCGGTGTCGTCCGGCGTGAACTCGAAGGGCTCCTTGGCGGAGTGTTCGGCCAGCTCGATGATCGCGTCGATCACCGCCTGCATGCCCTTGTGGGCGAAGGTGACGCCACCCAGGACCTCGGCTTCCGAGAGTTCCTGGATCTCGGACTCCACCATCATCACGGCGTCCTGCGTGCCCGCGACGACGAGGTCCATCTTGGACTCCTTCATCTCGTCGAGCGTCGGGTTCAGCACGTACTCGCCGTTGACGTAGCCCACGCGCGCGGCGCCGATCGGGCCCATGAACGGAGCGCCCGAGATCACCAGCGCGGCCGAGGCGGCCACCATGGCGACGATGTCGGGGTCGTTCTCGAGGTCATGCGCCAGCACGGTCGTCACGACCTGGACCTCGTTCTTGAAGCCCTTCACGAACAGCGGGCGGATCGGACGGTCGATCAGGCGGCTGGTGAGGGTTTCCTTCTGCGAGGGCGCGCCCTCGCGGCGGGGGAAGCTGCCGGGGATCTTGCCCGCGGCGTAGAACTTCTCCTGATAGTTCACGGTGAGCGGGAAGAAGTCCTGACCGGGCTTCGCGCTCTTGGCGTAGACGGCGGTCGCCAGGACCATGGTCTCGCCATAGGTGGCCAGGACGGCGCCGTCGGCCTGACGGGCCATGCGGCCGGTTTCGAGCGT
>NZ_JANINU010000310.1 GCF_024508875.1 Phenylobacterium sp.
CCCAGGGCGTTCAGCACCGTGCGCACCACCCGCTGGTTCGTCTCGTTGTCCTCGGCGACCAACACCCGCAGGTCGGCCACGTGCATCGCGGCCTCGCTCCGGTCTTCCACCTCACCACGCTCCACGTGCAGCATCACCGTGAAGACGCTGCCGCGGCCGGGCGCGCTCTCCACCGCGATCGTCCCGCCCATCAGCTCAACGAGCTGGCGGCAGATCGACAGGCCCAGGCCCGCGCCGCCATAGCGCCGGGTCGACTCGCCCTCGCCCTGGACGAACTTCTCGAACAGCCGCGGCATCAGCTCGGGCGCGATGCCGATGCCGGTGTCGGACACCGTGATCACCAGTCCCGAGACCCCGCCCGTGGCCCGCACCGTGACGCCGCCCTCGGCGGTGAACTTCAGTCCATTGGCCACCAGCTTGTAGATCACGTGCCGCAGTCGGGCGGCGTCGCCGACCCACGGCCCCAGGACCGACGGATCCAGCTCGATCTCCAGGCTTAGGCCCTTGGACTCGGCCAGCGTCATCGCGGTCTCGCAGGCCTGTCGCGCCACCGTTTCGAAGCAGAACGGCGACGCCTCGATTTGCACGCGCCCCTGTTCCAGGTCGGACAGATCCAGCACGTCGTTCAGCAGGGTCAGCAGCGCCGTACCCGACGACTGGATCACCCCGACGCGCTCGCGCTGTTCGGCGGTCAGGTCGTCCAGCATCAGCGCCTGGCTCATGCCCAGAACGCCGTTCAGCGGGGTGCGCAGCTCGTGGCCCATGTTGGCCAGGAACTGCGACTTCATCACATTGGCCTGCTCGGCCGCGTCGCGGGCCGAGGTCACCTCGAACAGCGCGCCCCGCAGGCTTTTGTCGTAGTCGTCCAGCGCGCCCAGCAGGCGGTTGAAGCGGCGGGTGAGCTGGCCCACCTCGTCCTCGTGCGCGATGGGCAGTCGCGCGCTGAAATCGCGGGAGGCGGTCACCGCCTCCATCCCGTCGTTCAGGGCGTACAGTGGGGCCAGCGCGCGCCGCGCCAGCCGCCGCGCCACCAGCCCGGCGGCGGCCGTCGCCACCAGGGTCAGGGCCAGCGCGATGCCGATGTTGGTGATCCGCTCGGCGAGGATCTCGTGGTCGTCGACCCACAGCACCAGTTCGCCGACCTGGCGCCCCGCCTCGTAGTGCGGGACGCGCACCTCCAGCCCCTCGGCGCGGTAGCGCGCGAGCACCGAAGTCACGCCCTTGAACTTCAGCTTCTCGCCCAGCCCGCGGGATTTCCCGATCTCGATGCGATGGCCCTTCAGGTCGGCGTAGGCCGCCGCGACGGCGTGTTCGCTGCCGTCCAGCAGCCGGTTGGCGGCGACGATCGCGGCCGCATCCCCGTGCGTCACGCCGCGATGGGCCGCGACGCTCATGGCGTGGGCCAGTCGAACGGAGTCGGCCGCCAGGTCCTCGCGGTCGGCGGCCCAGTTGCGGTACTGGTAGAGGGAGAACGCCGCCAGCATCGCGACGATCGTCGAGGTCAGCGCGACGCGCACGACACGGCCCTCGAGGCCCGCGCCGAACCATCCCGTCCTAGGGGCCTGTGCCGGCAGCACTGCGCCCATATCCCCCGGCCCTCCCAAGGTCCGCCCTTCGCGGAAAGGCTTGATGCCAAAGCGTTAATCGGCGGCAAATTCAGCGCCCTGCTGTTGCCCATTCCGGGCAATGCGGCGAGAGGTCGCACATGATCGCCCCCACCGCAGAGGCGCGCCGCGCGTTCGTCCTCGAACACACGCGCCTGCAGTCCCCCCCGCACACGCCCGAACTGCAGCTCCGCCTCGCCGACGAGATGACCCCCATCTGGCGCATGACCGAGGAGGCCCTGGCCGAGATCGGCCTGCCCCCGCCCTTCTGGGCCTTCGCCTGGGCCGGCGGCCAGGC
>NZ_JANINU010000311.1 GCF_024508875.1 Phenylobacterium sp.
CCGCGTCGGTGTCGTTGATGTTGTTGTAGCTGAGCTCCTTGCCCTGGAGCTGCTTCGCCGTCGCCACACCGATCCGCGGGTTCGGGAAGCGGTAGAAGGCCGCCGCCTGGTGCGGGTTCTCGCCGTAGCGCATGGTCTGCGCCAGTTCGCCGGCGATCGCCTTGCGGGCCGGGGCGGCGTCGCCGAGCTGCTGCGCGAACCAGGCCGAGATCGCCGCGTCGTAGGCGGCCGTCCGGGCATAGGCGCGGCCCGCCAGCGTCTTGCGCAGCGCCAGGCTGGTCGCCCCACCGTCCGCCAGCTCGGCCAGCACCTCGGCCATGTCGGCCGGGCCGGTGCAGATGGCGACGTAGCCGTGGTTCTTGGCCGCCGAGCGGATCATCGCCGGGCCGCCGATGTCGATGTTCTCGACGCAGGTCTCGTAGTCGCCGCCGGCCGCGACCGTCTGCTCGAACGGGTAGAGGTTGACGTAGACCAGGTCGATCGCCCCGATCCCGTGCGCGTCCATGGCCGCCTTGTGGGCCGGCGCGTCGCGCACGCCCAGCAGGCCGCCATGCACCACCGGGTGCAGCGTCTTCACGCGGCCGTCCATCATCTCGGGAAAGCCGGTGAGGTCCGAGATGTCCTTCACCGCCAGGCCGGCGTCGGCGATCGCCTTGCGGGTGCCGCCGGTGGAGACCAGCTCCACGCCCAGGGCGGCGAGCTTCTGGGCGGCCTCGATCAGGCCGGTCTTGTCGGACACCGAGATCAGGGCGCGGCGGACCACGACCTTGTCGGGCGCGGGGGGGAAATCGGGGGCTGCGGGCACGGCATTCTCCTCTCAGGTCAAAAGGAAGGAATGCCCAGGCGCGCGGCAAATATGGTTCTCGCGCTCCCCGGTGGTCGCCCACCTTTAGTCGCCAGTCACGCGGAATGGCGCCCCGTTACGCCTGACCCTTCGGCCCGTCAATCTGTTGCCTCGCGGGCGCGAGCTTCCACCGCACCCGGGCGCCGGAGTCGGCCCGCCGCTGCCCTTTCAGGACGAGCTGCAACCCTCGGCCCCCCGGCAGGCTCTCCAGGGCGATGTCCAAGGCGTCGTTGCGCAGAATCCAGCCCTCGTGGGCGCTCACCGGCCGCAGCAGCACGCTCCGCCGGTCCTGGGACACCAGCGCCTGGACGCCATGGTGCAGGGCGAACCGCAGCGTAAACGGCACGAAATGGCGCCCGTCCGGACCCTGGGCACGCGCCGTGGGCGTCAGCCGGTCCTCGCCCCGCAGCTCGCCGGCCAAGAGGTCGAGGTAGAGCCGGCGCTGGTGCATCAGCCCATAGCGCTTCATCCAGCCGTGGTGGGCGAGGTCGAGCCAGACGGCGCCCGGCGCCTCGTGCCGCTGTACATCCACCGCCGCCCCCGGCGCGGCGAGCCGTGGCCCCAACACCCTCGCCGGGAAGCCGGACAGCAGCGGGATCGCCCCGTCGTCGCCCACCTCCACCGTCGAAGCGCCGTCCATCCCGCGACCGAAGCCCGCGTCGATCAGGCGGCGGCCGCCGACCAGCACCTGGATCGCCAGCGGCTGGTCGCAGGCCCGCTCGCCCCAGGCGCCCGCCGCGGGCGGCGCCACGTCGGCCATCACCTGCACCGGGCGCGAGTCCATCCGCTGATAGCCGCCGAGGTCGGTCGGCGGCGCGCGGTCGCCGGTCTCGTCCTGCGCCCGCGCCGCCGCGACATAGGACGCCGAAGCCGGCGCCCCGCCCTGGAAGGCGGCCAGGGCGCCGTCGTCGAGGGTGAAGAACCGCACGGCCGCCGCCAGCCGGTCGATGGCCCGCTGCACCGCCTCGGGCGCCGCCAGGCCGCGCTGCACCAGCGCCTCGTCCAGCGGGACGGTGGCGTCACCGAACCGGCGGACGCC
>NZ_JANINU010000312.1 GCF_024508875.1 Phenylobacterium sp.
CGCCGCGCTCGCGGCCGCCTCGGCCGCCGCGGTCCCGTTCGCCACGGCCCCCACGGCCGCCGGCGCGCGGCTCGTCCTTGATCGAACCCCAGTCGACGCCTTCCAGCGTGATCTCCTCGGGGACCTTGCCGATCAGCTTCAGCACCTTGTCGAGGTTCTTGCTGTCGGCCGGCGTCACGATCATGAACGCCTCGCCCAGGCGCCCCGCGCGGCCGGTCCGGCCGATCCGGTGCACATAGTCGTCGGCGTGGTGCGGCACGTCGTAGTTGAACACGTGGCTCACGGCCGGGATGTCCAGGCCGCGGGCGGCCACGTCCGAGGCGCAGAGCAGGCGCAGCTCGCCGCTGCGGAACCTCTCCAGCGTCCGCATGCGGGTGGACTGGTCCAGGTCGCCGTGGATCGGGGCCGCGTCCAGGCCGTGCTTCTGCAGCGACTTGGCGACGATATCGACCTCGGATTTGCGGTTGCAGAAGACGATGCCGTTCTTCACGTCGGCCCGGTCGATCAGCATGCGCAGCGCCGTGCGCTTGGCTTTGGGGTCGGCCGTCGGGATACGGACCAGAACAACGTCTGCTTCTTGGCCGGGGTCAGCTTGAAGATCCGTTCCAGGTCCGGGATGAAGCCCATGTCCAGCATGCGGTCGGCTTCGTCGACGACCATGATCTGGACGCCGGTCATCAGGAGCTTGCCGCGTTCGAAGTGGTCGAGCAGGCGGCCGGGCGTGGCGATCAGGACGTCTACGCCACGATCCAGCTTCTGTTCCTGGTCGCTGAAGGAGACGCCGCCGATCAGCAGCGCCCACGAGAGCTTCTGGCCCTTGGCGTACTTCTCGAAGGACGCGGCGACCTGGTCGGCCAGTTCGCGGGTGGGAGCGATCACCAGCGCGCGCGGCATGCGCGCCTTGGAACGGCCGGCCGCCAGCCGATCGATCATCGGCAATGTGAAGGCGGCGGTCTTGCCGGTGCCCGTCTGGGCGATGCCCAGCACGTCGAGGCCCTGGAGGGCGACGGGGATCGCCTCGGCCTGGATGGGCGTGGCGGTGGTGTAGCCGGTCTCGGCGACGGCGTTCAGGGTCGCGGCCGAGAGGCCAAGTTCGGAAAATTCGGTCATTCGCTAACGAGTGTGCGGGGCGCTCCCGCAAGACGGGTATGCGCGACGCGGCGGCGCGGACGGACATCGCCGCGCGCGCGGAACATACGGCGGACGGTCCCGCTGTCAACGCACGCCGCTACGGCAGGTTCAATGGCCGCATCCGCAACCGACGGCCCCGTCGGGTTCATCGATCTCATATCGACGATCTTTCAGTCGCCTCCGGCAGCCCTGCAAGCGATCAAGCGCCGACGCGGACCGGAAACCGCGGCGTGTCGACGAAGCGGGCGCCCCGGATCGCGCTAGATGTCCAAGTCGGCGACCGCGAACTCGGCGTTCTCTTGGATGAACTGGAAGCGGGCCTCGGGCTTGCGGCCCATCAGCCGCTCCACCAGATCCTCCACCTGCTCCTCGGCGCGGGGCAGGGTGACCCGCGCTAGGGTGCGGGTCTTCGGGTCCATGGTGGTTTCCTTGAGCTGGGCGGGCATCATCTCGCCCAGGCCCTTGAACCGGCTGATCTCGGGCTTCTTGCCCTTGAACTCGCTGGCCAGCAACTGCTCGCGGTGCTCGTTGTCGCGGGCGTAGACCGCCTTGCCGCCGTGACTGAGGCGATAGAGCGGCGGCAGCGCCAGGTAGAGGCGGCCGGTGCGGATCAGGTCGGGCATGGTCCGCCAGAAGAAGGTGATCAGCAGGCTGGCGATGTGGGCGCCGTCCACGTCGGCGTCGGTCATGATCACGATGCGGTCGTAGCGGAGGTCTTCCTCCTTGAACTTCGACCC
>NZ_JANINU010000313.1 GCF_024508875.1 Phenylobacterium sp.
GTCGATGGCCTCGGTCACCTGCTTCACCAGCTTGTGGGTGGCGCGGCGCAGCTCGGCGTCGGGCTCGGCGTCCACGGCCCCTTCCGGCTGGCTGTCGAACTCGTCCCACACGCGGTTCACGAAGCGCCATGAGCCCTGGACGCCGCCGCTGGTCCACTGGACGTCGCGCTCGGCCGGGCTGTCGCTCAGCACGAACAGGCGCGCGGCGTCCACGCCGTAGACGTCGAAGATCTCCTCCGGCGCCACGGTGTTCTTCTTGGACTTCGACATCTTCTCGATGTCGCCGATCACCAGCGGCTCGCCCGAACCGGCCAGGATGGCCCGGCGGGTGTTCCCCTCGGCGACGATTTCCACCTGCCCCGGCTCGACCCATTCGCCGTTCTGCTTGCGATAGGTCTCGTGGGTGACCATCCCTTGCGTGAACAGGCCGGCGAACGGCTCGCGCACGGAGAGCTGGCCATCGTCGGCGAGCGCCTTGGTGACGAAGCGGGCGTACAGCAGGTGCAGCACCGCATGCTCGATGCCGCCGATGTATTGGTCGACCGGCAGCCAGTAGTCGGCCGCCGCCTTGTCGATCGGCTCGGCGGCGTGCGGATTGGCGAAGCGGGCGAAGTACCAGGAGCTGTCCACGAAGGTGTCCAGCGTATCGGTCTCACGCGTCGCCGGGCCGCCGCAGGTCGGGCAGGTGGTGTTCTTCCACGTCGGGTGACGTTCCAGGGCGTTGCCGGACTTGCCGAACTCGATGTCGGCGGGATGCGCCACCGGCAACTGGTCCTTCGGCACCGGGACCACGCCGTGCGTCGGGCAATGGACCACCGGGATCGGGCAGCCCCAGGCGCGCTGGCGCGAGACGCCCCAGTCGCGAAGGCGAAACACGGTCGCGCCTTCGCCGTCGCCCTGCGCCTCGATCCGGGCGATCGCCTCGGCCTTGGCGGCCTCGATGTCCAGCCCGTCCAGGCCGGGCGAATTGTAGATGGTCCCCGGGCCGGTATAGGCCTCTGTTCCGATCTCGAACGTCGCCGGGTCCTCGCCGGGCGGCAGGACCACCGGCTTCACCGGCAGGCCGTACTTGCGGCAGAAGTCCAGGTCGCGCTGGTCGTGCGCCGGGCAGGCGAAGATGGCGCCTGTGCCGTAGTCCATCAGGATGAAGTTCGCGATCCAGACCGGCAGCTCCCAGTTCGGATCGAACGGGTGCTTCACGCGCAGGCCGGTGTCGTAGCCTTTCTTCTCGGCCGTCTCGATCTCGGCCTCGGTGGCCGCACCCTTGCGGCACTCCTCGATGAACGCGGCGGCCTTCGGATCGTTCGCGGCCACGGCGGCGGCCAGCGGGTGGTCGGCGGCGATGCCCACGAAGCTCGCGCCGTACAGGGTGTCCGGGCGGGTGGTGTAGACCTCCAGGTCCTTGGCGGGCGCGTCGCCCACGGTGTGGAAGCGGAACTTCAGGCCCTTGGAGCGGCCGATCCAGTTCTCCTGCATCACGCGGACCTTCTCGGGCCAGCGGTCCAGGGTCTGCAGGTCGTCGGTCAATTGGTCGGCGTAGTCGGTGATCCGCATGGACCACTGGTTCAGCTTTCGCTTCTCCACGACCGCGCCCGAGCGCCAGCCGCGGCCGTCCACGACCTGCTCGTTGGCCAGGACGGTCTGGTCGACCGGGTCCCAGTTGACGACGCTTTCCTTGCGATAGACCAGGCCGCGGGCGAACAGGTCCAGGAACCAGGCCTGCTGCTTGCCGTAGTACTCGACGTCGCAGGTGGCGAACTCGCGGCTCCAGTCGATCGACAGGCCCAGTTGCTTCAGTTCGTCCCGCATGCGGGCGATGTTGTCGTAGGTCCAGCCCTTGGGATCGACGCCGCGCTCCAT
>NZ_JANINU010000314.1 GCF_024508875.1 Phenylobacterium sp.
AACAGGAACAGGTCGAAGACGATCGAGGCCAGGCCGACCAGCAGCAGCGCCAGCACCCGGATCGCCGGCCCCGGCGCGGTGCGCGCCATCCGCAGCAGGGCGACGGCGCCGTAGCCGGTCAACAGGGGCACCGCGATGGCGTCGAGCCAGGGCGTCACGACGTCGAAGCGCCCGCCCGACAGCCGCGTCGCGACCAGCACGGCGAAGGCGGCGCCGAAGCATCCCCCGGCCGCCCAGGCCTCCCGCGGCCGCCAGCCGGCGAAGGCGTTCACCGAGACCGCGGCGGCGGCCAGCATCAGGTACTCCACGCCATAGCGCAGCAAGGGGAAGCCGGCGCCCGGCAGGGCCTCGGCCCCGAACGTCGTGAGCCACGCGTCCGCGCCGACCAGGATCATGAACACGCCGGTCGCCGCCTGCAGTCGCGAGTCGCGGTTCACCGGCAACAGGACCAGCAGCGCCGCGCCCAGGATCACCGCCTGGGCGACCGCCAGCCAGACCATGTCGTAGCGCTGCAGCCGCTCTGCCGCGGCGGCCCGGCGCATCTGCCCGATGGGGCCGGCGTAGGCGACCGGCTCGCCCCGGCACGGCCCGTCCAGGCAGGTCAGCGACATGCGCCCCGTCCCGCCGCCGCCCTCGCCGCGCGACAGCAGGCTCGCCTGGCCCGGCGACACGATCGCCGCTTGCCACCCGGGGATGCGCAGGATCGCGGGGTCCGACAGGTTGGCCACATAGGCGCCGGCGCGGCCGGGCTCCGAAGGCAGCGCCGCCGCCGACGCCGGCAGGCGCTGGCCCTCCCGCGCCCCCGCCTCGCGCAGGCCGACGACGATCAGGCCGTACGCCCCCCAGAACAGCGCCTGCGCGCCCAGGATGATGGCCAGCGCGCGGCGCCAGCGCCCCGGCCGCCCGGCCGCGGTCACAGGTGCAGCAGCCCGCTGCGGATAGCCTCGACCATCGCCTCCCCGCGGCTGGTGACCCGCAGCTTGCGATAGATCGACTTCACATGGTCGCCGATGGTGTGCGGGGAGATGCCGAACTCCGCCGCCGCGGCCTTGTTGCTGTAGCCCCGCGCCAGGAGCTGCAGCAGCTCGATCTCGCGCGGCGACAGGATGGGGTCGCGCTCCTCCGGCTTCTCCCGCCCCTCCCGGCGGCGCAGGTGGCGCAGCACATAGGCGGCGATGCTGGGCGACAGCGGCGCCCCGCCGGTCAGCGCGTCGGCGGCCTGTTGCCCGATGTCCAGCGTGTCCAGGTCCTTCAGCAGATAGCCGTCGGCGCCGGCCAGGACGGCGGCCAGCACGGTCTCCTCGTCGCCCAGCACCGAGAGCACCAGCACCTTCGGCTGCCGGCCGCCCCGGGCCCGGATCGCCTCGATCAGGTCGATCCCGCTGCCGTCGGGCAGGCCCAGGTCCAGGATGAACAGGTCCGCGTTCCGATCCATCAGCGACCGCGCCTCGGCCAGGCTCGCGGCGGCGCCCACCACCGCCAGGCGCTCGTGCGCCGCCACGCCACGCGCCACGTGGGCGGCGACGATCGGATCATCCTCGACGATGACGACCCCTAACCTCACATGTCCCCCTTCGGTCCGGCCCGCGCAGCCTCATTCGGGCGCAAACCGGGAGCCGGATCAACCTCCGGCGCCCAGCACACGCCGATACCGCCTCCCCGCAAAGCGATTTCACCCGCCCGATCCGCCTCAGAACAACGGCGGCGGCCGGATCTGTCCCTTGGGCCCGATCCCCTCGGCATAGGGCGCCCCGGTCGCCTCCACCCAGGCCTGCGCCTCCCGTTCGTTGCGCGGGGGCGCGGCCAGCACCCGCCCGTCCATCACCTCGAAGTGGGTGATGCTGTACGACACCGGCGGCTCGGCCTGCCGCGCCCGCGCCTCCGCCTCGGCCGCCGCGATCCTCGCCCCGGCGACCGCGTCCACCACCACCAGCCGCTCCAGGTACTTCTTCGGGCTCAGCCGCGCCGCCTGCCAGCGGATCACGTCGAACTGCAGCCGCGCCAGCGCCACCGTCGCCGGCGACGCCGCCAGCGCCACGTCCCGCGCCTCGTCGAACAGGTATTCCGCCTGCGCCTCCCGCGCCTCCACGTACATCGCCTCGAACGCGGGATGCCGCTTCAGCCAGCCGTACACCGTCCCGTAGCAGGGCATCGCCTCATCCCGCGTGATCGACGTCAGGCTCTCCCCCTGCGCCAGCCGCGCGCAGATCAGCGCCCCTAGCGCCCGCGTATAGCTCGACGCCTTGCCCCCGCGCCGCCGCGCCGCGCCAGTCCCTGGGCCCGCCCCACCCCTCACCGCCAGCTTCCGCGCCTCGAACTCCGCCCGCGCCTGCCGGTCCCGCATCCGCGCCCCCAGCCGCGCCTGCGCATAGGCCTCGCGCATCGCCATCCCGAACTCGGGATGCGCCCGCTCCCACCCGCGCACCGTGGTCCGGTGCGGCCGCCCCGGCTCGGCGCACACCTCCATCAGCGACCGCCCCGCCGCCACCGCCGCGCAGATCTCCCGCCCCACCGCCTCCGAATAGACGCTCACCCCCGGCGCCGCCCGCCCCGGCCGCCCCACGGCCCCCGCCGCCTTCACGGCAGCTCCTGCCGCCAAACCCTCACCGTCCATCGATCCCTCCGCGCCCTCGGGCCGCCCGCGAACGGCCACGCCGAAACGAAAAAGGGTCCCGCCGCGCCCAGGACGCAGATCGGAACCCTGACCGAACTCTCCCAAATCCCCGCGCAAATGTCAAGAACAAATCACGAACAATCACCCATCCCCATTCCTCCCCCCTCGGGGGAGGGGACCGCCGAAGGCGGTGGAGGGGGTCCCCCTCCCCCAGCGCAAACGCCCACAACCCCGCTCCTCCTCCCCCCTCGGGGGAGGGGGACCACGCGCAGCGTGGTGGAGGGGGTCCCCACCCACCCCCACCCCACCCCGCCAACCCTTGAACCCACCCCACCCAATCCCCACCTAACCCCATGAATCCCCACACAAACCTGGAGACCCCATGGCCACCGGCTGGGCCCACGAAGGCGCCGTCCTCGACCAGATCGAAGACACCGTCACCGACGCCGTCCGCAACGCCCGCGCCCGCCTCCCCACCGGCGAAGGCGCCGATCACTGCGTCGAGTGCGGCGACGAGATCCCCGCCGCCCGCCGCCGCGCCCTCCCGGGCGCCCACACCTGCATCGCCTGCCAGTCCGCCCGCGACCGCCGCGTCGTCCACACCACCCTCAACCGCCGCGGCAGCAAGGACAGCCAACTGCGGTAGAGGGCGGCAGCACAAAAGCCACCGACCCGCCCGTTCCTCCCCCACCGGGGGAGGGGGACCGCCGAAGGCGGTGGAGGGGGTCCCCCTCCCCCAGCGCCACCGCCCACCACCCACCATCCCATTCCTCCCCCCTCGGGGGAGGGGGACCACGCGCAGCGTGGTGGAGGGGGCGCACCCCGCCCCACCCGCGCAGCATAACCCATCGCGCCAGCAAGAAGATCGCCAGCACGGCGCCCATTTTCCATCGCGCTGGAAGCACACCGATAGTCGACAGAACCAACAATTCTGTTGTTCGTGCTTTTTTACTTGACGAAACCGCCACTACAAGCTAATGTCATCTTACGTTATCGAGGTAAGCGGGAGGTCACGGGTTCGAGCCCCGTTGGCTCCACCAATCCCTTTTCGCCCGCGGGCGCAGGGGGCCATAGCTCAGCGGTAGAGCGCCCGCGTGTTTCGAGAGCCCGAGCGGCGCCGCGACCGGCCGCCCTCGGGCTCTTTGTCGTTCCAGACCGCCCTCGCCCCTAGGCGCGCCGTCGGCCAGGACACACCCCCTGAAGCCCACGGCCAGCCCATTCCTCCCCCCCTCGGGGGAGGGGGACCGCCGAAGGCGGTGGAGGGGGTCCCGCCCGAGCCGCTACCCAGCCTCAGCGGAGAACAGCCGCCACCCGTCGGGACGAGGCCCGAACCTGTTGGGCCCGGGATCGCCCGGTCGCGCCCCCAGCCAAAGCGTGAAGATCGCCAGCCCGAGAAAGCTAACCGCGGCGGCCAGGCCCGCGACCATGGGGCTCCCAGCCGGGATCGACACCGCCACGACGATCAGCACCACGAGCGCGACGGTGACGGCGCCCGCCGCCCACAGGCCCCGCACTCCCAGGTCGTGCAGCCGGCCGCCGTGCAGCAACACCCACGGCAGGACGAAGCCCCCGTTCAGCACCCACGGATAGGCGTCCCTCGCGGCGGCCGTCGCCAGCGCCAACAGCACGAACCCGGCCCAGAAATAGCGCCGGTTCAACCGCAGCCTCAGCCCGCGCCCGATCCACCCCATAGCCCGCCCCATAACGGCTCCCGGCGCCACGCTAGCGCCGGTCCGGCCCGCGCCCAAGCTCCCGCCCTCGCCCCTAGGCGCGCCGTCCTTGAGGAAGCGGAAGAGGCTGGCATGCTGCGGGAGGGATTCAGCGACGGCGGGAACGCGCCAGGAGCGCAAGTTGGGATCAGGTCCAGAAGCGAACGTTCCTTCCTCGGCGCAATCTGTCGCGCAATGTTCTTCGAACATCGCTATTGAAGATGAGCCTTAAGGTCACCAGCTCTGCCGTGCCCGCAACAACAACGGAAAGCACGATGAGCCGCACGATCCCTGAAATCCGTTCTCGCCTCCATGAACTCGCGATCGAGCACGGACTTCCGGAACTGGCGCAACTCGCCGAAGAAACCAAGCGTCAGTATCATGGGCGCCGCGCGTCGCCTCGGGCTCGTCCAGTCGACATGGCGATCGCGGCTCGCGTCCAACGGTTCGCCCGCCTGCACCCAAACATGCCGCAGCGGGAGATCGGCCGCCGCTTCGGCATCGACGGCGGGCGCGTGTCGGAAATTCTGTTTGGCAAGCGGGGTGAGCCGGAGACCTAAAGCCCGCTGAACGCCAAGAGAAGACCTTGGAGTCAGGGCGGAGACCGGACATTCGAAGCGGCCTGCCTCGTTGGTTCTAAACCTTGCCTAAGAGCCGACGCCCGCCGACTCGCGCCTAGCGGGCGTGATTTTCCGTCACACGTGCTAGGCTGCCCTCCGGGGGGAGTCATCATGCACGTCGTAGAGCTCCGCATCGAGAACTTCCGAGGCGTTCGAGATGGGCGTATAAGATTTGGGCAACACACTATCCTTGTTGGCCCAAACAACAGCGGCAAGACCACGATCATCGAGGCGTTGGCCTTGCTCTTCGGGCGAGATCGGATGGTGCGAACGCTTACTGAGCATGATTTCTATGGCGGCAACCCGCAGCCCATCGACCGTATTCGCCTTATTGCTACTATCGCCGGGTTCGAGGACGACAACTTCGCCAATCATCCGGACTGGTTCAGAGATGATCGTGCAATCCCGAAATGGTGGAACCCGGCCACTGGAGAGGTCACGGCGGCTCGCCCTGCCGATGGCGCGCAGCTCGCCTGTCAGATTGGATTCCAGGCGCGCTTCGACCGGAGCGAACTAGAGGTCGAGACACTTCGCTATTTCCACGATGATGATGCCATCGGCGATCTTTTCGTCGATGAATCCGCCACCCTCGTTCCGTCGCGTCTCATTCGCGACATTGGCTACTTTCTGGTTCCAGCGAGCCGAACCTGGGATCGTGTCGTGTCCTTCGGGTCGGAGTTATTCCGGCGAGTCATCGCTTCTGCGGGCGGCCAGCCGTCAGAGTCGGTATTGGACGAACGCGACCGCCTGCGACGGCCAAATCAACCGCTGGAGCGTGACCCGCATCTGCAGCCAATCATTGCGGATTTGAACGCAGAACTGGCGGGCTTCTTCCATGCTGCTCCTACTTTGCAGCTACGGGTCACCGCTACTGACAGCGAGGCCCTCCTTGATGCCGTCATGCCTCACTACGCGACAGGTGAGGGCCTAGGTGTCCCTGCTCGGCGGCATGGAAGCGGCCTATTATCTCTCCAGCACTTGCTCTTGCTGCTGCAATTCGGGCGTCAGCGGGCGGCCGCGGGTGAAGGGTTTTGGATGGCCCTTGAAGAACCCGAGCTCCACGTCCCTCCTTCGTTGCAGCGCCGCTTGGTCAACCGAATACAGGCGCTCTCATCTCAGACCTTCGTGTCGACGCACTCGCCGATGGTCGCCGCGACCGCCAGTCCCGATTCTGTTGTCATGCTACGGAACGATGGAGGCCGCCTGAACGCGATCTCACTGTTATCCGGTGGTCTCCCCGCTGAAGCGCCGAACGCGATACGGAAGCTTTTCCAGCTAAACCGCGTGGACACAATCAGCGCGCTTATGCACGACGCTGTTCTCGTTCCTGAAGGGCGCTTAGATTTCGAGTGGCTGCGGCTGCTGATGCGAGCGGTCGATCTCGGGCAAGGCTGGGGAGCCGAAGAGAGCCGGTTCAGCGCACGTGTCGGCCTAATACCTACACACGACGCAGCCATTGTCGCATCGATCTCAGCCTTGCAGCGCCTGCACCCACGGCTTTGCGCCGTCGTAGATGGAGACGCCGCAGGTCAAGCCTACCGCGACGAGCTCAGTCGCCAATGGGAAGAAACTCAGGCCGTCGTGGAATGGCCCGTCGGCTGGACGATCGAAGACGTTGTGGGGTGGATTCTCCAGGCGGATCCTGCCCGAGCCATCGGTGCGTTAGCGGGCAGCTTGCTCGCACCTCCGCCGGATATCCCCACGCTTGTAGCGAACCTGAAGTCTGAGATTCGCGCCGCGGGCGGACTGAAAGGTGACCTTGTGGCCTATGAAGCCGTGGCGGACATCATTGGTGGCATCGATCTCTGTAGGCGGCGGGCACAGGAACTCCTCAACGGACTTAGCGACGCTCTGCTTGGCTCGCCCTCTCCTCGCTTCGTGTCCGAGCCCAATGCCAATCCAAGGGTAAGAACCTTCCGGCCATGACGCTGTTCGCCGTCGAAGGTGCAGCCGGTTGCGGCAAGACCGTGCGGCTGATCAGCGAGGTCGAGGCCGCCCTCGATGAGGCACCGTTGCTCGACGGACAGCGCGTGCTTGCCGTCACTTTCATGCACGGCGCACGGCGACGCCTGCATCAGAAGCTCAACGGTCTCGCCGCCCTTCGCGGCCGACTGCATTGTGTGACGATTGACAGCTTCGCACAGCGGCTAGTGGCCCGTTGGCGGGGTCGGGCGCTCGAACTTGGAGCACAGCCGCCGCCAACGGAAGAATGGGATGCATGCTGCGATCTGGCCGGCCTGCTCCTTGAACAGCCGGAAGTCGCGCGCTGGGTGGCTGCGAGCTTTCCGATCATCCTCGTCGACGAGGCGCAGGATCTAAAGCCACAACGACTACGCATGATTGCCGCGCTGACGCCAGCGGCCCGGCTGTTCGTCGCGGCCGACGACTTTCAATGCCTGGATCAAACACTCCGGCCAAGCCCTGCATTGGCTTGGTTGCGCGCCGCCTGCGAGCCAGTGACGCTTGACCGCGTGCACCGCACGAGTGTCAACGCGCTGCTCGCCGCCGCGGGTGCCCTCCGGGCGGGCCAGGCGCCGACGGCTGACGGTGCATTTCGGATATTTGCCGCGCGCGGTACGCCTCTTGCCGCAGCGGCCCTTTCGAATGCCATCGCGTGGCGTCGCGGCGGCAGCGTTGCAGTGATTACGCCAGCAACGGCAGGCGGCTTCGCGCAGGACGTGGTTCAGCGGGTCGGAGCTGGACCCATCGGACAACACCAAAACGGCCCGTTCCGGATCGCCTGGGAGCGATCCGAGAGCGACGACGCAGATGCCGTCCTAGCAGGTCTCGTTCTGGACGAGCCCGCGAACCTTGCCGACACAGTTGCGGCTCTTCGTGCCCTGCCGGATCGGGGCGTCGCCCGCGCTGTACTCGGTCGCGTGAGGCGGCAAGCGGCGGCTGCTGGCGTGGTGCAATTTGATGCAGCGGATATTGTTCAGTTGATCCGCAGGCAGGTCGCTGTCCGACGTCAGCATGGTCATTTCGATGAGCCCACGTTTGCCGCTATGACGGTTCAGCAGGCTAAGAACAGGGAGTTCGACGGCGTAGTGGTGCTATGGCCGTTTCAGGTCGGAGGCGATGCAGAACACAAGCGGCGCCTGCTCTACAATGCCATCACTCGCGCCCGACGTTGGTGCACGGTGATCGTTCAGAGCGACAATTTGCTCCGCAGTCCGCCGTTCATCGTCGCTACCTAAACCCCAAGCCCGGGACGCTGGTCCAAGCATGAGGCCTCCCACGCCGAGGCGACCTTCTCCAGGTCTTCTCAAGTCTACTGGCGAAGGGCACGGCGGAGCTTCGCCCGCTGTCGCAGAGCGGTCCTTCTGAAGGTCAGCTACGAGTCACGACCTCGCATTCCCGCAGACGCTAGGCCGGGACGAAATGGCCCCCGCCCCCCTACCCCTCATAATTCAAAATCGGAGCCAGCCACCGCTCGGCCTCCGCGACCGTCCAGCCCTTGCGCCGCGCGTAGTCCTCGACCTGGTCCTTCTCGATCCGCCCCACGCCGAAGTAGTGCGCTTCCGGATGGGCGAAATACAAACCAGACACCGCCGCCGGCGGCGTCATGGCGTAGCTCTCGGTCAGCTCGATCCCCGCCGCCGCCGTGGCGTCCAGCAGCCGGAACAGCGTCCCCTTCTCCGTATGGTCGGGCTGCATCGGATAGCCCGGCGCCGGGCGGATGCCGCGGTACTGCTCGCCGACCAAGAGGTCGATGTCGAACGGCTCGTCCGGGGCATAGCCCCACAGCTCGGTCCGCACGCGCCGGTGCATCGCCTCGGCGAAGGCCTCGGCCAGCCGGTCGGCCAGGGCGGTGGCCAGGATCGCCGAATAGTCGTCGCCGGCGTCCTTGAACTGCTGGGCCAGCTTCAACTCGCCGTGGCCGGCGGTCACCGCGAAGCCGCCGATGTAGTCGGGGCGCGTGCCCACCGGGGCGACGAAGTCGGCCATGGCGACGTTCGACTGGCCCTCGCCGGTCTTGATCATCTGCTGGCGCAGGGTGTGCAGCCGGGCGAGCTCGGTGGTGCGGTCCTCGTCGGCATAGACCACGATGTCGTCGCCGTCGGTGTTGGCGGGCCAGAAGCCGACCACGCCGCGCGCTTCGAGCAGGCCCTCCTGGACGATCCGGTCCAGCATCCGCTGGGCGTCGGCGTAGAGGTCGCTGGCGGCCTTGCCGACCACCTCGTCCTCCAGGATCGCCGGGAAGCGGCCGACCAGCTCCCAGCTCGCGAAGAATGGCGTCCAGTCGATGTGGCGGCGCAGGTCGGGCAGGTCGTAGGCCGTGAAGGCGCGCGTCCCCAGGAACGACGGCTTCGGCGGATCGTAGGCGGTCCAGTCGGGCGTGAAGGCGTTGTCGCGCGCCTCCTGCAGCGTGGCCCGGGCGCGGCTGCCCTGCCCGCGCGCGAACTGCTCGCGCACCTTCTGGTAGTCGGCCTCGGTCGCCGCGAGGAACTTCGGCTTCTCGGTCTCGGACAGCAGGTTCGAGACCACGCCCACCGCCCGGCTGGCGTCCAGCACATAGGTGGTCGAGCCGGCCGGGTACTTCGGCGAGATCTTCACCGCCGTGTGGGTCTTGGACGTGGTGGCGCCGCCGATCAGCAGCGGCATCGTCAGGCCCCGCCGCTCCATCTCGGAGGCGACGAACACCATCTCGTCCAGGCTGGGGGTGATCAGGCCCGACAGGCCGACGATGTCGACCTGGTTCTTCTCGGCCTCGTCGAGGATGCGGTCGGCCGGGACCATGACGCCCAGGTCGATGACCTCGTAGTTGTTGCACTGCAGGACCACGCCGACGATGTTCTTGCCGATGTCGTGGACGTCGCCCTTGACGGTGGCCATCAGCACCTTGCCGGCCGACTGGCGCTCTGCGCCGTCCTTCTCGGCCTCCATGAAGGGCATCAGGTAGGCCACGGCCTGCTTCATCACCCGGGCCGACTTCACCACCTGGGGCAGGAACATCTTGCCCGCGCCGAACAGGTCGCCGACCACGTTCATCCCGTCCATCAGCGGGCCTTCGATGACGTGCAGGGGGCGCTGGGCGGCCAGGCGCGCTTCCTCGGTGTCGGCCTCGATATATTCGGTGATCCCGTGGACCAGGGCGTGGCTGAGGCGGGCGGCCACCGGCTGGTCGCGCCAGGCCAGGTTGACCACCTTGGCCTCGCCCTTCTGGCCCTTGTACTTGGGGGCCAGCTCGACGAGGCGTTCGGTGTTGGAGGCGGCGCCGGGCTTGGCCGGGCGGTTGAGGATCACATCCTCGACCAGTTCGCGCAGCTCGGGCTCGATGTCGTCGTACACCGGCAGGTCGCCGGCGTTGACGATGCCCATGTCCATGCCGGCGGCGATCGCGTGGTACAGGAACACCGAGTGGATGGCGCGGCGCACCGGCTCGTTGCCGCGGAAGCTGAAGCTGACGTTCGAGACGCCGCCCGAGATGCGGGCGTAGGGGCAGGCCTGCTTGATGCGCCGCGTGGCCTCGATGAAGTCGACGGCGTAGTTGTCGTGCTCCTCGATCCCCGTGGCCACCGCGAAGATGTTGGGGTCGAAGATGATGTCTTCCGGCGGGAACCCCACCTGCTGGACCAGGATGTCGTAGGCGCGCTTGCAGATCTCGACCTTGCGGTCGGCGGTGTCGGCCTGGCCCACCTCGTCGAAGGCCATGACCACCACGGCAGCGCCATAGCGCAGGCAGGCCTTCGCCTGCTCCAGGAACTTGGCCTCGCCCTCCTTCAGGCTGATCGAGTTGACGATCGCCTTGCCCTGCACGCACTTCAGCCCGGCCTCGATCACCTCCCACTTGGAGCTGTCGATCATGATGGGGACCCGGGCGATGTCGGGCTCCGCCGCAAGCAGATTCAGGAACGTTTTCATAGCGTTAACTGAATCGAGCAGGCCCTCGTCCATGTTGACGTCGATGACCTGCGCCCCGGCCTCGACCTGCTGGCGCGCGACGGACAGGGCCTCGGGATAGTTCCCGTCCGCGATCAGTTTCCTGAACTTGGCCGAGCCGGTGACGTTGGTCCGCTCGCCGACGTTGATGAAGGTGGGACGCATCTAGCTCACAGACTTGAAGGATCGGATCAGCAGGTAGACGGTGCCGTCTTCGGTCGGCGCGCTATAGACGCCCTCGGCCTCGACGATGCGCGCGGCGATGGCGGCCAGCATCCAGCCCAGCTCGGCCGGATCGTCGCTGTGGAGCACGTCCGAGGTCAGTTCCTCGACGCCATTCTCGGCGCCGAAGGCGCGGACGGCCTGGGCCGCCTCAAGGCTCTGGGGCGGCAGCTTCGCATTGCCCCAACCCCACAGCCAGTCGCCCGCGCCTATGCTGCCGAGCACCTGGATGTCGCCCACCAGGCGCGGCCCGTTCGCGTCCGAGAACGTCAGCGTGCAGGCGGCGGCGTCATAGTCGTAGCGGAGCCAAGACCCCAGGCGATGCGCCTCGTCCATGCGCTGCTGCTTCGCAGTGAAGGCGGCGAAGGCCTCCTCGCACCACGCGTCATACCAGTCGGGAGCTTGCATCAGGCGATCTCGAACGGCTCCAGGCCGGCCAGCCGCATGGCCTTGGGGCGCTCGGGAACCTGCCGCGGATTCAGCCCCCGCACCTCGTCGGCCACGTGGCGGATGTGGTCCGGCGTAGTTCCGCAGCAGCCACCCAGGATGTTGACCAGGCCGTGCTCGGCCCATTCGTGCAGTTGGTGGCCAGTCTGCTCGGGCTGTTCGTCGTACTCGCCCATGGCGTTGGGCAAGCCCGCGTTCGGGTAGGCCGAGACCAGGGTGTCGGCCACGCGCGCCAGCTCGGCGATGTGCGGCCGCATCAGGTCGGCGCCCAGGGCGCAGTTCAGGCCGATGGCGAACGGCTTGGCGTGGCGCACCGAGTTCCAGAACGCCTCCACCGTCTGGCCCGACAGCGTGCGCCCCGATCGGTCGGTGATCGTGCCCGAGATCCAGATCGGCAGCTCTTCGTAGCCCTCGTCAGCCAAGTCCATGATCGCCTTGATCGCGGCCTTGCAGTTCAGGGTGTCGGTGATCGTCTCCACCAGGAACATGTCGACGCCGCCCTCGTGCAGCGCCCGCACCTGTTCGCGATAGGCGTCGTAGACCTGGTCGAAGGTCACCTTCCGCGCGCCGGGATCGTTCACGTCCGAACTCATCGACAGCATCACCGGCAGCGGCCCGATCGAGCCGGCGACGAAACGCGGCTTGTGCGGCTCCTTGGCGGTCCAGGCGTCGGCCACCTCGCGGGCGATCTTCGCGCCCTGCAGGTTGATGTCGCGCACGGCGGCTTCCATGCCGTACTCGGCCTGGCCGATGGTCGTGGCGGAGAAGGTGTTGGTCTCCGAGATGTCTGCGCCGGCGGCGAAGTACTGGTCGTGCAGGTCGGCGATGATGTCCGGCCGCGTCACGCACAGCAGGTCGTTGTTGCCCTTGAGCTGGCCCGGCGCGTCCTTGAAGCGGTCGCCGCGGTAGTCGGCCTCGCCCAGGCCCCGCTTCTGGATCATCACGCCCCAGGAACCGTCGAGGATGAGCACACGCTCCTTGGCGGCCGCCTTCAGCGCCGCGATACGGTCCTGGCGGGTCATGCCGCAGCTTCCTTGGGTTCGGTCGTGGGGGAGGTCTCGCGCACGCCCAGCACGCGGCAGATCGCGTACACCAGGTCGGCGCGGTTCAGGGTGTAGAAGTGGAAGTCGCCAAAGCCTTCCTCGGCGAGGCGCGCGCACATCTCGGCGGCCACCGAGGCGGCCACCAGCTTGCGGGTCTCGGGGTCGGCGTCCAGGCCCTCGAAGTGGTTGGCCAGCCATGCCGGGATTTCCACCCCGATCCGACCGGCCATGTTCGACAGGCCCTCGAAGCTGGAAACCGGCATGATCCCCGGCAGGATCGGGATCTCGATCCCCGCCTTGCGGATCCGCTCCACGAAGCGGAGGTAGCCGTCGATGTCGAAGAAGAAGTTGCTGATCGCGCGCGTGGCGCCCGCGTCCACCTTGGCCTTCAGCACCTCGATATCGTGCTCCACCGAGGGGCTCTCGGGATGGATCTGCGGATAGACCCCGACGCTAACCTCGAACGGGGCGATGGCCTTGATCCCCGCGGTCAGTTCGGTGGCGTTCTGGTAGCCGTCGGCGCGCGGCGTGTACGCGCCGCCCAGCGAGCCGGGCGGGTCGCCGCGCAGTGCCACGATGTGGCGGATGCCCGCGTTCCAGTAGTCCTGGATCACCTCGTCCACCTCGCCGCGGCTAGCCTCGACGCACGTCAGGTGCGCCGCCGGCTTCAGCGACGTCTCCTTGAGGATGCGGACGACGGTGCGGTGCGTCCGCTCGCGGGTCGAGCCGCCGGCGCCATAGGTCACCGACACGAACTCGGGGTTCAGCGGCTCCAGGCGGCGGATCGCCTCCCACAGGCTCTCCTCGCTCTTCGGCCCCTTGGGCGGCGAGAACTCGAATGACACCCGCGGCCGCGGCTGGCCGCCCACGCCGGCGCGGGCAACGGGGCCTAGAGCACTGGAAAGAGGCGCGCTGGATCGGGCGGGACTCATGCGGCGCTCCTCAGGGCGGTGGGCGCGCGCTGCGCGGCCCAGATCTTCACGGTCAGCCCGTCGGCGCGGGTCGGCGGCAGGTCGCGCAGGCCCACCCGCGGCAACTCCGCCTCGGCCAGCCAGCGTCCCATCTCCTCGTCGGAAAACCCTAACCGGCGGTGTTGATGCTGCTCGCGCAGGAACTCGTGCTTGTGCGGCGCGAAGTCCACGATGATGAGTCGGCCGTCCGGCGCGACGATCCGCGCGGCCTCCTTCACCGCCGCCGCCGGGTCGCCCAGGTAGTGCAGCACCTGGTGGACGACCACGAGGTCGGCGCTGGCGTCGGGCAGGCGCGTGTCGAAGATGTCGCCGTGGCGCAGCTCCACGTGGCTCAACCCCGCCTCGGCGGCGTTGCGGCGCGCGATGTTCAGCATCTGCTGCGACAGGTCCAGGCCCAGGGCCTGGTCGGCCTGCGGCGCCAGCAGCGTCAGCATGCGGCCCGTGCCTGCCCCCAGGTCCACCATCCGGCGGAAGCGGCCCGGCCCCGCGGCGCGCACGACCTCCGCCTCCACGTCGGCGTCCGACACATAGAGCGATCGAAGCTGGTCCCAGCGCTCGGCGTTGTCGGCGAAATAGGCCTGCGCGGCGGCGGCCCGCTCGGCCTGCACGTCGTCCAGCTTGCGGCGATCGCGCGCCAGCACCGGGTCGTCAGGATTGATCCGCGCCAGCACCTCGCCCACCACCTCGTGCTGGCGGCCAGCCGCGCTCAGGCGATAGAAGACCCACGCGCCATCCGGAAACCGCTCCACCAGCCCGGCCTCGGCCAGCAGCTTCAGGTGGCGCGACACCCGCGGCTGGCTCTGGTCCAGCACGCGGCACAGCTCCAGGACGGCCAGTTCCTCGCGGTCCAGCAGCGCCAGAATCCGCAGCCGCGTCGGCTCGCCCGCCGCGCGCAGCACAT
This sequence comes from Phenylobacterium sp., assembly GCF_024508875.1. Classification (GTDB taxonomy): domain Bacteria; phylum Pseudomonadota; class Alphaproteobacteria; order Caulobacterales; family Caulobacteraceae; genus Phenylobacterium. The sequence continues at coordinate 14,411 of NZ_JANINU010000314.1, forward strand.
CGACAGCCTGTTTCGCCGAGAGTTCCATCGGACATAAAGATATCTTTATGTGTCGTTCGCCGCAAGGCCCCGCAATTCGAATTCCAAAGACGCGCCCGCCGGGGCACGAACTTGACTTGCGACCGGCGTTCGCCGACTAAGCCGCTCGGTGAGCCCGCGCGGCGGCCCTGATATCGGCTCACCCCGCCCTCGCGCTCCGGCGCGGGACCGGCCGTTATGGCCGCCATCTCCTGTGGTTTCCCATGTCCTCCGCAAGCGCCCTCTGGCGCGACCGTGACTTCGTCCGGCTCTGGCTCGCCCAGGGCGTCTCGGCGTTCGGCGCCCGCGTCACCCGCGAGGGGCTGCCCATCGCCGCCGTCCTCGGCCTTGGGGCTTCCCCCGCCCAGCTCGGCGTGCTGTCGGCGCTCTCGCACGGCCCCGCCCTCGTCGTCGGCCTCGCCGCCGGGGGCCTCGTCGATCGCAGCCGACGCCGCGGCCTGATGATGGCCGCCGACCTCGTCCGCGCCCTGATCCTCGCCTCCATCCCTGTGGCGGCGCTGCTCCACGTGCTGACACTATCGCAGCTCTACGTCGCCGCCGCGCTGGTCGGCGCCGCCAGCGTCCTCTTCGAGATCGCCGACCACGCCTTCCTGCCCGGACTGGTCGCCCGCGAGCATCTGACCCGCGCCAACGCCAGCCTCTCGGCCACGGAATCGGTCGCCGAGATCGGCGGCCCAGCCCTGGCCGGCGCCCTCTTCCAGGTGCTGGCCGCACCGCTCGCGATCGCCGTCAACGCCGCGACCTATCTCGTCTCGGCCGTCTTCCTCGCCGCCATCCGCCACCGGGAGCCGGAGCCCCGCCCCGAGCCCCACGCCCAGTGGACCGACGACGTACGCCTCGGGTTCGCGAGCGGCCTGCGCCACCCGCTGGCCCGGCCGGTCTTCCTCAGCTCCTGGATGCAAGCCCTGGCCGGCGGCATGTTCGGGGCGCTCTACATCCTGTTCTGCGTGCGAGTCGTGGGGCTGAACCCGGGGCTGCTCGGCCTGACCATCGCAGCCGGTGGCGTGGGCGCGCTGATCGGGGCGGTCGTGGCCGGCTGGCTGTCCGGCCGGCTCGGCGTCGGACGGTCCTTCATCGGCGCCCAGGTGCTGGTGGCGGCGTCCATCGCCATCATCCCGCTCTCACCGCCCAGCCCGGAGCAAGGGATGCTGTTCCTGGTGGTCTCGCAGATCCTGGGCGACGCCCTGGGCGTGGCCACCCTGATCCTCGGCACGAGCCTCATCCAGACCGTCATGCCCCCCGGCGTGCTCGGCCGGGTCAACGCCACCTTCAAGGCGGTCAGCGGCGGCCTCGCGGTCGTCGGTGCGCTCGCGGGCGGCCTGCTCGGCGAGGCGATCGGCGTCCGCGGCGCGATCTGGGTCGGCGTCGGCGGCCTCGCCATCGCCCCCCTCCTCAGCCTCCCCGGCCCCCTGAAGCGGCTGCGCGCGATGCCTTCCGGCCCGGACTAGGCCCCAAAGATCCAGCCTGGCGGAAGCGCTGAAAGCTGGACGCCCACCAGCACCATCTGGTTGCCGTCCCCGAAGTCGATGACGGTGTCGCCGCCGACCTGACCGATCGTGGGCGCCGCTCCAGGCAGCAGGAACACCCGGTCGCCCTCCGCCGCATTGAAGTCCATGACCCGGTCCAGTCCGGCGCCGCTCCAGGCGTGGAAGATGTCGGCGCCCAACCCGCCGGTGAGCGTGTCGGAGCCCCGATCGCCGGCCAGGAAATCGTTCCCCGCATCGCCGCGCAGGACGTCGTCGCCCTGGCCCCCGCGGAGGGTGTCGGCGCCGCTCGTCCCGTTGATCGTGTCCGCGCCCTTGTTGCCATGCAGGTCCTGGGCCTGCAGCTCGCTATTGGAAATCCCGGCGAAGACCGCGTCGTCGCCATCCTCGCCGCGCACCACGTCCCGGCCGCCACGCGTCTGGAACACGTCGTTGCCGGCGCCCCCCATCATCGTGTCGTTCCCCCCGCCGCCATCCAGTTGGTCGTTGCCGTCGAGGCCCGACAGGCTGTCGGCGCCGTCGCCCCCGCTCAGGGCGTTCGCCGCATCGGAACCGGTCAAGGTATCGCCAAAGCCGCCACCGATGACGCTCTCGATGCTGGACAGGGTCTTCACACCCATCCCGCCGCCCACGTCCTGGGCGGCGGTGTTGCGCAAGTCGACGGTCAGGCCGCCGGTGGGGGTCACGCCAATTCCGGTGGCGCCGAAGCTCACCGAGTCGACCGCCGCGCCGCCGAGCACCGTGTCGTTCCCCACGCCGGGGTCGAACTGGTTGCCGACGCCGTTGGCTCCTACCAGGCGGTCGTCGCCCGCGCCGCCGATCAACACGCCGCCCGACACTCCGGCCGTCAGGGTGTCGCCGAAGGCCGAGCCGATCAGGCCGCGGATGCCGACCAGGGTGTCGATGCCTTGCCCGCCGCCCACGGCCTGGGGGCCGACGATCGCCAGGCTCACCTGCACGCCTGACGTGGCGCGCATGTAGTCCGCGAACGCACCGTTGTCGTTGGGGTCCGCCTCCAGCCGGTCGTCCCCCGCGCCGCCCTCGAGGGTGTAGCTGCTGAAGTCGGCGGTCGCCACGAGCGTGTCGTTTCCCGCGTCGCCCGACAGTCGCCCGCTGAGCGTGCCGACGATCCGGTCGTCGCCGTCGCCGCCGTTCAACGTGTCGACGAAGCGCGGCGCATCGCCCCCGATGCCGCCACCGCCCGCGATGGTGTCGTTGCCCGCGCCGCCATCGATCACGTCGGCGCCCGTACTGCCCGTGATGCTGTCGTCGCCAGCCGTGCCGGTCAGCGTGTCTCCGATGCGCGAGGCGACGATGACAGCCATGACTCTACTCCACGCAACCCTGGCAGGCCGCAATCCTAGCGCGAGCAGTGCGCCAGGTCAGGCCCCGAAGATCCAGCCGGCCGTGAGCGAACTCATCTGCACGCCGACCAGGATCATCTGCCCGCCGCCCGTCATGTCGATGACGGTGTCGGCGCCGACCTGGCTCACGGTATAGCGCGTCCCGGGGTCGACCTGGACGCGGTCGCCCTGGGCCAGGCTGAAGTCGAGAACCCGGTCGACGCCCGCGTCGCCGAAGGTGTGGAAGACGTCCGCGCCGGCGCCCCCGGTGACGGTATCCGAGCCCTTGTCGCCCGACACGTAGTCGTCGCCCGCCCCGCCGTTCAGGACGTCGTTGTCCTGCCCGCCGCGGACGATGTCGGTCCCGTCCCCGCCCTCGCAGGTGTCGTTCCCGAGGTTGCCGTAGACCAGGTTCTGGCCCGCCGAGCCCACCAGGCTGTCGTTGTCCCGGCCGCCGACCACCCAGTCGTCCCCGCCACCCGACACGCAGGTGTCGTTGCCGGCGTTGCCGTTGATGTCGTCGAACCCCGCCCCGCCCGTGATGGAATCGCCGCCGTCGCCGCCTCGGAGGTAGTTCGTCCCGCCGATCTCCGTGATCGTGTCGGCTCCAGCCAAGCCGTCGATCGTGTCGTTTCCGACGCCCGCAAGCGCATCGTCGCCCATGGTCGCGGTCGATGTCGGCGCGATGTTCGGCGCCTCGGTCCGGAAATTCGTCAGGCTGATGAAGTTGAGCGAGTTGTTCTCGAAGATCACTCCGACGTTGAGGCGTGGTGCGAAGAAGTGGATGTTCGCACCCACCTGGATCGCGATGTACTCGTACCCCTTGGCGTAGAACTCCTCCGCCTGGGTTCGCGGGTCGACGAAGTTGTTCTCCGCTTCGATATAGTTGGCGGCCGTCGGAGGCGGCCCGCCCCGCAGCAGCATGATGTCACCGAAGTCGCGGATCCGGTCCAGATCTGTGACCAGGCCCTTCCACGGGCTGTCGCCGGCCGAGAATTCGAAGATGTCCAGGTCGCCGCCCCCGGTCATGATGTCCACGCCGGCGCCACCAACGATCCGGTCGACCCCATCGCCGCCGTCGAGCGTGTCCGCGCCCGCGCCGCCGCTCAGCGTATCGTCGGAGAAACCACCCTTCAGGTTGTCGTTGCCGCCCTCCCCGCTGAGGCGGTTGGGCGCGGCGTCGCCGTACAGGATGTCGTTGAAACCGGTGCCGACGACGTTCTCGACGCTGACCAGCGTGTCCTCGCCGAGCAAAGTGTCGAACGAGATCGAATGGCTGGTCTCCAGCGTGGCGAACACGCCGCTGGTGGCGCCCGTGAAGACCAGCGTGTCGAACCCGTTGCCGCCGTCGATCAGATCGTCCCCGCGGCCGCCCTCCAGCGTATCGTCTCCCGGCCCCCCGCTCAGCGTATCGGCGCCGGCGCCAGGACCGCCATTGATCAGGTCGTCGCCCTCGAGCCCGGCCAGGCTGTCGCCGCCGCTGCCGCCGGTCAGGGTATCATTGCCTGGGCCGCCAGGAGGCAGATCCGCCCCCACAAAATCACCCGGGCCGACGCCGGCCCCCGAAGCGGCCATCGTAGACCCTGCCCCTTGACCCGACAGGCCACGGTTCGCCGTGGCCGCCCAAATCACGCCATCCCCCATGACGTCCCCCCAAGACGCAAAACGGCCGCGCCGGGAAGCGCGACCGCCGCGACCTTAAGGCGAAGGTTCGCCGACCGGCAACCGGTGTCGCCGGACGGGCGAGCCGGATGCAGGAGTCGGCGGCTCGGGGCTTCTACCGCCCGAACTTCTGGAACTTGATCCGGTGGGGGATGAGGCTGTCCGCGCCCAGGCGGCGCTTCTTGTCCTCTTCGTAGGCTTCGAAGTTGCCCTCGAACCATTCCACGTGGCTGTCGCCCTCGAAGGCCAGGATGTGGGTGGCCAGGCGGTCCAGGAACCAGCGGTCGTGGCTGATGACCACGGCGCAGCCGGCGAACTCCTCCAGCGCCTCTTCGAGGTTCTGCAGCGTCTCGATGTCCAGGTCGTTGGTCGGTTCGTCGAGCAGGATGACGTTGCCGCCGGTCGTCAGCGTCTTGGCCAGGTGGACGCGGTTGCGCTCACCGCCCGAGAGCTGGCCCACCTTCTTCTGCTGGTCGCCGCCGCGGAAGTTGAACGAGCCCACGTAGCTGCGGGTGTTGATCTCGCGCTTGCCAACGGCCAGCACGTCCAGCCCGCCCGAGATCTCCTGCCAGACCGTCTTGTTCGGGTCGAGCGCGTCGCGGGTCTGGTCGACGTACGACAGCTTCACCGTCTCGCCGAGGCGGAACGTGCCGCCGTCCGGCTGTTCCTGGCCGGTGATGATCTTGAACAGAGTCGACTTGCCGGCGCCGTTCGGTCCGATGACGCCGACGATGCCGTTCGGCGGCAGCTTGAACGACAGGTTCTCGAACAGCACCTTGTCGCCATAGGCCTTCGACAGGTTCTGGGCCTCCAGCACCACGTTGCCCAGGCGCGGGCCCGGCGGGATCTGGATGGCGGCGAAGGTCTGGGCCTGGCGGGAGCTCTCCTGCTCCAGCACCATCTCCTCGTAGCGCGCCAGGCGGGCCTTCGACTTGGCCTGCCGGGCCTTCGCGCCCGAGCGCACCCACTCGAGTTCGCGCGTCATGGCGCGCTGGCGGGCTTCGCTCTCGGACTGCTCCTGCACGATCCGCTTGGTCTTCTGTTCCAGCCAGCCCGAGTAGTTGCCCTCGTAGGGAATACCCTTGCCGCGATCGAGCTCCAGGGTCCACTTGGTCACCTGGTCCAGGAAGTAGCGGTCGTGGGTGACCAGGATCACGCAACCGGGGAAGGCTTCCAGGTGGTGCTGCAGCCAGGCCACGCTCTCGGCGTCGAGGTGGTTGGTCGG
>NZ_JANINU010000315.1 GCF_024508875.1 Phenylobacterium sp.
CCAGTTCCTCCCCCCTCGGGGGAGGTGGCGCGCAGCGCCGGAGGGGGTCCGCTCAGACCTCGGATGACCCCCTCAATCAGCTTCGCTGACAGCTCCCCCAAAGGGGGAGCAATTGGACGCCGCCGCTAGCCTCGCACGCCCTTTCCCTGTAAGGCCCGGCCCCTACGCGCCCGAGGGAAAACCGCCAGCAATGCCCGAGCTTTACGACGTCGCCGCCATCGGCAACGCCATCGTCGACGTGATCGCGCCGTGCACCGACGCCTTCCTGGGCGAGAACGGCCTGACCAAGGGCGCCATGATGCTGGTCGACCCCAAGGCCAGCGCGGCGCTCTATTCGAAGATGGCCCAGGCGGTGGAAGCCTCGGGCGGCTCGGCGGCCAACACCATCGCGGGCCTCGCCAGCTTCGGCGGCAAGGGCGCCTTCATGGGCAAGGTGGCCGACGACCAGTTGGGCCGCACCTTCGCCCACGACATGCGCGCCATGGGCGCCCGGTTCGAGAACAAGCCCCTGGTGGGCGGCCCGGCCACCGCCGTCTCGATGATCAACGTCACGCCCGACGCCCAGCGCACCATGTGCACCTACCTCGGCGCCTCGGTGGAGTTCACCGACAGCGACGTCGACCAGGACGTCGTCGAGGCCTCGAAGATCGTCTACCTCGAAGGCTACCTGTTCGACGCCGAAGCCGCACGCCGCGCGTTCGCCAAAGCGGCCGCCTTCGCCCACGGCGCGGGCCGCAAGATCGCGCTGACCATGTCCGACAGCTTCGTGGTCGAGCGCCACCGCGGGGGCCTGCTGGGCTTCATCGAGAACCAGGTAGACATCCTGTTCGCCAACGAGGCCGAGCTGCTGGCGCTCTTCGAAACGTCTGACTTCGACGCGGCCTGCGAACAGCTCCTGCGCCGCTGCGACCTCGCCGCGGTCACCCGCAGCGAAAAGGGCTCGGTCGTGCTCTCGAAGGGCGAGACGCTGCACATTCAGGCCGAGCGCGTCGAGAAAGTCGTGGACACCACCGGCGCGGGCGACCAATACGCGGCCGGGTTCCTCTTCGGCCTGTCGCAGGGGCGGCCGCTGGCCGACTGCGGCCGGCTGGCCTCCCTCGCGGCGGCCGAGGTGATCTCGCACTACGGGCCGCGGCCGCAGGTTTCGCTGAAGGACCTCGCCGCTTCCAAGGGACTGTAAGGATGAGCCGCAAGGCCGAAGTCGTCCGCAACACCAAGGAAACCCAGATCCGCGTGGCCGTGGACCTGGACGGTGTCGGCAATTCCAAGGTCTCGACCGGGATCGGCTTCTTCGACCACATGCTGGACAGCTTCGCCCGCCACGGCGGCATCGACCTCGAGGTCGAGACCAAGGGCGACCTGCACATCGACATGCACCACACGGTGGAAGACACCGGCATCGTCCTGGGCCAGGCGATCAAGGAAGCCCTCGACGGTTTCAAGGGCATCCGCCGCTTCGGCCATGCCTACATCCCGATGGACGAGACCCTTTCGCGCTGCGCCATCGACTTCTCGAACCGGCCCTACCTGATCTGGAAGGTGGACTTCCGCACGCCCAAGGTCGGCGACATGGACACCGAGCTGTTCAAGGAATTCCACCACGCCTTCGCCATGAACGGCGGCGCCTGCGTGCACCTGGAAACGCTCTACGGGGCCAACAGCCACCACATCGCCGAGAGCGGCTTCAAGGCCCTGGCCCGCGCCGTGCGGCAGGCCATCGAACTCGACCCCAAGACCCACGGCCACGCCCCCTCCACCAAGGGCGTGCTCTAGGAAACCCATCCTGATGAAGAGCGTCGCCCTGATCGACTACGGGTCGGGCAACCTTCGCTCGGCCGAAAAGGCCCTCGTCCGCGC
>NZ_JANINU010000316.1 GCF_024508875.1 Phenylobacterium sp.
CGGCACGCCGTCGATTTCGAACATGATCCGGCCGGGGTGAACCCGGGCGGCCCAGTAGTCGACGGCGCCCTTGCCCGAGCCCATCCGCACTTCGGCGGGCTTACCGGTCACCGGCACGTCGGGATAGATGCGGATCCACACCCGGCCCTGGCGCTTCATCTGGCGGGTGATCGCGCGGCGGGCCGCCTCGATCTGCCGCGCGGTGACGCGCTCGGGCTCGACGGACTTCAGGCCGTAGGAGCCGAAGTTCAGCGTGAAGCCGCCCTTGGCCGTTCCGTGGATACGGCCCTTGAACTGCTTGCGATACTTGGTGCGCTTGGGAGACAGCATGTTCCTGAGTCCTTAGGCGTTCTGCGGCTCGCCGCGGCGTTCGCGACGGGGACCACGATCGGGACGATCACCGCGCTCGCGGCCGCCGCCCTCACCAGCAGGCCCGCTTTCGCCGGCCAGACGCTTGTCGAGGGCCATCGGGTCGTGGTCGAGGACCTCGCCCTTGAAGACCCACACCTTCACGCCGATGATGCCGTAGGTGGTCTTCGCCTCGGTGACACCGTAGTCGATGTCGGCCCGCAGGGTGTGACGCGGCACGCGGCCTTCCTGGTAGGATTCGGCCCGGGCGATTTCGGCGCCGCCCAGACGACCCGACACCTCGATGCGCATGCCCTTCGCGCCCAGACGCATGCCGCTTTGCAGCGACCGCTTCATGGCGCGCCGGAAGGCGACGCGACGCTCAAGCTGCTGCGCGATGTTCTCGGCGACCAGTTGGGCGTCGGTTTCCGGCTTGCGGATCTCGACGATGTTCAGGTGAATCTCGCCGTCCGTCATGGCGGCGACGTCCTTGCGGAGCTTCTCGATGTCCGCACCCTTCTTGCCGATGATCACGCCAGGGCGCGCGGCATAGATGGTGATGCGGCACTTCTTGTGCGGACGCTCGATGATGATGCGCGAGACACCGGCCTGATACAGGCGCTTCTTCAGCGCGCGGCGGACCTTGATGTCCTCGTGCAGCAGCTTGCCGTACTCGACGCCGTCGGCGAACCAGCGGCTGTCCCAGGTGCGGTTGATGCCGAGGCGAAGCCCGACCGGATTGACTTTGTGACCCATCAGGCGGCCTCACCCACTTCGCGGACCACGATCGTGATCTCGCTGAACGGCTTCTCGACGCGCGACGCACGACCGCGGGCGCGGGCATGGAAGCGCTTCATCACGAGGTTCTTGCCCACGTAGGCCTCGGCGACGACCAGCGAGTCGATGTCGAGGTTGTGGTTGTTCTCGGCGTTTGAGATCGCCGAGTAGAGCGCCTTGCGCACGTCGGCGGCGATCCGGCGCGAGCTGAATTCCAGCTCGTTCAGGGCGCGCTGCACCTTCAGGCCACGGATGGACTGAGCGACGAGGTTCAGCTTGCGGGGGCTGATGCGGATGGTCCGCACCTTCGCCACCGCTTCGGCGTCCGTATAACGGCGAGCCTTGGCTTGCTTGCTCATCTTACTTCCTCTTGGCCTTCTTGTCGGCCGCGTGACCGGGGAAGAAGCGGGTGGGCGCGAACTCGCCCAGCTTCATGCCGACCATGTCTTCCGAGATGAGCACCGGGACGTGCTTCTGGCCGTTGTGCACGCCGAAGGTCAGGCCCACGAACTGGGGCATGATCGTCGAGCGGCGCGACCAGGTCTTGATCACGTCCTTGCGGCCGGAGTTGGCGGCCGCTTCGGCCTTCTTGAGCAGGTACCCGTCGACGAACGGGCCTTTCCAGACGGAACGGGTCATGGCTTAGCGAGCCTTCCGAGCGTGACGCGAACGGATGATGAACTTGTCCGTCGCCTTGTTCTTGCGGGTCTTCCGGCCCTTCGTGG
>NZ_JANINU010000317.1 GCF_024508875.1 Phenylobacterium sp.
GGTGCCGCAGTCGATCTTCAACCTGCGCAACCTGGCGCGGCGCTACCTGCACGTGGAGCCCATGGTGATCGGCGAGAATGTCGACCTGGGGATCGCGGTGCGGATCGAGAAGCCGTCCGAGGCGGGCGCCGACCGGTTGGTGAACGCCATCGGGGCGCACATCGTCTATCCCGGCGACCTGATCGTCATCGACAGCGGCACGGCCACGACCTTCGACGTGATCGCCGCGGACGGCGGGATGGAAGGCTGCGCCATCGCGCCGGGGATCAACCTCTCGATGGAGGCGTTGCACCAGGCGGCGGCGAAGCTGCCGCGCGTGGCGATCCAGCGCCCGCGCGGGAACACCGCGATCGGGAAGGATACGGTGGCGGCCATGCAGTCGGGCGTCTTCTGGGGCTATATCGCCCTGATCGAGGGCCTCGTGGCGCGGATCAAGGCCGAGTGGGGCAAGCCCATGACCGTGATCGGCACCGGCGGCGTCGCCTCGCTCTTCCACGGAGCCACGGACTCCATCGATCACTTCGACCCGGATCTCACGATCCGCGGGATGCTCGAGATTTACCGCCGCAACGCGGCCAAGGCTTGAATGGCTAAGACACAAAAGGACGACGAGCTCGTCTTCCTGCCGCTGGGCGGGTCGAACGAGATCGGGATGAACTTCAACCTGTACGGCTTCGGGCCGGCGCACGACCGCAAGTGGATCGTGGTCGACCTGGGCGTGACGTTCGGCGACCAGACGACGCCGGGCGTCGAGGTGATCCTGCCCGATCCCGAGTACATCGAGGAATACGCGCACCGGATCCTGGGGATCGTGCTGACGCATGCCCACGAGGACCACATCGGCGCGGTGGCCTGGCTGTGGCCGCGGCTGAAGGCGCCGGTCTACGCGACCCCGTTCACCGCCTTCATCCTGCGCGAAAAGCTGCGCGAGGCCGATCTGCTGGACGAGGTGGCGATCACCGAGGTGCCGCTGGGCGGCTCCATCGAGCTGGGCCCGTTCCAGCTCGACCTGATCACGCTGACCCACTCGATCCCCGAACCGAACGGCCTGGCGATCAAGACGCCGCTCGGCACGATCCTGCATACGGGCGACTGGAAGATCGATCCCGACCCGCTGCTGGGCGACGTCACCGACGCCGCCGCCATCCGCAAGCTAGGCGACGAGGGCGTGCTCGCCATGGTGTGCGACAGCACCAACGTGTTCGTCGATGGCCATGCCGGTTCCGAGGCCGACGTTCGGATCGCCATGACCAACCTGATCGCGGGGCTCAAGGGAAAGGTCGCCGTGGCCTGCTTCGCCTCGAACGTGGCGCGGATGGACAGCGTGATCCGCGCGGCCGAGGCCGCCGGCCGACGCGTCTGCCTGGCGGGCCGCTCGATGCACCGCATGGCGGCGGCCGCGAAGTCTGTGGGTCTGATGCAGGACATCCAGCCGTTCCTGGACGACACCGAGGCCAAGCACCTGCCCGAAAGCAAGGTGCTCTACCTCTGCACGGGCAGCCAGGGCGAGCCGCGTGCCGCGCTCGCCAGAATCGCCGACGGCACCCATCCGCACGTGAAGTTGGGCTCGGGCGACGCCGTCGTGTTCTCCAGCCGAGTGATCCCTGGCAACGAGATCCCGATCCGCAACCTGCAGAACAAGCTGACCGAGGGCGGGGTGCGGCTCTACACCGAGCGCGACCATCCCGGCATCCACGTCAGCGGCCACCCGTGTCGTGACGAGCTGGCCGAGATGTACGCCTGGGCGCGGCCCACCATCGCGGTGCCGACCCACGGCGAGCGGCGCCATCTGATGGAACACGCCGCCTTTGCTCGTGACCTGCAGGTGCCGCAGCAGGTGACGCCCCGCAATGGCGACATGGTCCGCCTGGCCCCCGGCCGCGCCGAGATCATCGACGAGGTGCCCTCGGGCCGCCTGTTCGTGGACGCCGGCGTCCTGACGCCTGAGAACGGCGAGGCCCTGCGCGAGCGGCGGCACGCGGCGTTCAACGGCATGCTAGCGGTGTCCGTCGTGCTCGACGGCCGCGGCAAGATTGCCTCGGGGCCTCAGGTGCGCGCCCTGGGCCTGCCCACCGAGGACGACGATCACCTCGATGAGGTGCTCGACGAACTGGCCGACGAGGCGGAAGCCGCGATCAAGCGTCTCAAGGGCGAGGAGAAGGAGCTCGACGACAGCATCGAGACCGCCATCTCCCGCGCCGTGAAGAAGGCCAGCCAGCGCATCTGGGGACGCAGGCCGGTCGTGGAGACCACCGTCCTGCGGATCTAGGCCAGGACTATGCGGCGGCGCGAACGCAGCGCCGCGCCCGCCGCGCCGAAGCCCAGCATCATCATCGCCCAGGTGGCGGGTTCGGGCACGGCGGCGGTGACGCCGGTCGTGTAGGTGAGGTCGTCCATCACCCAGTTGCCGCTGTTGCCGTAGAGGCGCACCTCGTCCACCAGGCCGGCATAGCCGGAGGCGAGGTAACGCATCGTGCTGTCCAGATCGAGGCGGTCCGAGACGTGGACCTGTTGGCCGTCGAGGTAGAGATCGAAGACGACGTCGTAGTGGCCGGCGAACCAGGCGCCGTCGAACCGCACGGCGTCGTCAAATCGGATGACTCCGGTGCTGCCGGAGCCCGGCTTGTACTTGTCGTAGTTGCTGTAGAGCGTCGTGAGGCCCGACCTGGAAGGATATTCCGGCAGCAGGGGATCGTCGTAGTAGCTGAAGTCGTCGCCGAAATTGACGCCCTGGTAATCCGACGGGACGAGCCCGGTCCCGACGAGATCGTCGAAGTCGAGCACCACGGTCGTGGCGGCTGAGGCTGCGCTGGCGGCGAGCGAGAGAGCGAGGCTGGCGGCGGCCGCGAAACGGGTGGTTCGATACATGACGCATCCCTTCTGCACTTTGGGATGGCTGGGCTAGCAACCGGCTTGGCTGACGCGCGCTGGGTTCGCGACGAACCGCGTCGACCGCGAGACGAAGGCGCGGAATTCGCGCCGGAGGGGAATGCCGGATGTTGCCGCCCGTTCGAAGGGCGGGTTTGATGGCGCTTGGCCAGATGCGGGAAGCGTGCGGCCAGCGCAGGGGAGAGCGCCTATGTCCGCGTACCGGGGCGTGAGGATCGCCGACTTCACACAGGGCATCGCGGGGCCGATGGCGGCCATGCTGCTGGGCGACCTCGAGGCCGAGGTCGTCAAGATTGAGCCGCCGGGCGGCGACCGGCTGAAGGATCATCCCGGCTACCTCGCCTGGAACCGCAACAAGCAGGTCGTCACCCTCGACCTCGAAGCGCCGGAAGCCCTGGCTGCGGCCAAGGCGCTGATCGCCGGCGCGGATGTGGCGCTGTTCGACCAAGCGCCTTCGCGCCTTGGGGCGCTGGCCCTCGACGGCCCGACGCTGACGGCGGCGCATCCCGGACTAATCCACGCCTGGATGCCGCCCTATGGAACCGCCGGCGAGTGGAGCGAGCTGCCGGCCCACCACAGTCTCCTTGCCGGCCTCACCGGCGTCGCGTTCCGGCAAGGCGCCTGGAGCGACCAGCCCATCCACCTCGTCATTCCGATCACGTTCTATTCCCAGGCCGTCCTGGGCGCGGGAGCCATCGGCGCGGCGCTGTTCGAGCGTCGGGGGAGTGGGCGGGGACAGGCCCTGGTGGTCAGCGGCCTGCACGGCTCGGCGGAAGCCGCTCCGCCAGCCCGCGTCCTCGGCGAGCCGCCTTTGCCCCGCGGCACGCCGCCGGGCGCCAATCCGCGCTATCGGCTCTACCAGGGCTCGGACGGGGAGTGGTTCTTCCTCGGCACGCTCTTCACCAACTTCTATCGCAAGGCGTTCGAGGTCCTGGGCCTGGACGACGCCTTCGAGGCGCTGGAAGCTGACATGGAAGCCGCCCGCGACCTGCTGGAGGGCATGTTCCTCACCCGCACCCGCGACGAGTGGCTGGAAGCGTTGCGGGCCAACGATGTCCCCTGCGCGCCGATCGGCCGGCGCGAGGCCTGGTTCGCCGGGGCGGCCGTGGCGGAGGGCGGCCTGCGGAAGGTGATGCACGATCCGCTGCGCGGCGATGTGGCGATGCCGGGCCCGTCGGTGAAGTTCGCCGCCACGCCGGCGGCCGTTCGTGGACTACCTCAGGCGATCGCCGCGGCGCCCGATTGGCCTCCGAGGGCGCCGACGACCGGTGCGCCGTCCGGCGGCGGACCGCTCGCGGGCGTGAAGGTGCTGAACCTCGGAACGGTCATCGCGGGCGCTTACGCCGGCACGATCCTGACCCAGTTCGGCGCCGACGTGATCAAGATCGAGCCGCGCGAGGGCGATCCCTTCCGCTCCGACGGATCGCAGTTCCTGGCCTACAATCGCGGAACTCGCGGGCTGGGCCTGGACCTGAAGAAGCCCGAGGCGCGCGAGCTCTTCCTGGATCTGGTCCGCCAGGCCGACGTCGTCATCGACAACTACCGGCTGGGCGTCCGGGGCCGCCTCGGCATCGACTATCCGGCGCTGAGGGCCGTGAACCCGCGGATCGTCTCCTGCTCGATCAACGCCTATGGCGAGACCGGCCCGCGGGCGGCCCTGCCGGGGTTCGATCCGCTGCTGCAGGCCGAGGGCGGGATGATGGCCGCCCAGGGCGGGGAAGGGGATCCCATCCTCCACACCATTGCGGTCAACGACATCGCGACGGCGGCTACGGTGGCCGGCGGCGTGATCGCCGCCCTGAACGCCCGCGAGGCGACCGGCGAGGGGCAGGAGCTCCTCACCAGCCTCATGGCCCAGAGCCTGCTGTTCCAACTCGGCGAGCTCGTCGACTATGCGGGCCGGCCGCCGAACGACCTAGGCGGCGTCGACTGCCTCGGCGTCTCGGCCCTCCATCGCTACTATGCCTGCGCCGACGGCTGGATCGGCCTGGTGGCGGAGACGGCGGTCGAGGCCGAATCCCTCGGACGCGCGCTGGGCGTCGATCTGGGGGGCGACCCGCTCGGTGAACCGCGGGACGGAGGGCTGGCCGGGCGTATCGAGGCTGCGCTCGCGGGCCGAACGCGCTCGGATACGCTGTCCGCGCTGCGGGCCGCCGGTGTGGCCGCGGCGCCGGTGATCCGCGGGGCGGAGGCGCTGGAGGACCGCTACTTGTCGCTCAACCGTTTCGTGGAGGAGTGGAACCACCCCCGCCTCGGGCCGATGATCACGGCCACGAGCCTCGCCAGCTTCTCCCGCACGCCCACGGGTTTCGCCGGCCCGACTCCCGACCTGGCCCAGCACTCGGCCGAGGTCCTTGCCGAATACGGCGTGAGCGCCGAGCGCATCTCCAGCCTGATGACGTCCGGGGCCGTGTTCTAAGGCCGCAGGCTTCTTCCCCAACGTGATCTCGCGCCGGGCGGCGGAGCGGCGTATACCGCCGCCATGATCGGGAAACTGAACCATGTGGGCGTCGCCACGCCCTCCATCGAAGAGTCGGTGAAGCTGTATCGCGACGTCCTCGGCGCGACGAAGATCGGCGAAAAGTTCGCCATGCCCGAGCAGGGCGTGTGGGTGTGCTTCGTCGACCTTCCCAACAGCCAGATCGAGCTGATCGAGCCGCATGGCGACGCCTCGCCGCTGAAGGGCTTCCTGGAGAAGAACCCGGCCGGCGGCCAGCATCACATCTGCTTCGAGGTCGAGAACATCGAGGCCGCGCGTGACGACATGGCGGCCAAGGGCGCCACCGTGCTGAACGGCGGCAAGCCCCGGATCGGCGCCCATGGCACGCCGGTCATCTTCGTCCACCCGAAGAACATGGGCGGCGTGTTGGTCGAACTCATGGAAACACCGAAGGGAGCCCACTGATGGGTCCGTTCACCTCGGTCGCGATCTACCTGACCATCTGGTGGACGGTTCTGTTCGCCGTCCTCCCGCTGGGCGTTCAGAGCCACGCCGAAGCCGGCATCGACAAGGGCGATGGCGGAGATCCCGGTGCGCCGGTCGACCCCAAGCTCAAGAAGAAGTTCCTGACCACCACCTGGGTGTCGGCGGTTCTTTTCGCCATCCTCTGGGCAGTCCTGAAGCTGGGCCTCATCAAGCTCCCCGCCCTCCCGGCGCACTACTAGCGCCGGCTTCCGGCTTCGGCTGCGGAACCCGGGCGGTCGCCATATCGTTGCCAAGGTTCCAGCGGCAAGGCTATCAGGTCGCCTCCTGCTGACCAGAGAGCCGAAGATTCCATGCGCCTTTCGCGATACTTCATGCCCACGCTTCGCGAGGCGCCCGCCGACGCGCAGATCGTCTCGCACCAGCTCATGCTGCGCGCCGGCCTGATCCGCCAGGAGGCGGCCGGCATCTACGCCTGGCTGCCGCTGGGCCTGAAGGTGCTTAAGAAGATCGAGCAGGTCGTGCGCGAGGAGATGAACCGCGCCGGCGCCGTCGAGATCCTCATGCCGACCCTGCAGCTCGCCGACCTCTGGCGTGAGAGCGGCCGCTACGAGGCCTACGGCGAGGAGATGCTGCGCATCAAGGATCGCCACGACCGGGACCTGCTGTACGGGCCCACGGCCGAGGAGGTCGTGACTGACATTTTTCGGAGTTACATAAAGTCCTACAAGGACTTGCCGAAGAATCTTTACAACATCCAATGGAAGTTCCGCGACGAGCGGCGCCCCCGCTTCGGCGTGATGCGCGGCCGAGAGTTCCTGATGAAGGACGCCTATTCGTTCGACATCGACGAGGCGGCGGCCCGCCGGGCCTATAACCGGATGTTCCTGGCCTATCTCAACGTCTATGCGCGGCTTGGGCTGAAGGCGATCCCCGTGCGGGCCGACACCGGCCCGATCGGCGGCGACCTCTCCCACGAGTTCATCATCCTGGCCGAGACCGGCGAGAGCGAGGTCTTCGCCCACCGCGACCTGGTCGAGATGGGCGCACCCGGCCCCGACATCGACTGGGAGGGCGACCTCCAGCCGCTGGTCGACCAGCGCACCGCGCTCTACGCCGCCTCGGACGAGATGCACGACGCCGCGAAATACGAGGCGCTGCCCGAGGACAAGCGGATGACCGCGCGCGGCATCGAGGTGGGCCACATCTTCTACTTCGGGACCAAGTACTCGGCTCCCATGAAGGCCAACGTCACCGGCCCGGACGGCAAGGACGTCCCGGTGCAGATGGGCTCGTATGGCGTTGGCGTCTCGCGCCTGGTGGGCGGCATCATCGAGGCGAGCCACGACGACAGCGGCATCATCTGGCCCGACAGCGTGGCCCCGTTCGGCGCTGCGGTCCTCAACCTCCGCGTCGGCGACGCCGCCTGCGACGAGGTCTGCGAGAAGGCCTACAAGGCGCTGTCCGACGCCGGGCTCGACCCGCTGTACGACGACCGCGACGACCGGCCGGGCGCCAAGTTCGCCGCCACCGACTTGGTGGGCATCCCCTGGCAGCTCATCGTCGGGCCGAAGGGCGTGGCCGACGGGGTCGTCGAGCTGAAGCGCCGGGCCACGGGCGAGCGCCAGACCGTGTCGCTGGAAGCGGCGCTCAAGGCCATCATCGGGTGAGCGAACGCGCAGCCGTCACCGGTGGCCGCGCGCCGCCGTTCGGCCTCTGGGAGCGGATGCTCGCGGGGCGCTACCTGCGCGCCAAGCGACAGCAGGGCGGCGTGGCGCTGATTTCCATCATCTCGTTCATCGGCATCATGCTGGCGGTGGCGACGCTGATCATCGTCATGTCGGTGATGAACGGCTTCCGGTCCGAGCTCCTGGGCCGCATCCTGGGCTTCCAGGGCCACGTCTTCGTCACCGGTGGCGTGCTGGACGGGGCCGAGCGCGACCGCGCCGCGGCGGCGATCCTCAAGGTGCCGGGCGTGACCCAGGCCGCGCCGATCATCGAGGCCCAGGCCATCGCCATCGGGCCCAGCCAGATCACCGGCGCGCTCGTGCGCGGGATCGGGCCGAAGGACCTGGGCGAGACGAGGCTGGTCGCGGGCAACATCACCCAGGGCACGCTGAAGGGCTTCGGCGACGGCGAGTTCGGCGGCGACGTCGTCGTGCTGGGCGAGCGGTTGGCCCAGCAGTTGGGCGTGCGCCCCGGAGACACCATCACCCTGATCTCGCCCTCGGGCGGGGCCACGGCGTTCGGCGGCACGCCGCTGCAGAAGCCCTATACGGTGGGCGCCACGTTCAGCGTCGGCATGAGCCAGTACGACCAGGCCTACATCTACATGCCGCTGGCCCAGGCCCAGCTATTCTTCGGGCGCGAGGACACGGCCGACGCCATCGAGGTGCGGGTCACCGACCCCGATCATGCCGCGCAGATGAAGGCGGCCATTAACAAGGCGGCGGGGCCGGGCGCCGTGGTCAACGACTGGACCCAGCGCGACAGCTCGTTCTGGGGCGCGCTGAAGGTCGAGCGCAACGTCATGCGCCTGATCCTGATGCTGCTGGTCGCCATCGCGGCCATGAACATCATCTCGGGCCTGGTGATGCTGGTGAAGAACAAGGGCCGCGACATCGCCATCCTACGAACCATGGGGGCGGGGCAGGGCTCGATCCTGCGCATCTTCTTCATGGCCGGCGCGGGCGTGGGCGCCCTGGGCACGCTAGCCGGCCTGCTGATCGGCACGCTGTTCTGCATCTACATCGGCGAGATCCAGAGCTTCGTGGAGTACGTCACCGGCCAGGCGGTGTTTTCGTCCGACGTCTACTACCTCTCCCGCATCCCGGCGAAAGTGGACTGGGCCGAGGTGGCGCTGATCGTCTCCTGGTCGCTGGGGATGAGCTTCCTGGCCACCCTGCCGCCGTCGTGGCGCGCCTCGCGCCTCGATCCGGTGGAGGCGCTCCGCTATGAGTGAGCCTGTCCTCTCGATCCGCGGTCTTGAGCGCACCTACGTGACCGAGGCCGGCTCGCTCACCGTCCTTCGCGGCGTCGACCTCGACGTCCAGCCGGGCGAGATCGTAGGCCTGATCGGCCCTTCCGGCTCGGGCAAGTCCAGCCTGCTGCACGCCGCCGGCCTGCTCGAGCACCCCAACGCCGGCCGCATCTCGATCCTGGGCGTCGATTGCTCGAACCTGCCAGAGCGCGAGCGGACGCGGGTTCGCCTGGCGACGATCGGCTTCGTCTACCAGTTCCATCATCTGCTGCCCGAATTCTCGGCCCTCGATAACGTGGCCCTGCCGATGATGATCGCCGGCATGGAGCGCCGCACGGCGAGCGAACGCGCGGGCCGCCTGCTGGCCGACCTCGGCCTGAAGGACCGCACGCATCACCAGCCCGCCCAGCTCTCGGGCGGCGAGCAGCAGCGCGTGGCCATCGCCCGGGCTCTCGCGAATTCGCCCCGCCTGCTGCTGGCCGACGAACCCACCGGCAACCTGGATCCCACGACCTCGGGGGCGGTGTTCGACAGCCTCTACGCCCTCGCCCGCAGCCAGGGGGTGGCGGCCGTCGTGGCGACCCATAACCTGGAGCTCGCCAGCCACATGGACCGGGTGTTCGCCCTGAAGGACGGCCACCTCGAGGAACAGGCACGCTAGGCCTCGGCGCTCTTCCCCCGCGCCGTGATCCCCGATACCCCGGGGGCATGCGGCTCATCATCGACACCGACACGGCGGGCGACGACGTCTTCTCGCTAATGATCGCCCTGACGCGGGCCGGCGTTTCGGTCGAGGCCATCACCATCGCGCACGGCAACGTCGGCTTCGCCCAGCATGCGGAGAATGCGCTGGCGACCCTCGAAGTCTGCGGCCGCGCCGGCGAGGTTCCGGTCTATCTCGGCGCCGAGCGTCCGTTGAGCCGAACGCCCCTGGCCGCCACCTACGTCTTCGGCGCAGACGGGATGAGCGACGCCGGGTTCCCCCGGGCCGCCCAGCGCCCGGCGCCCGGCGAGGCGGCCGACCAGATCGTGCGGCGGATCATGGGCGCCCCCGGAGAGATCACGCTTCTCACCCAGGCGCCGCTGACCAACCTCGCCCTCGCGGTGATGATGGAGCCGCGGATCGCCGGTGCGTGCCGCCATCTGTGGATCATGGGCGGCACGGACAACGGCGTGGGGAACGTGACGCCCGCGGCCGAGTACAACTTCTACGTCGATCCGGAGGCGGCGAAGATCGTGCTGGGCGCAGGCTTCGACGTCACGCTCGTCACCTGGACCGAGACCCTGCGCGACGGCCTGTTCACGCTGGAACAGCTTGCCGAGCTGGAGGCGCTCGATACGCCGCGGTCGCGCTTCTTCACTACCGTGAACCGCACCTCGCTCGCCTTCGCGCGCAAGACCCAGGGCCTGGGCGGCAGCCTGCATCCCGACGCGCTCACCTGCGCCCTGGCGCTGGACGAGGCGCTGATCCTGGACAGCGACCGCTGCGCCGTGGACGTGGAGACCAAGGGCGAACTTACCCGCGGCTATCTCAGCGTCTCGCACCCTATCCTGCCCGACGCGGAACTGGCCGATCCCGAGTTGCCGCGCCGCCAGGCCAACGCCAGGGTCATCAAGTCCGCGAACCGCGCCGGCTTCTTCGCCGCGATGAAGGCGGCCCTCGCCTAATCCCGGCGAAGGGCGTCGATCTCGGCGATCTGGGTGGCCAGGCGGCGACGGGCGCGGCGGTTGTTCCAGAACCAGACGACGCCATAGAGCAGGGTCGATCCGAGGAGCAGGGCCCGCGCTCCGGGGGGCGCCGGGTTCGCCAGCAGGCGGGCGACGAAGAGGCCAAGTCCAGGCACGAAGGGCGCGAGATACCAGGCCCACGCCTTGCCCAGCGCCTCATGCTGGCGAACCAGCTCGGCGCGGTGGAAATCCAGGGCGTGGAGGGTTGGCGCGGTCCGCGCCGACGCCCGCCGGTGCAGTTGCCACGCCACGAACACGGCTCCGAGCGCGACGAAGCTGCTCGCGAGCTTCAGGACGGGATCGGGCAACCAAAGGACGTAATAGGAGAATGTCGCCACGACGATCCCGCAGGCCACGTATTCGACCGTGTTGCGCCGGCGGACGCGATCCTGGAAGCCGCGCGCGTGGATCTGCTCCAGGGTCATGGGCGGTGTCTCCGTGGGCTGGTCGCGCCAGAGGGCGGCGATGTCGGGCGTCTTGGGATCGTCGGGCTGGCCGGTCATGACGGCCTCCGGTCGTGGAAGCGGGCGGCCAGGATGGCCTTGAGCCGGTGGATGCGGACGGCGACCGCGCCGGCAGAGAAGCCCGTGACCTCCCCGATGGCCGCCGCGTCGAGATCTTCGAGGTAGAGCAGGGCGACCTGCCGGTCGGTGGGCGTCAGGTCGTGGATCAGCGCCAGCAGGCGCTCCAGCGCCTGACGGACGCTGGCGGAGGCCTCCGGGTCGTCGCCGCTCGGCGGGTCGGGGATCTGGTCCAGGCCGACGAGGCCTGCGGTAGCGCGCCGGCGCCGCAGAACGTGGCTGGTCGCGGTGTTGTGGGCCACGCGATAGACCCAGGTGCGCACCGAGCAGAGCCCGTCGAAGGCCGCGAAGCTGCGCCAGAGCGCGACGTGGATATCCTGGACGAGGTCCCGACGCAGGTGCGGGTCCCGCTCGTAGCCGCGGGCGAGCCGCTCCAGGGCCGGGCCGAAGGCCTCGGCCGCTTGGCGGTAGCGCTCATCCTGTTCGGTGTTGCGATCCACGTCCGAAGATGTCCTTTCGGAGGGATAGTCGTCGCAACCCCGAAGATCTTACAGCCGCGCTCAGAACGTGGTCGAACCGTCGGGGTGGATCGTGCAATGCGGGTTCCAGGCCACCTCCCAGGCATGGCCGTCCGGGTCTGCGAAATAGCCGGAATAGCCGCCCCACGGGGTTTCCTCGGCCGGCTTGGTGACGCGGGCGCCGGCGCTGACGGCCTGCGCGATCGTGGCGTCCACGTCGGCTTTCGAGCGTTCGTTGATGGCGATGGCGAAGCCGCTGAACGCGCCGTCGACCGGCCGGCCGGCGTCGGCCTCCAGCGCCCCGCGCTCGAACAGCGCCAGGCCCAGGCCGGGCAGTTGGTAGAAGGCGATCTCGTCCATCGCGGTCAGCGGCCGCCAGCCCAGGCCGTCCTCGTAGAAGCGCCGCGCGCGGGCCACGTCGCCCACGCCGAGGGTAATGAGGGACGCGCGCTGATCCATGTCCGCCTCCTGTGTGGAAGACCGGAACTTAGCCGCTTGACGGTGAGAACAAAAGAGGAATAAGAACGAAAACGGAACGGTCCACAGGTGCTCCCGCCGAGTATCCACAGGGCCCCCACAGGAGGATGCGGAAGATGGTTCGTCTGGCCCGGGAATCGCTGGCGTTTGCGTCGGTGGCGAGCTTTGTGTGGATGGTGTGCTCGGTGGCCGGCCTGATGGGCTGATCGCCATGCGAATGGGGGAGGCGGCTCAGGTGCAGGACGGCGGCGAAGGTTTCGTCCACCTCCGGGTCCGCTCGGCCTATTCGCTGCTGGAAGGCGCCATCAAAGCGGACAAGATCGGCGGCTTGGCTAAGGCCGACCACATGCCCGCCGTCGCCATCGCTGACCGCGCCAACCTGTTCGGGGCGCTGGAGTTCTCAGTGGCCACCAAGGGCGAGGGCGTGCAGCCGATCATCGGTTGCGCCCTGCCGGTCAGCGGCATCGGCGAGGCGTTGCCCGAGCGCTGGGCCAAGACCCCTACGATCATGCTGCTCGCCCAGAACGAGCAGGGCTACCTGAACCTCTGCGACCTCTCCTCGTTCGCCTACCTGGAGATCGACGCCAGCGACGAGCCCCACGTGCCGTGGGAGAAGGTCAGGCAGTTCTCCGAAGGCCTGATCCTGCTGTCGGGTGGTCCCGACGGGCCGGTCGACCATCTGTTCGCCGCGGGCAAGGTGAAGGAGGGGCGTGCCGCGCTCGCGGAGATGAAGCGAGTTTTCGGCGACCGCTTTTACGTCGAACTGCAGCGTCACGGGACGCCGGCCGAGGCGGCGGCGGAGGGCGAGTTGGTCGCCTTCGCCTACGACGAGGACGTGCCGCTGGTCGCCACGAACGACGTCTACTTCAAGGCCTCCAAGACCTACGCCGCGCACGACGTGCTGCTGTGCATCGCCGACGGCAGCTTCGTGGGTCAGGACGAGCGGCGCCGGATCACGGCCGAGCACTATTTCAAGTCCGCCGCCGACATGCGGGCGCTTTTCGCCGACCTGCCCGAGGCGTGCGACAACACCCTCGACATCGCCCGCCGCTGCGCCTTCATGGTGAACAAGCGCGATCCGCTGCTGCCGCGCTTCACGGTGGGCGACCGTTCCGAGGCCGAGGAACTGGCGCAGCAGGCCCGCGACGGCCTCAAGGCGCGAATGGCCGCTGGCCGCGCCAACGCCCGCCCTGTCGAAGAGTACGAGGCGCGCCTCAATCGGGAGATCGACGTGATCACCCAGATGGGGTTCCCCGGCTATTTCCTGATCGTGTCCGACTTCATCAAGTGGGCGAAGGCGCGCGGCATTCCCGTGGGGCCGGGACGGGGGTCGGGCGCCGGCTCGCTCGTGGCCTATTCACTGACCATCACCGACCTGGATCCCCTTCAGTACGGCCTGCTGTTCGAGCGCTTCCTGAACCCCGAGCGCGTGTCGATGCCCGACTTCGACATCGACTTCTGCCAGGAGCGGCGGGAAGAGGTGATCGCCTACGTCCAGCAGCGCTACGGCAAGGACAAGGTCGCCCAGATCATCACCTTCGGCACCCTGCAGGCGCGGGCCGTGCTGCGCGACGTGGGCCGCGTTCTGCAGCTCCCGCTGGGCCACGTCGACCGGTTGGCGAAGATGGTGCCGGCCAACCCCGCCAATCCCGTGACGCTGGCCCAGGCCATCGAGATGGAGCCGCGCCTGAAGGAAGAGCAGCGGCGCGACGAGGCCGTGGCGCGCCTGCTCGACATCGCCCTGGAGCTGGAGGGCCTCTACCGGAACGCCTCGACCCACGCCGCGGGCGTCGTGATCGGCGACCGTCCTCTCACCAAGCTGACCCCGCTCTACCGCGACCCCCGCTCGGAACTGCCGGCCACCCAGTTCAACATGAAGTGGGTGGAGAGCGCCGGCCTGGTGAAGTTCGACTTCCTCGGCCTGAAGACCCTGACCGTCATCGACCGGGCGGTGAAGTACCTCGAGAAACGCGGCGAAGTGGTCGAGATGGCCAAGCTGCCGCTCGACGATGAGCCGACCTACGAGCTGATGAGCAACGCCCAGACGATCGGCGTCTTCCAGTTCGAAGGGCAGGGGATGCGCGACGCCCTGCGCCAGCTTCGTCCCAACTCCATCGAGGACGTGACCGCCATCGGCGCCCTGTATCGCCCAGGCCCGATGGACAACATCCCGACCTTCGTCGACTGCAAGTTCGGCCGGAAGGAAATCGACTACCTGCACCCCATGCTGGAGGGGGTGCTGAAGGAGACCTACGGCATCATTGTCTACCAGGAGCAGGTGATGCAGATCGCCCAAATCCTGGCTGGCTACAGCCTGGGCGAGGCCGACCTGCTGCGCCGCGCCATGGGCAAGAAGAAGAAGGAGGAGATGGAGCTGCAGCGGGCGCGCTTCGTCTCGGGCGCCGAGGCCAAGGGCGTGCCTGGCGCCCAGGCGGGCTCCATCTTCGACCTCGTGGACAAGTTCGCGGGCTACGGCTTCAACAAGAGCCACGCCGCCGCCTACGCCTTCGTGAGCTACCAGACGGGCTGGTTGAAGGCGAACCACCCGGTCGAGTTCTTCGCCGCGTCGATGAGCCTCGACATCGCCAACACCGACAAGCTGGCTGTCTTCTACCAGGACGCCAAGCGGTTCGGCGTGAAGATCCAGCCGCCCTGCGTGAACCGCTCCGTGGCCGATTTCGACGTGGAGAACGGCGAGGTGCTTTATGCGCTGGGCGCCATCCGCAACGTCGGCATGCAGGCGATGGAGCATGTGGTGCAGGTGCGCCGCGAAGGCGGCCCCTTCCGCGACATCTTCGATTTCGTCGAGCGGGTTGACCCCCGACAGGTCAACAAGCGCACCTTCGAGACCCTGGCGCGGGCCGGGGCGTTCGACAACATCCACGCCAACCGCGCGCAGCTCGTCGAGGCGGCCGAGCTGCTGCTGGGGCTGGGGCAGAGCGTCGCCGCCCAGCGGGAGTCGGACCAGGGCGGCCTGTTCGGCGATTCCAACAGCGACCTGGTCGAGGCCCAGAAGCGGAAGATGCCGCGCACCGACCCCTGGACGCCCACCGAGCGTCTGGACGAGGAGCTGTCGGCCGTCGGCTTCTACCTGTCGGGCCATCCCCTGGACGACATGGTCGAGGCGCTGCGCCGCAAGCGCACCGACCTGCTGACCGACGCGATCGCCAAGGCGGTCGCCGGGGCCGAGGCGCTGCGCATGGCGGGCGTGATCCGGCGCAAGCAGGAGCGTCCGTCGCGATCCGGCGAGAAGTTCGCCTTCGTCACCTTCTCGGACCCCACCGGCGAGTACGAGGTGCTGTTCCCGCCGGAATCGCTGAGGAAGTGCCGCGACCAGCTAGAACCCGGCAAGGCGGTGTCGCTGCGCGTGCGGTGCAAGGCCAGCGAGGGCGAGGTGCGCTTCTTCGGCGAGAGCGTCGAGCCGGTGGAGAAGGCCGTCGAGAACGTGGTGGCGGGTCTGCGTGTCCACGTTGCGCCCCGCAGCGCCGAGATCGAGGCCCTGAAGCGGCGGCTGGAAGCGGTGTCGAACGCCCGCGGCGGCGAGATCGTCCTTGTCGCGGGCCTGGACGGCGGCCGAGAGGTGGAGCTGAAGCTCCCAGGCCGTTTCACCCTGGACGGCGCTGTCCGCGGGGCGCTCAAGACCGCACCCGGCGTCGTCTTCGTCGAGGACCTGTGAGCGCCAGGCTCGCGGCGGCCGGGCTGGCGCTGGCCTGCATCGGGGGCGCCGCCGCCGCCGCCGCGCCGCCGCCTGCAACCCTGCCGCAGGTCGTCGCCTGGGCGCAGGCGCACCTGCGCGGCGTCGACGACTGGCCGCTGCTGGGGTTCAACCCGCAGGGCATGACGCTGGCCAGCCCGGCCGGCGCGGCCCTTCAGGCCGACGGGATGGTCGAGGGCGACATCCGCCAGGAGTTTTTCGAGCCGATCGAGCTGGACGGCCGCATCCTGCGCTCGACCTCCGGCCGCTGGCGGGTGGACTGCGCGCGCCAGCGCTACGCGATCGTCTGGCTGAAGCTCTATGCCCGCAACGACCAGCGCGAACCGCTGGGAGAGCGGGCGCCGGCCGCGCCGACGTGGACGCCCCGCGACAGCTTCTCAGGCGACATCGTCGACGCCCTGTGCGAGGCCGTCCGCAACGGCGCGCGGCTGGAGCCGGCGCCGGCGCGTCGATGAGGGGGTGGCCGCGGTCTTGCTCCGCGCCGCGTCAGGTGTGCCGATGCAGGATCGGAATGAGTTTGGGAGGGGCAAGATGAAACTTCGAGTGGTGATCGCGGCGGCGTTGATCGCCGCGGCGGGGCCGGCGATGGCCGAGACCGGCTCGCGCTGCAACTTCGCGACGGGCTGTCCCCAGGGGATGGCCAAGCCGAAGAGCTACGGCTTGCCGGGTTCGACGCCCGCGCCCGCCTATCGGGGACCCACGACCGCCCCGATGTATGGCGCGCCTGAGCCGCCGAAGCCGGAGGCGTTCAAGCCCTACCAGCCCTACAAGCCTGCCAGTGTGTTCGGGCCGGAGCCGAAGAAGAAGCGATAACGCGAACGGGCGGCCCGCCCGCGGCGGCGGACGTCCGTTCAGTCGAGCTTCATACCCGGGGGTGGGGGCGACCGTGTCTGCGGGCAGGTAGGGGAGGCTTGGATGCGCGCCTTGTTCTCGGCATAGGTCCAGCCGACGCCCGCCTGCTGTCGCAGGGCCTCGACATTCGCCTCGTCCTCCAGCGGGTACGGCCGCCACTTGCCGCCGTCGCACCGGAATTGCGTGCCGTAACGCTGGGGCCGCCCTTCGGCGATGGCGATCCGGTCGAACATCATGGCGACGTTCTGGCCGTCGACTTCGCCTGTTTTGGCGAGGGCTTCGAGCTTGGGCAGGAACCGCCGCTGGGTCGCCGTATCGGCATGCTGGACGATGTTGAAGGCCGCCCGCGCGGCCGGCTCGCCGTAGCGGCTGCGCGCGAACCAGCCTTCGGGTGGCACGAGCGCCAGCAGCGCCTGCTGGTTCTCCTTGTCGGCCGCCTTCATGGGCGCGACCGCTAGGGCGAGGGCGGTCTCGCGCTCCGCCTCGGGAATCCGTGAAAAGTCGAACGACGTCACGACCTTTCGCGCCGCCTGATCCAGCTCGCCCATGCGGACCAGCCTGTCGGCGTCGCTCTCCGGTGGGGGAAGTCCGGCATGCCTGCGCCGGACGTCGTCGATGGACGCCTGCACCGCCTCGATCAGCGCGCGGCCCTCGGGCGACGCGACCCCGGCCGTCGGCGCCGCCGCCATCGCGATCGCAAGGAGTGTCGCCAGCATTGTCGCCTCCCGGTCGTGCGCCGCACAGGATCGTGCGCCAGCGCGGCCACAATGCGGCGACGGCCGCTCGCGCCCTGTCGCCGCCACGGCTTGATTTTCCGCCGCTTTCGCCCTACATGCGCGCCTCCAATCCACACGCAGGTGTTCGGCTTGGCCGGGGAGACATCCCGACCTCGTCCGTTCCGGTCCTCCTCGGAGGGTTTGCCTGCGGCGGTCCAACCGGAAGAAAGACGAGACACAGACTATGGCTCTGCCCGAATTCTCCATGCGCCAGCTCTTGGAAGCCGGCGCCCACTTCGGCCACCAGACGCACCGCTGGAACCCGAAGATGGACAAGTACATCTTCGGTTCGCGCTCCAACATCCACATCATCGACCTGTCGCAGTCGATCCCGCTGCTGCACCAGGCCCTGGTGAAGGTGCGCGAAGTCGCCGCTGGCGGCGGCCGCATCCTGTTCGTCGGCACCAAGCGTCAGGCCTCGGAGCCGATCGCCACGGCCGCCAAGCGCTGCGCCCAGTACTACGTGAACCACCGCTGGCTGGGCGGCACGCTCACCAACTGGCGCACCGTCTCGGGTTCGATCGCGCGCCTGCGCGAAGTCGACGGCCTGGTCGGCGGCGAAGGCCAGGGCCGCGGCAAGAAGGAGCTGCTGCAGCTCACCCGCGAGCGCGACAAGCTGGAGCTGTCGCTGGGCGGCATCAAGGACATGGGCGGCATTCCCGACCTGATGTTCGTGATCGACACCAACAAGGAAGCGATCGCGATCCAGGAAGCCCGGAAGCTGAACATCCCGGTGATCGCCATCCTCGACACCAACTCGAACCCCGACGGCATCACCTATCCGATCCCGGGCAACGACGACGCCGCCCGCGCCATCCAGCTCTACTGCGACCTGATGGCCGACGCGGTCCTCGACGGCCTGGCCGCCGGCCAGTCGGCCGCGGGCGTCGATCTCGGCGCGTCGGAAGCCCCGATCGAGCCGACGCTGGCCCGCGAACTGACGCCGCAAGCCGCGGCCGAGCCCGAGGTCACCGCGCCGGAAGCCGCGGCCCTCGAAGCCGAGATGACCGGCGTCGAAGCTCCCGCTTCGGATGCGGCGAGCGAAGAACAGGCCGGCTGAGCGTCCTCGGACGCTGAGCTGTCACAAAACCCTGACGGCGGGCCCTCACATGGGGGTCCGTCGTGATTCAACGAGACTCATAAGGAGCTGACCATGGCGGAAATCACCGCTGCGCTGGTCAAGGACCTGCGCGAAAAATCCGGCGCCGGCATGATGGACTGCAAGAAGGCCCTGACGGAGAACGGCGGCGACGTCGAAGCCTCGATGGACTGGCTGCGGACCAAGGGCCTGGCCAAGGCGGCCAAGAAGGCTGACCGCGCCGCCGCTGAAGGCCTGGTGGCCGGCAAGATCAGCGCCGACGGCAAGACCGGCGTGCTGGTCGAGCTGAACGCCGAGACCGACTTCGTCGCCAAGAACGACGGCTTCCAGAGCGCCGCGCGCGAGTTCGCGAACGTCGCCCTGGCGACCGACGGCGACGTGGAGGCCATCCGCGCCGCCAAGACCTCGAAGGGCGAAGTCGTCCAGGACGCGATCACCAACCTGATCGCGACCATTGGCGAGAACATGCAACTGCGCCGCGCGGCCAGGCTCTCGGTGTCGCAAGGCGCGGTTTCGCTCTACCTGCACAACAAGCAGGGCGACGACGTGGCCAAGCTCGCGGTGCTCGTGGCGCTGGAAGGCGCCGGCGACCAGGCGGCCCTGGCCGAAGTGGCCCGCCGCATCGCGCTGCACGTGGCCGGCACGCCGACCCCGCCGCTAGCCCTGACGGCTGCAGAGCTGGATCCGGACGTTGTCGCCAAGGAGCGGGACGTGCAGGTCCAGATGGCGATCGAGTCGGGCAAGCCGAAGGAAATCGCCGAGAAGATGGTCGAGGGCCGGATCCGCAAGTGGCAGGAAGAGGTCGTGCTCATGGCGCAACCCTTCGTCATGAACCCGGACCAGACGATCGAGCAACTGGTCGCCGAGACCGCCAAGGAAACCGGCTCGCCGGTCGTTCTGAAGGGCTTCGTGCGCTTCGCCCTCGGCGAAGGCGTCGAGAAGGCCCCCGAGGGTGACTTCGCGGCCGAAGTCGCCTCGATGACCGGCCAGGCCTAACCAGTCCGGTCGAGACCAAAAGAGGGCGCGGTGCGTTCGACGCGCCGCGCCCTTACTGTATGTTCCGTCGATTTCTCAGGATTCCCACATGGCCGACGCCCCCCACTACAAGCGCATCCTGCTGAAGCTTTCGGGCGAGGCGGGGGTCGGGGGCGACAGTTTCGGCATTGATCCCAAGACGCTCGGCGCCGTCTGCGAGGAGATCGCCCAGGTCGCCAAGGCCGGCGTGCAGGTCTGCGTGGTGGTTGGCGGCGGCAACATCTTCCGCGGCGCCGCCCTGGCCGAGGCCGGCATGGAGCGCGCCAGCGCCGACTACATGGGCATGCTGGCCACGGTGATGAACGCCCTGGCGCTGCAGGCTTCGCTGGAGAAGCTGGGCGTCTATACCCGCGTCCAGTCGGCGATCCCGATGGAAGCGGTCTGCGAGCCCTACATCCGCCGCCGCGCGC
>NZ_JANINU010000318.1 GCF_024508875.1 Phenylobacterium sp.
TACCGGCTGAGCTAAGGCGGCTCCTGTCCGGGGACGCGGGCTTTTACGTGAAAGCGTCCGATTTGCAAAGCGTCACGCGGTCACGGCCATGCGGTCTCGCCAGAAGGCCGCCAGGGCCTGGGCGAAGGCGGCGTGGGACCATTGTGTGGCGGTCTGCGCGGCCGCGTGGCGCATGAGGGCGGCTGCGCCCCCGCCCTGCTCGGCGAGGGCCACGGCGCGGACCAGGGCGTGGGCCGCGGCCTCGCAATCGTTCTCCTCGACCCAGAGGCCATTGACGCTGCTGGCGAACTCTCGGCCGCCGACGCCGGTGAAGCCCGCGACGAGGCACTCGCTCGCCAGCGCCTCCAGGGCCGTGAGGCCGAGGGCCTCCATCTTCGCCAGGCTGAGGAACACCGAGGCGCGGCCCATCACGTCGGCGACCTCGGCCTCGCTGGCGGTGTCCATCGCGATCCAGCGCCAGGCGCCGGCGCTGGGGCAGAGCCGCTCGAACATGTAGCGGATGGTCTTCTCCTCCAGCCGACGGCGACGCGGCGAGCAGGCGATGATCTGTTCCTTCGGCCGCGGCCCGAAGGTCCTCTCGTCGGCGAAGCCGGGCGTGACCGAGATCAGGTCGTAGTCGAAGAACCGCGCGATCATCCCGGCCACGCCGACGCCGCAGGCCATGAACGTGCGGTACTGGACCTTGAGTTCGGCCGGCAGGTCGGCCAGCCCATGGCCGGCGAGGGCATAGGGGTTCTGGCAGAAGATCACCTTGCGGTTCGGCAGCGCCGCGGCCTGCAGCAACGCCTCGGTCGAATCCTCGGGCAGGACCAGGATGTCGTCGGCTCCGAGCGGCGCCGACCCGCCCTCGACGGGCGCGCGGTGGTCGAACCAGGTCAAAGGCGCGGCCTCGGCCGGTCGGCGGACGACCGCGTCGAAGCCCAGGTCGCACAGCGTCTCGACGTGGCGGAAGATCATCTTGGCGCCGCCCGACCGCGAATGGGCGAAGGGCGTCACGTAGACAATGCGGGTCATCGCGGCGCCCGGCGCCGGGAACGAGGGGCTGGCGGCGGCTTGGGCGCCGGAGGCGGCGGCGCCTTCGGCTCGGGGTCCTCGTAGCCTTCGTCAACGGGATACAGAGTTGGCTCGGCCAGCATCGGACCGGCGTCGGCATAGGCGATAGGCAACTCGGGCAGTTCTCGAAGGCTCCGCTCCCGCCGTTCCAGGCGCGGATGCAGCAGTTCGCCGGTCTCGGCGAAGGCGATAGCGAGGCGCGCCCAGTCGCGGGCGTGGTAGGCGAAGGGCCGCCCCTCGGGGTCGAGGTCGGACCAGTCGGGCTCGGGCGGCGCGTTCATGCCGCGCGCCAGCCACATGCGCGCCTCGTCGACCGCGCCAGCGGCGTAGGCGGCGCGCGCCATGATCCCGGCGACCCGCGCGGTGACCGGCTGGCCCTCCAGGGCGCGCGACGCCTCGTGCGCCGCGGGGCCGTCCCCGGTGACGAGGGCCTGCTCCACATAGAGCAGCAGGCTCTCGCGGTGTGTCGGGTTCACGGCGGCGAGTTGGCCCAGCCGCTGCGCGCGCTCGCGCGGGGTCTCGTTCGTCTTCAGGTCGCGGTAGGCCAGCCACAGCGCCGGGTGCGGCGCGGCGCGCCAGGCGTTCTCGATCAGGGCGGCCGCGCGGCCCATCTTGCCGTCGTCGGCCAGCAGGCGGGCCGCCATCACCACGCCGGGGGCGAAGCCGGGCTGCAGGCGCGCGGCCTCCGCGGCCTGGTCCAGCGCCTGGGCGCGGGCCTTGGGCTCGGGCGCGTGCTCG
>NZ_JANINU010000319.1 GCF_024508875.1 Phenylobacterium sp.
TAGAGGCGGAAGTAGTTCTGGATCGTCACCGAGGCCAGGGTCTGGTTCTCGGGCTGGACGACGGCGCCTTCCTTGGCCTCGATCGCTTGGTGCAGGCCTTCCGACAGGCGGCGGCCATGCATCATGCGGCCGGTGAACTCGTCGATGAGGATCACCTCGCCCGCGCGGACGATGTAGTCCTTGTCCCGCACGTACATCACGTTGGCGCGCAGGGCCTGGTTCACGTGGTGGACGACCGAGATGTTGGCGGCGTCGTACAGGCCGGCGGAGTCCTCACCCAGGTGGCCCGCCTCGGCCAGCATCTCCTCGATCTTCTCCGAGCCTTCCTCGGTCAGGATCACCTGCCGCTGCTTCTCGTCGTAGTCGAAGGTGGTGGTGTCCTTGATCAGCTCTTTGATGAGCAGGTCGATGGTCCGGTAGAAGTCGGAGCGGTCTTCGGTGGGGCCCGAGATGATCAGCGGCGTGCGGGCCTCGTCGATCAGGATCGAGTCCACCTCGTCGACGATCGCGAAGTTGTGGCCGCGCTGGACCATTTCGCTGGCGTCGTAGACCAGGTTGTCGCGCAGGTAGTCGAAGCCGAACTCGTTGTTCGTGCCGTAGGTGATGTCGCTGCGGTAGGCGTCCTGGCGCTGGCCCTGCGAGAGCCCGTGCACGATCACGCCGACGGTCAGGCCCAGGAAGCGATAGACCTGGCCCATCCACTCGCTGTCGCGCTGGGCGAGGTAGTCGTTGACGGTGATGACGTGGACGCCCTTGCCCTCGAGGGCGTTCAGGTAGGTCGGGGCCGTCGCCACCAGCGTCTTGCCTTCGCCGGTCCGCATTTCGGCGATGCCGCCCTGGTGCAGGATCTGTCCGCCGACGAGCTGGACGTCGTAGTGCCGCTGACCCAGCACCCGGCGCGAGGCCTCCCGCACGACGGCGAAAGCCTCCTCAAGCAGGCTGTCGAGGGTGGCGCCCTTCGCCAGCCGGTCCCGGAACTCGGCCGTCTTGCCGCGGAGTTGCTCGTCCGAGAGCGCCTGCATGGCGGGCTCCAGCGCCGTGATCTTGGCGATGCGAGCCGTCATGGCCTTGACCTTGCGGTCGTTGGAGGAGCCGAAGAACCGTTGGAAGATGCTCAAGGGGATTGTCCGTGCGGCGGCGATATGGCCCTTCGCCCGCCGGTAAAAAGGCGCTCTTTTGGGGCGTGGGTGACTTAAGGACTGCCCCCGGCCAAGTCAACGCGGCGCACCTGTCACGGGTTGACCGTTCCCGTCTGGCGGGTAGCTGCGCCACACCGCCGCGTGGGCCCGACGTCGCTTCGTGCACGCGAACGCATGGTCGTTCGAGGTCACGGCTGTCATTCCCAGATGAAAAAGGCGGGCTGCAAGCTCTTCGCCGGCGGCCCGCCCTCTCAAATGCTCGTTTGTCGGCGGCCAAGCCGCCTTTCCAAACGCTAGAAGACCTCGAAAAGACCCGCGCCGCCCATACCGCCGCCGATGCACATGGAAACGACCACGTGCTTGGCGCCGCGGCGCTTGCCTTCCTGCAGGATATGGCCCGCCAGGCGCGCGCCGGTCATGCCGAAGGGGTGACCGATGGCGATGGAGCCGCCGTTGACGTTGTACTTCGCCGGGTCGATGCCCAGCTTGTCGCGGCTGTAGAGGCACTGGCTGGCGAAGGCCTCGTTCAGTTCCCACAGGTCGATGTCGTCGACCTTCAGGCCGTGACGCTCGAGCAGGCGCGGAATGGCGAAGACCGGGCCGATGCCCATTTCGTCGGGCTCGCAGCCGGCGACGGCCCAGCCCT
>NZ_JANINU010000320.1 GCF_024508875.1 Phenylobacterium sp.
TCCACACCGGCCTGCAGGACCTGGGCGAGTTCTCGCCCGACGCCGCCGGCGCCGGACGCCGCGCCCTGCGCAACGCGGCGCTGGAACTGATGGCCGCCAACCCGCGCAGCGAGACCGCCGACATCGCCTACGGCCACTATCGCGCGGCGGCCAACATGACCGACATGATCGGCGGCCTGAACGCCCTGATGCTGATCGGCGGCCCGCTGTACGAGGAGGCGCTCACCGACTTCTTCGCCCGCTGGAAGAACGAGCCGCTGGTCATCGACAAGTGGTTCGCTGTCCAGGCCCGCGATCCCGGCGAAGAGGCGCTCGGCCGGATCCTGGCCCTGACCGCCCACCCCGCGTTCGACGCCAAGAACCCCAACCGCCTGCGGGCGCTGGTCTCCAGCTTCGCCAACTTCAACCCGGTCCGCTTCCACGATCCCAGCGGCGCGGGCTACCGGTTCCTGGCCGACCAGATCATCGCCGTCGACCGGTTCAACCCGATGACCGCGGCCCGGCTGGTGGACCCGCTCGGCGGCTGGAAGCGGCTGAGACCCGAATTGGGTAAGCTGATGCGCGCCGAACTGGAGCGGATCGTCGCTGTCGAAGGCTTGTCGAAGAACGTTTACGAATTGGCGACTCGCGCGCTCGACTGATTGCGACGATTGCCCGCGATGACCGCGGGCGGCGGATCAGCATAGACTTCCGTCCCGGTTCGGGGACGCCGAACGGCGGGAGACGTAAGGAGCGGCGGCCTTGGCCGAACGCGGGGGGCAGAATCTCGCAGGCGTGACGCCCGAAAGGCGCGGTCGCGGCCGCGTGTCCGCTCGCAACTATTCCCAGCCGGCCATCCTGACCGTCCTGGTCCTGGTGACCCTGGTCGGCGCCCTGGGCCTCCTGCGCCTGTGGCAGGTGGCGCCTGGGCGGCTCGAGATCGCCCTGTGGGTGGGCGCGCCGGTCGCCACCGCCCTCGCGCTGGGCGTGCTGCTCGTCCTGGAGATGCGCAGCGTCGAGCGGGTGCAGGCCGCCCGTAACGACAGCGAGCAGCGCTTCCGCATGGCCGTCGAGGCCGCCCGCTGCGGCATCTGGGAATGGGATCTGGCGACCGACAAGATCTTCATGTCGGAAGTCACCGCGTCCCTCTTCGGCTGGCGCTCGGGTCTGGTCGACGGCCAGCAGGTGCTGGAACGTGTCGCCCCCGGTCACCGCGACGACATGCGCGAGGCGCTGGCCACCGCCGCCATCTACGGCGACTTCGACGTCAGCTTCCGCGTGCCCCCGCTGGCCGGCGCCCGCCCGGTCTGGATCGACTTCCGAGGCCGCGGCTTCGGCGAAAGCCCCGAAGGCGGCTTCGCCCGGATCATCGGCGTCGCGCTGGATGTCACCGAAGAACGCCTGGCCCAGGCCCGCGCCCAATCCGCCGAGGGCCGCCTGCGCGACGCCATCGAAAGCACCTCCGAGGCGTTCGTCCTGTGGGACCGCAACGGCCGCTTGGTTATGTGCAACAAGAACTTCCGGAGCTACTTCCAGCTCGAGCCCGAGGTCCTCAAGGCTGGCGTGGGCCGCGAGCAGGTGGAGCGCGCCGCCCGGCTCGCCATCCGCCAGGAGTACCCCGCGCCCGGCGGCCGCCGGGGCGTGCGCGAGGCCGAGCTGTCGGACGGGCGCTGGGTGCAGATCTCCGAGCGCCCCACGGCCGAGGGCGGCTTGGTGGTGACCGCCGCCGACATCACCGTCCTGAAGACCCAGGAGGAGGCCCGCCGGATCAAGGAGGAGGAGCTCCGCCGCGCGGTCAT
>NZ_JANINU010000321.1 GCF_024508875.1 Phenylobacterium sp.
ACCGCCTCGATCTCCAAGGCCAAGACGCTGGTCATCTTCATCAACCAGATCCGCATGAAGATCGGGGTGATGTACGGCTCGCCCGAGACGACGACGGGCGGCAACGCGCTGAAGTTCTACGCCTCGGTCCGCCTCGACATCCGCCGCACCGGTTCGGTGAAGCAGCGCGACGAGATCGTCGGCAACAACGTCCGCGTGAAGGTCGTGAAGAACAAGGTGGCCCCGCCGTTCCGCGAGGTCGAGTTCGACATCATGTATGGTGAGGGCATCTCCAAGCTGGGCGAGATCATCGACCTCGGCGTGAAGGCCGGCGTCATCGAGAAGTCGGGGTCCTGGTTCTCCTGGAACAGCCAGCGCATCGGCCAGGGTCGCGACAACGTTCGCGAGTTCCTGAAGCAGAACCCCGACCTCGCCGCCCAGATCGAGAAGCAGGTCCGCGGCGCCAAGGACGCGGTCGAGGAACAGCTCCTGGTCGGCCCCGCCGAGGGCGAGGGCGACGAGGAGGACGGCTCCCTCTAAGGGTGCCGCCGCGCGGCCGCACCGGGGCGGGCCTCTCCGCCAACCCGGGCTCGTCCCGACGCGCCACCCGCAGCGTGGCCGCCGGCGATACCCTGACGAGGCTGGACGCTCGGGCGCGCGCCCCGGGCGTCCTTTTCGTTGGGGGCGTAGCGCCCTGAGGCCGGTGGCGTCCTTTCCGTTTGGAAGCCGGCCCCAGGTTTCGTAAAGGGTCGCGGGTTCCCACCTGGGGAGCCTGCCCAACCGCGTGATGAATTGATCCGATGCCGAGCCTGAACGAGATCCGGACCCACTTCCTGGACTACTTCCAGCGCAAGGACCACACCGTGGTCCCCTCGGCTCCGCTCGTGCCGCAGAACGACCCGACCCTGCTGTTCGTCAACGCGGGCATGGTGCCGTTCAAGAACTACTTCACCGGCGCCGAGACCTCGCCGTGGCCCCGCGCGGCCAGCTCGCAGAAGTGCGTCCGCGCCGGCGGCAAGCACAACGACCTGGACAACGTCGGCTACACCGCCCGCCACCACACCTTCTTCGAGATGCTGGGCAACTTCTCGTTCGGCGACTACTTCAAGGAAGGCGCGATCGAGGCGGCCTGGACCCTGATCAACAAGGAGTTCGGCCTCGCGAAGGACCGGCTGCTGGTCACCGTCTACCACACCGACGACGAGGCCGCGGAGCTCTGGAAGAAGATCGCCGGCTTCACCGACGACCGCATCATCCGCATCGCCACCTCCGACAACTTCTGGTCCATGGGCGACACCGGTCCCTGCGGCCCGTGCTCCGAGATCTTCATCGACCAGGGGCCCGAGCTGTTCGGCGGCCCTCCCGGCAGCCCGGACGAGGACGGCGACCGGTTCCTCGAGTTCTGGAACCTGGTCTTCATGCAATTCGAGCGCTTCGCCGACGGCACGCAGAAGCCGCTGCCGAAGCCCCAGATCGACACCGGCATGGGCCTGGAGCGCATCTCGGCGATCCTGCAGGGGGTGAAGTCCAACTACGACACCGACCTGTTCCGCACCCTGATCGCGGCCAGCGTCGAGGCGACCGGCGTAAAGGCCGAGGGCGACGCCCAGCCGTCGCACCGCGTCATCGCCGACCACCTGCGCTCGTCCAGCTTCCTGATCGCCGACGGCGTGCTGCCCTCGAACGAGGG
>NZ_JANINU010000322.1:0-13005 GCF_024508875.1 Phenylobacterium sp.
CCGGGGTGGAAGCGGCCCGCGCCGGCGACGCCGGCAAGGGCTTCGCGGTCGTCGCCTCCGAAGTTCGGGCCCTGGCCCAGCGCTCGGCGGAAGCGGCCAAGGAGATCAAGGGCCTGATCTCCACGTCGACCGACCAGGTCGCCGACGGCGTCCGCCTCGTGGGCCTGACCGGCGAGGCCCTGAACCGCATCGTCGCCGAGGTGTCCGACGTCAACGCCGCGATCGCCGAGATCACCCTGTCGGCCGAGGAACAGGCGACGAGCCTCCAGGAGGTCAACACCGCGGTCAACGCCCTGGACGGCGTGACCCAGCAGAACGCGGCCATGGTCGAGGAGGCCACCGCCGCCACCCAGGCGCTGTCGCAGGACACCGACCGGCTCGCAGCCCTGGTCGCGCACTTCCACCTGCAGGACGCCGCGGCGACGCCGTCGCAGCGCCGGGCCGCCTGACGGAGCGGGGCCTACTCGACGCCCAGCACCTTTTTCAGGAAGACCACCTCGGTGGCCCGCACGGCCTCCTGGTTGGCCTTCTTGTAGATGCCGTGGCCTTCGTCCTTGGCCATGACGTACCAGACCTCCGTGCCCTGGGCCCGGAGCTTGGCCACCATCTGCTCGGACTCGGTTCGCGGCACGCGCGGGTCGTTGGCGCCCTGGAAGACCATCATCGGCTTCTTCATCCGGTCGCTGTAGGCGATGGGCGAGATCTTCTCGAACACTGCCCGCATCTCCGGCTTGCGCTCGTCGCCGTACTCGGCCCGGCGCAGGTCGCGGCGATAGCCCTCGGTGTTCTGCAGGAAGGTGATCCAGTTCGAGATGCCGTAGAGGTCGATCGCGCCGGCGATGCGGTCGTTGTAGTGGCCGGCTACCGCCAGCACCATGTAGCCGCCGTACGACTGGCCCACGACGGCCACTCTGGAGGCGTCCAGGTCGGGCTGCCTGGCCACCCAGTCCAGCAGCGCCCCGATGTCCTTCACCGAGTCCTCGCGCTTCTCGGCGTTGTCGAGGCCGGTGTAGGTGCGGCCATAGCCGGTCGAGCCGCGCACGTTCGGGATGATCACCGCCGCGCCGATCTCGTTCACCCACGATTGCCGGCGCGGGTTGAAGGCGGGCAGTTCCTGGCCTTCCGGCCCGCCGTGGATCTGGATCACCACCGGCAGCTTGCCGCCCTTGGCCGAGGCCTTGGCGTCCTTGCCCGGCCGGTAGATGAACGCCGGGATCTGCCGCCCGTCGAAGGTCGGGTAGCGGAACAGCGCCGGCTCCACCAGCTTCGCCGCGTCCAGCCCGCCCAGCTCGCTCTGCGTCCAGCGGGTCAGCTTGCCGCCCTTCAGCTCGTAGCTCCACGCGTCCATCGAATTCGTCGAGGTGGAAAGGCCGAAGCCCAGCTTGCCGCCGTCCGGCGAGAACTTGATCGTCCCCAGCACGCCCAGCGGCGGCTTCGGCGTGGCGATCACCTTGCCGCTCGCCACGTCGCGCAGGACGATCCGCGAATAGCCCTCCTCGTTGACCACCTGGGCCAGGGTCTTGCCGTCGGGGCTGACGTCGAAGTCCTCCGTGCCCCACTTGGCGCCGGGCTCCAGGTCCCGCACCCGGCCGCTCGCCACGTCGATCACCACCGGCCGGGTGAACTCCACCCCGTCGTCGGACAGCGTCAGCACGCCCTTGCCGCCGTCCACGAACACCCCGCCGACGTAGCCGATCTTGCGGTCCGTCGGCCCCACCGGCGTCAGCTTCCCGCTGGCCACGTCCAGGGTGAACAGCTCGACCCAGGTCTGGGCGTTGTTGCGCGCCACCAGGATCGTCCGGCCGTCGGCCGAGATGTCGCGCACGGCGATGGCGCCCGTGCCCTCCAGCACCTTGCGCCGCCCGGCCGGATTCGAGGGATCGGCCAGCATGACGTCATAGTTCGGATCGCCCGGCGTCACCTGGCTCCAGGCCACCAGTTTGCCGTCCTTGGAGAACACGAAGTTCTGGTTGCGCGTGTTCGGCGCGGTCAGTTGCGTCTCGTGGCCCGCGAGGTCGCGGAGATAGGCCTGGTAGTATTCCGCCCCGCCCACGTCGCGCGGATAGAGGAAGGTCGAGGTCCCCGGCCGCACGTGGGCGTCGCTGATTGGCTCGCCGAAGAAGGTGAGCTGCGAGCGGTCAGCGCCGGGGCCCGCCACGCGGTGAAGCTGGGCGGTGTCGCCGAAGCGGGTAGTGATCAGCATCGAGCCGTCGGGCAGCCAGTCCACGAACCCGGCCGCTCGGGCGTTGTAGTAGGGGGCGATCGCGGCCTGCAGCGCGGCCGGCGTCGGCGGGGCGCCGTCGTAGACGATGTTCCCGACCTCGCGCTTTTCGGTCTCCGCCACCGCGCCGCCGCCCAGCGCCAGGGCCAGGGCCGTACCGAGAAGCAGCGCGCGCGAAATCATCACCGAAAACCCCCAGGAAAATGGACGCGGGGAGGCAAGCGCGACAGCGTCCCCGCGTCAACGAAAGTCGGCGGATCGGCGTTCGTGGTTTTGCCCGTGGCGCCGTTGGTCTAAGCACGCGGCATGATTACGCCGATCCTGATGCTGGGCGCCGGGCGAATGGGCGGGGCGATGGTGGAGGGCTGGCTCGCCTCCGGAGCCTTCGCCGCCGGCGACCTGATGATCCGCGATCCCCACCCCGGCCCCGCGGCCCTGGCCGCCGAGCACGCCGGCGCTGTCCTCAACCCGCTCGATTCCGACCTGGCGCGGGCGAAGACGGTGGTGCTGGGCGTGAAGCCCCAGGTCTGGCGCGAGGCCGCCGCCGAAACCGCCGCCTGGTTGGGCTCCGGCGCCGTGATCGTCTCCATCTGCGCCGGGGTGAAGGCGGGCGACATCGCCAAGGCCTTCGGCGGCCGCTGCGTCGCGCGCGTCATGCCCACCACCGCCGCCGCCATCGGCCAGGGCACGGCCAGCCTCTACGCCGACGATCCCGACGCCCTGGCCCGCGCCCATGCGCTGTTCGAGCCGCTGGGCGCCGTGGTGGCCCTGACGGACGAGGCCCTGATGCACGCCGCCACCGGCGTCTCCGGCTCGGCCCCCGCCTACCTCTACGCCTTCGTCGAGGCGCTGGAGGGCGCCGGCGTGGCGGCCGGCCTGTCTCCCGCCGACGCCCAACGCCTGGCCCGCTCCACCCTCACCGGCGCCGCCGCCCTGCTTACCCGCAGCGGCGAGGAGCCGGCCGAACTGCGCCGCCAGGTCACCTCGCCCGGCGGCACGACCCAGGCGGCCCTGGACGTCCTGCTCGCCGGCGGCGGTCTCCCCGACCTCATGCGCGAAGCCGTCGCCGCCGCCGTCCGCCGCTCGAAGGAGCTGGGCGCTTAGCCCAAACGCTCGTCATGGCCGGGCTCGACCCGGCCATCCATTCCAGAGCGCTCGCCGACGTCGCACCCTCTCCGGACCCGCCGGCTGGATGGCCGGGTCAAGCCCGGCCATGACGAGGGAGGGGGAGGGAAAGGCGCCGCCTCACCGCCACTCTCCCCAACAGCCATTCATCCGGCGCATCGGGGTATTGGCAGCGGACCGCCCTTAGCTTGATCTCGTGGCGTCGAGCCTGCCTGCCGGCCATGAGATCGAAGCCTTCCTCTCTTCTGCGGAGGACGACGAGGGATCAACAGCAGACGCCATCAGGGTCTGAGATGGGTGGAAGGCGGACTTCACCTCCCCCGTTGCGGCAGCAACGGCGGGAGGGGGACCGACCGCCGAAGCCGGCGCCAGCCGGCTGAAGAGCGGTTGGTGGCGGGGGCGAGCCTCCTCCACGACGCCCAAGACTGCCTGATCCATCTACCCTGCCGGCCGCTCGCCCCCTCCACCCCTCGCTCTTCGCCTACGGCTCGGCGAGCGGTCCCCCTCCCGCCGCTTCGCGGGGGAGGTGAAACGACCGCAACGGGTCGAAAGCAGGTCCCCCCGCCCCCCTAACTCCGCCGCCACGTCTGCGCCTGGCAGACCATCAGGATGCATCCCTCCACCTTCAGCGTCCCGGCGCCGGTGACGGTGAGCTTGCTGTCGTAGGTCTTGCCGCTGTTGGGGTCGTAGATCTTCCCGCCCGTCCACTTGCCGGGACCGGCCGGCTTGAAGCCCTGCAGCATGGGCAGGCCCATGATCGGGCGCGCCTTCAGCTTGGCGTCGGGGTTGTTGGCGTCGGTGGCCTTGGCGTCGGCGGCGTTCTTCAGCCACGAGACATTGCCGCAGATCTTGCCGCCCCCGCAGGGCGCGATCTTCACCTTGGCGGTGCCCGCCTGGGTGAGCCATTCCCCCTCCACCGGGTCGGCGGCGAAGGCGGTGGTGGCGGCGAGGCTGAGGCCGGCGGCCAGGATCAGTGCGCGCATTCTGAAACTCCCCATCGATGTCCCGCCGGCAAGCTTGGCCGTCGAGCCTGAACTGCCCATGAACGCGGTTATCCTGGCAGGCGGACGACCGCGCGCAACCCGCCCAGCGGCGAGCGGTCCAGCACGATATCGCCGCCGTGCCCGCGCGCCACGTCCCGCGCGATGGCCAGGCCCAGCCCCACGCCCTTGGTGTTCTGGTTGCGGGCCTCGTCCAGCCGGGCGAAGGCCTTGAAGGCGTCTTCGTGCTGCTCGGGCGGGATGCCGGGCCCGTCGTCGTCCACCACGATCTCCAGCGCCCCGCTGGGCGCCCGCCGCGCCGTCACTTCCACGTGCTCCCCGTGCGCGGCGGCGTTCATGACGAGGTTCGCCAGCGCCCGCTTCAGCGCGTTCG
Organism: Phenylobacterium sp.; assembly: GCF_024508875.1. GTDB lineage: Bacteria > Pseudomonadota > Alphaproteobacteria > Caulobacterales > Caulobacteraceae > Phenylobacterium. The sequence goes on from NZ_JANINU010000322.1 coordinate 4,721, forward strand.
GCCGCGCGGTGGCGGTCAGCTCGGGGTCGGCGGCGACCGTCACCTGCGCGCCCAGCCGCCGCGCGCCCTCGCTCACCGCCTCGATCAGCGGCCGCACCTGCACCGCCTCGGCCGCCTCGCCCCCCTCGCCGCGCGCGAAGGCCAGGTACTCGTCGATCATGTGCTCCATCTCGGCCAGGTCGCGCTTCATGTCGGCGGTGCGCTTGGTCTGCTCGGCGAGCGCCAGGCTCAGCTTCAGGCGGGTGAGCGGCGTGCGTAGGTCGTGGCTGACCGAGGCCAACAGCGCGGTCCGCTGTTCGATGTGCCGCTGGATGCGCGCGCGCATGGCCAGGAAGGCGGCGGCGGCGGCCCGCACTTCCTTGGCGCCATGCGGCTTGAAGGCGGGTACGTCGGTCCCGCGCCCGAACGCCTCGGCCGCGTTGGCCAGCCGCTCGATCGCTCGCACCTGGTTGCGGATGAAGAGGAGGGCGACCGTGGTCAGCAGCACCGTGGCGACGGTCATCCAGAGCACGAAGATGTGGCCCTGCGTGGCGAACGCCCGCTCCCGAGGCGCCAGCACGCGCATCACCCCGCCCTGCACCCCGACGCGAATGTCCACGTAGGCCGGGTAGCGGGTGGTGTCGAACCAGAACGGCGCGTCGAGGCGGTCGGACAGCGCCCGGTCCAGCGACCGGTCGATCGGCGCGAAGAAGGCCTCCAGCAGCACGGGCGGATCGCGCCGCCGCAGCGGCAGCTTGCGGCCCGGCTGCAGGGCGATGGAGAGGCCCATCGACTCCTCCGCCCGCTCGCTCAGCTTGGCGAAGCTGGCCGGCGTCGGGTCCTCCTTGTAGCTCTCCACCGCCCAGGCGATGTCGCCCGCCAGACCCTCAGACAGCCGCGCCGTCACCGTCTGCCAGTGGGCGTCGAAGAACACGTAGGTGACGGCGATCTGCATCAGCGCCACCGGCAGCACGATGATCAGCAGCGAGCGGCCGAACAGCGTCCCCGGCAGCCGGCGCTTGAACCACCGCAGGAACACGCGCGTGGAGGAGGGGAGTTTCATGGCTCGTTCCTCCCCTGCGAAGCGGGGGAGGTGTCAGCGAAGCTGACGGAGGGGGCGCGAGGCCGGAAGCTCGGCGCTGGTGGCTTTACGCCCCCTCCGTCTCGCCGCGGCGCGACGAGCCACCTCCCCCGTCCTCTCCGGGACAGGGGAGGAGCTGGAAGAGGCGAAAGCACACCTCCCATCAATCCGGCGCCAGGCGATAGCCCACGCCCCGCACGGTCTGCAGGTAGCGCGGCGACTTGGGGTCGTCCTCGATCTTGCGGCGCAGGCGCGTGACCTGCACGTCGACAGCGCGGCCGGAGGGGTCCACCGAGCCCCGGGCCAGCTCCAGCCGGTCCACCGCCTCGTGCGGGGTGCGGGCCAGTTGCCGCAGCAGGGCCACCTCGGCCTCGGTCAGGCGCACGGCCTCGCCCGAGCAGGTCAGCTCGCCGCGGTCGGCGTCGAACTGGCACCGGCCCAGAGACATCGCGCCGCCCGCCTGCGGCCGGTCGGTGGCGCGGCGCAGGATCGCCTCGATGCGCAGCAGCAGCTCCTCGGGCTCGAACGGCTTGCCGAGATAGTCGTCGGCGCCGGTCTTTAGCCCCTCGATCCGATCGCCGGCCTCGGTCTTGGCGGTCAGCATCAGCACCGGCGTGCGGCCCGGCGTGCCGCGCTGCTCGCGCAGCCACTTGGTCAGCGAAAAGCCGTCCTCGCCCGGCATCATCACGTCGAACACCGCCAGGTCGAAATCCAGCGTCGCCAGCAGCCGCCGCGCCGGCGCCCCGCCCGCCGCCGCCGTCACGCGGAAGCCGGCCCGGGTCAGGTATTCCTTGAGCAGGTCGCGGATCCGGTCGTCGTCGTCCACCACCAGCAGGTGGCGCGCCCGCGCCGGGGCGTCCGAGAAGCTCATGGGCGTCCTCCGCTGGCGCCTGCGCTGGAGGTTCGCATCCTCCCGCCGGCCATGGCCGTCAATATGGCGCGCGCCCCGGCCACCCCGTCCAGCCCGCCGGTGCGATAGGCCCGCGTGAGCTGGCTGCGCAGGCGTTCGCTGATCGCCGCCTCGAACGCTTCGCCGCGCGCGGTGAGCGCGGCCGAGCGGCGGCGTCCGTCCACGTCGCCCGCCTGCTTCTCCACCAAGCCCTTGCCGGCCAGGTCCACCAGGATGCGGCTGGCCGCCTGTTTCGACAGGCTGGTCAGGTGCGCCAGTTCCTGCACCCCCACCCCTGGCCGGCGGCGCAGCAGGAAGGCGGCCCGCCAGTGCGAGCGGCCCAGGCCCAGCCCCTCGGCCTCCAGCCCCTGGTCCACTGCGGCCCAGAGCGACGCTTCGGCCAGCAGCAGCAGCTCCAGGCCGGCGTCCAGTTCGTCCTCGCGCAGGATAAGCCGGGGATCGGCGGGGGCGTTCACGGCGCGTGGCTCACGGTTCCGGGTTCCAATTCGTTTGACGCGGCGCGGCCGGGGCGTTTCAAGGGGCGCACTGGAAAGGACGATATCTCCCCATGGCGCTTGTTCCCTTCGATGATCGCGACGGCTGGATCTGGCTCGACGGCGAATTCGTGCCGTGGCGCGAAGCCAAGGTCCATGTCCTCACCCACGGCCTGCACTACGCGTCGGCGGTGTTCGAGGGCGAGCGCATGTATGGGGGCGAGATCTTCGAGCTGACGGCGCATACGGAGCGGCTGTTCGAGTCCGCGAGGATTCTGGACTTCGAAATCCCGTTCACGGTGGCTCAGATCGACCAGGCCTGCAAGGACACCTGCGCCAAGAATGGCCTGACCGACGCCTACGTCCGCCCCATCGCCTGGCGCGGCTCCGAGATGATCGGCGTGTCGGCCCAGAACACCAAGATCCACGTGGCCATCGCGGTCTGGGACTGGCCCAGCTACTTCTCGCCGGAAGAGAAGGCCAAGGGCATCCGCATGTGCTGGGCCAAGTACAAGCGCCCCAGCCCCGAGACCGAGCCGGTCCACGCCAAGGCCACCGGCCTCTACATGATCTGCACCATCTCCAAGCACGCCGCGGAGAAGGATGGGTTCACCGACGCCATGATGCTCGACTACCGCGGCTACGTGGCCGAGAGCACCGGCTCGAACGTCTTCTTCATCAAGGACGGCGCGATCCACACGCCGACCCCGGACTGCTTCCTGAACGGCATCACCCGCCAGACGGTGGTCAAGCTGGCGCGCGAGAAGGGCTTCGAGGTCATCGAGCGCCACATCAAGCCGGAGGAGCTCGCGGGCTTCACCGAGTGCTTCGTGGTCGGCACCGCCGCCGAGGTGACGCCGGTCTCGCAGATCGGCGAGTACAGCTTCACCCCCGGCAACATCTCCCTCAGCCTGATGGACGATTACGCCAAGCTGGTCCGGCGGGAATTGGTGGCGGCCTAACCGAATGCTCCTCCCCCTCAAGCGGGGGAGGTGTCAGCGAAGCCGACGGAGGGGGCGCGAGGCTGGAAGCTGGGCGGCGCGCCGCCTTGCGCCCCCTCCGTCTCGCCGCTTCGCGCCGATCCACCTCCCCCGCAAGCGGGGGAGGAGCTGAGCCTCTAAGCGATCACCGCGTACGGGCGGGGGTAGGCCTCGCCGCGGCTCAGGAAGACCAGGCCGACGATGCAGCGCACGCCGTACCAGATGCCGGCGCCGCCCATGATGAGCCAGGCCACGCCCATGATCGGGAAGCCGATCAGGATCACCGAGAGCAGGGCGCCCACGCCGAACAGGACGCCGCCGGCGACCATCAGCAGCAGGCCGATCCAGAAGGTGCGGATCAGGAAGGTGTAGTGGCTCTGCATCGACGGGCCCGCGGTCTCGCGCTGGGTGTAGGCGATGATGAGGCCGATGATGGCCGTGATCCCGGTGGCGAACGCCAGCAGGTAGAGCGCGTAGCAGACCGCGGGCATCGTCTTGTCTTCGTTGCCGGCGTAGCTCACGTGGTCGGTCATCGTCTCTCTTGGTCCTCCAGGCCCATCTTGGGCTGACCAAGAAATGGACCCGGAACGACGTCACGAAAAGACGTAGCGTTGTTACAAATTGCTCACCTGCGGCCGAGCACGACTTCCACGCCCGCGCCCACCGCATGCGGCGCCAGGGCCAGCGGCTTCTCGATGCGCACGCGGGCCCGGCTCACCCGCGGGTCGGCCAGGCACCGCTTGGCGAGGCGGTGGGCGAAGGTCTCCACCAGGTCCACGTGCCCCTGGGCGGCCAGCTCCTGCGCCGCCTGCAGGATGGTCTCGTAGTTCACCGTGTCGGTCAGCCGGTCCGAGGCGTCGGTCGGCACGTCCAGCTCCACGTCGACCACCAGCGGCTGCACGCGGCCGATCTCGTGGCGGTAGACGCCGATCTGCGCCTGCACCTGCACGCCGGTGACGAAGACCTTCGAGGCGATCACCACGGTTTCGCTCATGACAGGTGCTGCCCCGAATCCGCGGCGATCATCTGGCCCGTGACCGAGCGCGCGTCGATCAGGTAGCGCAGCGCCGCCCCGATCTCGGCGGGATCCACCGGCCGCCCCAGCAGCGTGCCCTCGGCCTCGGCGCGGAACGCCGCCGCGTCCTGGTGGATCGATTGGAGCGTGGGGCCCGGCCCGATGCCGTTCACCCGGATCCGCGGCGCCAGGTCCTGGGCCAGCATCCGCGTCGCGTCCCAGAGCGCCGCCTTCGACAGGGTGTAGGAGAAGAAGTCGGGCCCCGGCCGCCACACCCGCTGGTCCAGCAGGTTGACGATCAGGCCCTCGCGGTCGGCGGGCAGCCGCCGCGCGAACGCCTGGGCCAGCACCAGCGGCGCGCGCAGGTTGGTCTCCATGTGGAGGTCCCACGAGGCGCGGTTCATGTCGGAGAAGGCGTCCTGCTCGAAAACGGACGCGCAGTTGACCAGCAGGGTCACCGGCCCGAGCTCGGCTTCCACCTGGCCGACCAGGGCGACGGTCTCGCTTTCCTTGCGCAGGTCGCAGGCGACGATGACGGCCTTGCGCCCGTGGCTGCGGACCTCGCCCGCGGCCGCCTCGGCGCCGTCGTCGATCCCGCGGACGTGGATCGCCACGTCATAGCCGGCCTCGGCGGCCGTGGCGGCCAGCACCCGGCCGATCCGCCGTGCGCCGCCCGTCACCAGTGCTGCGCCGCGGGCGGTCATCCGGCGTGTCCCGTCAGTCGAAGCGGCCGAACTCGAACTTATTCAGCGCGGCCATCACCGCGAGGAAGACGAGGATCATGTAGATGCCGCTCATGGGGCCTCCGAAACGCTGTGGCCCGCGTTTAGCGACGCGCCGCTCCCCGAGCAAGTGCAACCACTCCTCCCCCGTAAGACAGGGGAGGTGGATCGGCGCGCAGCGGCGAGACGGAGGGGGCGCAAAGCGGCTGGCTCGGCGGTCCGCCACGAGCCCGTTGCGCTTTCCGCCTACGCTTCCCAGCTCTTTCGCAGCGTCAGGGCTTCCCACCTGAACGCCGATCACTAAAATGATTGTTTGAAGGGTGACGGCCTCTCGCCTTAAGCCCGCAACGACAAAGGTCGCCAGGAGGACGTCTATGCGCGAGTACCTCAAGTTCTACATCGACGGAGCGTGGGTCGATCCCGCCGAGGGTCTCAAGACGCTGGACGTCGAGAACCCGGCCACGGAAGAGACCGTCGGCAAGATCGCCATCGGCACGGCCGCCGATGTCGACAAGGCGGCCAAGGCGGCGCGCAAGGCGTTCGCCACCTGGAGCCAGACCAGCCGCGAGGAGCGCCTGGAGGTCCTGGGCCGCATCCTGGCCGAGTACCAGAAGCGCTTCGGCGACCTGGCCACCGCGGTCACCGAGGAAATGGGCGCCCCGGCCTCGCTGGCCCAGCGCGCCCAGGTTCCGATCGGCATGGCCCACCTCGCCACCGCCGCCGAGGTCCTGAAGACCTTTAAGTTCGAGGAAGACCGCGGCCCGACGATGATCGTCAAGGAGCCGATCGGCGTCTGCGGGTTCATCACCCCCTGGAACTGGCCGCTGAACCAGATCGTCTGCAAGGTGGCGCCGGCCATCGCGACGGGCTGCACCATGGTGCTGAAGCCGTCGGAAGTGGCGCCGTTCTCGGGCCAGATCTTCGCCGAGATCATGCATGCGGCCGGCGTGCCGGCGGGCGTGTTCAACATGATCCAGGGCGACGGCCCCGGCGTGGGCGCGGCCATCTCCAGCCATCCCGAGATCGACATGGTCTCGTTCACCGGCTCGACCCGCGCCGGCATCGAGGTGGCCAAGGCGGCCGCCCCGACCGTCAAGCGCGTAGCCCAGGAGCTGGGCGGTAAGAGCCCGAACATCGTCCTGGACGACGACGCCTTCGCCAAGGGCGTCGCCCGCGGCGTGGCCACCATGATGACCAACTCGGGCCAGTCCTGTAACGCCCCGACCCGCATGCTGGTCCCCACCAAGCGCATGGACGAGGCGATCGCCGTGGCCCGCGAGACGGCGGCCGGCGTCACCGTCGGCGACCCGAACGGCAACAGCCAGCTCGGCCCGGTGGTCAACAAGACCCAGTTCGACAAGATCCAGAAGCTGATCCAGGCCGGCATCGACGAGGGCGCCACCCTGGTCATCGGCGGCGTGGGTCGTCCGGAAGGCCTCGACAAGGGCTACTACGTGAAGCCCACCGTCTTCGCGAACGTCACCAACGACATGACCATCGCCAAGGAAGAGATCTTCGGCCCCGTGCTGTCGATCCTCGGCTACGAGTCGGTCGACCAGGCGGTCGCCATCGGCAACGACACCGAGTACGGCCTGGCCGCCTACGTCCAGGCGGGCGACCTCGAGAAGGCCCGCCAAGTCGCGTCCAAGCTGCGCGCCGGCCAGGTGTCGATCAACGGCGGCGGCGGCGACATGATGGCCCCCTTCGGCGGCTACAAGATGAGCGGCAACGGGCGCGAGTGGGGCGACTACGCCTTCCACGAGTTCCTGGAGACCAAGGCCATGCTGGGCTACGCGCCGAAGCAGGCGGCGGAGTAACGCTCCGCTCAGAGCGAATGCGAAGGGCCGCCCGCCAGGGCGGCCCTTTTGCGTTTCCCGCCCCTTCAAGGGGAGCGAAGGCGGCCCCTGACGCCGGCGGCCTTATGGCCTATGAGACGCCATGACGGATGCAGTTGCCTATCCCGTAGGAACGCCCGGCCGCGCCTGGGGCCACGCCGAACGCGACCAATGGCGTGCGCGCCAGTCCCGCCACCGCCGCTATGACCGCGACGTGCTGCCCCGCATCGAGCGGCTCGCCGACCGCTTCGAGCGGCTCCCCTATGGCCGGCTCGAGTACGCCGGAGAGGCCTACGACCAGTACGCCCTGAGCAGCCGCCCATGGGATCCCTCGCTGCCCGCGGCCCTCGTCACGGGCGGGGTCCACGGATACGAGACCAGCGGCGTGACCGGCGCGCTGGCGTTCCTGGAGACGCGGGCGGCCGCCTACGCCGGGCGGGTCAATCTGCTGGTGGCGCCCTGCGTCAGCCCCTGGGGCTACGAGCGGATCAATCGATGGAACTACGACGCCGTCGACCCGAACCGCAGCTTCCGCACGGACAGCCCGTCGGGCGAGGCGGCCAGCCTGATGCGGCTGGTGCAGCCGCGCGCCGGGCAGTTCCTGCTGCACATCGATCTGCACGAGACCACCGATAGCGACGAGGACGAATTCCGGCCCGCCCTGGCGGCGCGCGACGGCAAGCCGTTCGAGCCCGGCGTCGTGCCCGACGGGTTCTATCTGGTCGCCGACGCCGAAGACCCTCGGCTCGAATTCCAGCAGGCGATCATCGCGGCGGTGGAGGCCGTCACCCACATCGCGCCGCCGGACGGCGCCGGCCAGATCATCGGATGCCCTGTCCTCGCCCACGGGATCATCACCTACCCGCAGCGCGACTACGGGATGTGCCCCTCCATCACCGGTGCGCCCTTCACGACCACGACCGAGGTCTACCCGGACAGCCCGCGCGCCACGCCCCAGCAATGCGCCGACGCCCAGGTCGCCGCCGTCTGCGCCGCGCTGGACTTCGTCCTGGCGGAGGCGGCCGGCGCCTGAAGGGCGGGGATGAACGTCGGCGACGGGTAGGCGCCTGCGCTCTACCTCTTGGGCGGCTCCCGCTTGGCGACGCTGAGCAGTGCGGCGCCGGAAAGGGCTGACATGAAGGACCCGATGAGCACGCCCACCTTCACCTCGTCCTGCATGGCCGGATTCGGGAAGGCGAGGAGCCCGATGAACAGGCTCATGGTGAAGCCTATGCCGCATAGCAAGGCGACGCCGTAGAGCTGCGGCCACGAAGCGGCGACCGGCAGGTT
>NZ_JANINU010000322.1:13041-17847 GCF_024508875.1 Phenylobacterium sp.
GAACAAGCCCAGAGCGACGCCGAGAGTTGCGGGCTCCAGCATCACGTCGGCACTCAAGCCGGCGAACGATACGCCGGCGTTCGCAAAGCCGAACACCGGCACGATCAGGAAGGCCACCCAGGGGCTCAACCCATGCTCCAGTCGATGCAGGGGCGAGGTCATGTCGTCGGGCGCGGCTTTCGACCGGCGAAGGGGAATGGTCAGCGCCAGCGCCACGCCCGCGACGGTCGCGTGTACGCCCGACAGCAGGACCAGCCACCAAAGGGCGGCGCCGAGCACCAGGTAAGGCGCCAGGCGGGTGATCCTCAGGCGATTGAGGCCGACCAGCAGGAGCGTGGCGACGCCCGCCCCGCCGAGGGCGGGAACGTTGAGTTCCGCGGTGTAGAAGACGGCGATCACCAGCACCGCCACGAGGTCGTCGACGATGGCCAAGGTGGCGAGGAAGACCTTCAGACTGGTCGGGACGCGCGGGCCGAGGAGGGACAGAACGCCCAGCGCGAAGGCGATATCCGTGGCCGTCGGAATGGCCCATCCGCGGAGGGTATCGGGATGTTCCCAGTTGATGGCGGCGTAGATCAGGCTGGGGACGACCACGCCGCCGGCCGCCGCGATCCCGGGCAGCGCGCGGTTCGCCCAGGTGGAGAGCTGCCCGTCGAGGAACTCTCGCTTTATCTCCAGCCCGACGAACAGGAAGAACAGGGCCATCAGCCCGTCGTTGATCCAGTGCAGCACATCGAGCCCCCCGAGAGGAGCGTGGAGCAGGCGGAAGTAGCTTTCGGACAGGGGCGAGTTGGCGACGAAGAGAGCCAGGGCCGCCGCGGCCATGAGCAGGACGCCGCCTGCGGCTTCGCTCTCGAGCAGTTCGCGGAGGACGGAAGGGCGACGAGCGGTGCGGCGCATGGCGCGGGTCTCCGCGCTGGCGGCCCGACCAACGCCAACCTGACCGGCCGACGCGACCGAGCACCCGGACCGCCTATCGCACCTTCGAGCCCCATGGATCAACCCGGCAAACAGGCGCCCCCCGGCGGAAGCGGGCCGTCTGAATATCGCCTTTGGGACGGCGGACGTTGGCGCGGACGCCCGCGCCCGCCCGTCTCAACCGCGCCCTGCCGGCCGGCCCCCTTGTAGACCATCCGGTCTAATGGCCTCGGCGCCGCCGCTCACCTAGCCTCCGAAGCGGGGTCGGACGCGAACGTCCGAGGGCGCTGGAGCCAATCCATGCATCGAAGAGCCGGCCCCGCGCCGGTCTCGGAACCGCGCGATCCGCGGGCGTCGATCGACGCCTGAAGGTCGACCGACACCTCCAGCGCACAGCTGGACACCTCAGCCAACACAGTCATCGGGGTATGGAGTTCATGAAGACGCATATTATCGCCGCCGCGCTCGTCTGCGCGATGGCCTCGTCCGCCGCGACCGCGCAGACCATGGCCGTCGGCGTCAATGTGGGCACGCCGGGCGTCGGCCTGCAGGCCTCGGCCAAGGTCAGCGACCTCATCGTGGTTCGCGGCGCCGTCGACGGCGTCAGCATCAGCCACGACGAGGACTATTCCGACATCAACTACGACGGGAAGGCCAAGCTGCTGACCGGCGGCCTGTTCGCCGACCTGCATCCGGGCGGCGGCGCCTTCTTCGTCTCGGGCGGCGCCTATGTGGGCAAGCGCAAGATCAACCTGCGCGCCCAGCCCACGGCGGCGGTCGATATCGGCGGACAGACCTTCACGCCGGCCCAGGTCGGACGGATCGACGGCGAGGCCAAGCTCTCGAACTTCCAGCCCTTCGTGGGCCTGGGCTTCGACAACACCTTCGTGGGCGAGCGCGGATGGGGCTTCCGCGCCCTGGCCGGCGTGTCGTTCAGCAAGCGTCCCGACGTGGACCTCGCGGCCTCGGGCGGCACGCTGTCCAACGACGCCAACTTCCAGGCCCGGCTGCGGGCCGAGGAGGCCGAGGCGCGCGATGACGCCAAGGACTTCAAGTACTTCCCCGTCGTGCAGGTGGGTCTGACCCGCCGCTTCTGACCGCCTCAACCCTGAGCGCCGCCGGCTCGAGGACGCTCGGCGGCGCGTACGGAGGATCTCATGGCTACCTTGACCGCCGGCGCCGCCGGCATCGACTTCGACGACCTGGTCGTCAGCGACCTGCTGCTGGGCGACGTGACCGTCGCCACCGCCACCCAGTTCACCCTGCGCGACGGCCCCTGGCTGGAGGAATTCGGCGGCCAGTTCACCTACGCGAACGACGCCATCACGGGGGGAACGCTCACCAGCTGGAAGGAGAGCCTCTCTGGCCAGACGGTGTTCGAGGTGAAGGGCTTCTCCCTGCCCGTCACCCAGTTCGTCACCTGGGCCACCACCAACAACAACGAGGCCGCCAAGTCCGCGATCCTGGCCGGCGGCGACAGCATCGTGGGCTCCGGGGCCAACGACCGGATGCGCGGCTACGCCGGCAACGACACCATCGAGGGCGGGGGCGGCCAGGACTATCTGCGGGGCGACGAAGGCGCCGATTCCCTCTCTGGCGGGGCGGCGTTCGACGACCTCAACGGCAACATGGGCGCCGACACGGCGGCGGGCGGTCTGGGCGACGACTGGGTCGTCGGCGGCAAGGACAACGACCTGCTGTTCGGCGACGACGGCGACGACATCGTCTACGGCAATCTGGGCGCGGACACCTGCAACGGCGGGGCCGGCGCCGATCTCGTCCGCGGCGGCCAGGAGAACGACAGCCTGAGCGGCGGCGCCGGAAACGACTGGCTGTCGGGCGATCGCGGCGACGACACGATCTCGGGCGGCGCCGGCGCCGACATCTTCAACACGTTCGGCGACGCGGGTGTCGACCGCGTGCTGGACTTCAACCACGCCGAGGGCGACCGGGTGAAGATCGAGCCCGGATCCACCTACGCCACGGCGCAGGTCGGGGCCGACGTGGTCATCACCCTCAGCGGCGGCGCGCAGATGACGCTGGTGGGCGTGCAGCTCAGCAGCCTCGGCAGCGACTGGATCTTCACCGGCTGAGGTGGAGAGCGCCCCTCGGCCGAGGATACGATCCACAGGCCGGGGGGCGTGACCTTCGATCAGGTCGCTCGCACCCGATGCCGATGCGGGCGGTCGACCTGTGTGGGCGAGTCTCCGTCGGCAAGTGTGTTCCTGGGCTCCGACCTTGACGGCCCGTTTCGAATGTTCTATCTTTGTTCTCATGTCGCCCGAGGCCGCTCGAACCGCGCGTGAGCTCCAGATGCTGGAGGGGATGGTCGATTGCGCGCACGTTCTGGCGATGGCGTTCGGCGCGGCGGCGAAGGACGAGGCCGATACGGGGCGCAGCCTCGAACGGTTCGACGCCTTCCAGAAGTGCTTCCTTTCGGTCCGGATGGGCATCCGGCTGTGCATGACCCTGCGCGCCGGTAAGGCGACGGCGGGAGTGGCCTCTCTCTTGGGCCGCCCAGCGGAGGCCGAGCGCGCCGAGGCCCTCGACCGCGAACGGCCGGAGCATGAGGCGCCCGAGCGTGGCGACCCGCCGGAGCGGGAGCGGGACCGCGACTACGAGCCCGTCAGCCTGCCGAGGTTCCTCGCGACCCTGGGCGTCGTCGCCCGGGACGCCGCCCGGTTCGACGACGGTCTTCCCGCCGACGCGAAACAGGCGCTGCCGGTGCTGCGGAATCTCCTGGCGGAGGCGCAGCGGGATCCGTTTGGCGCGGAAGCGCCCCCCACGCAGACGCCAATGCCGGTCGCCGGCGTCGCCGTCCTCACCCGCTCTGCGCGGGGCGGGACCCGCGACAGGCTGCTGGGTTCGGCCGCGGCGTCGTCGCCGAGGCTTGGCCCCCACGGCCGTCGTCCCTGGTCGGGCTTCGGCTGACGGCGCGAAGCGCCCCTCCGAATGACCACGCACCGCACGAACGGACGGAGTCCCGCTCCGACCGCCCGCGCGCCCGTTCGCGTGCCTACGCCGTCAGGCCTTGATCGCCGCTTTCACCGCCTCGGGCCGGATCGGCAGGTCGCGGACCCGCGCGCCGACCGCGCGAAAGATCGCATTGCCGATCGCCGGACCCACCACCGTCGTCGCCGGTTCGCCCAGGCCCACCGGCGCCTCGCCGCTCGCGACGAACTCCACCTCCACGTCGGGCACGTCGCCCATCCGCAGCGGGGTATAGGTGTCGAGGTTGGTGTCCTTCGCCTCGCCGTTTTCGAACGCCGAACCCTCGAACAGCGCCAGGCTCATGCCCCACAGGGCGGCGCCCTCCATTTGAGCCAGGGCGCCGTCGGGGTGGACGATGATCCCGGCGTCGGCGACCAGGGTCAGCTTCTCGACCTTCACGGCGCCGCTCGACGGATCGACTGCGACCCGGGCCGCGCAGGCCACCCAGGTGGGCATGTCCCGCTCCTGGCCGAACGAGGTGGCGAGGCCCAGGCCGGTGTTCTTCGGCAGCGGCTTGCCCCAGCCCGCCTTCTCCGCCGCCCGCTTCAGCACCGCCGCCTGGCGCTTCGCCCCGCCGATGGCGTTGGGCGCCGAGCCGGCGTTGCGGCCCGTGGCGTCCAGCATCCGCAGGCGGAAGGCCAGCGGATCGACGCCGGCGGCCAGCGCCGCCTCGTCCAGGAAGCTCTCCAGCGCCCAGTTGGTCCAGCCCGGTCCCACCGAGCGCAGCCAGCCCGGGCGGAAGGCGCGGTTGGCCAGGTCGTTCTCGATCGCCCGCACCCGCTGGGCGCCGACGTTGTACCAGTGGTCGGCGCCGGCGATCGCGAAGGGGTCGTAGGGCTGGCCGTTCTTGCCCTTGGGCATGAAGAACGGGGCCATGGCCTTGGTCGGCCAGCCGGC
>NZ_JANINU010000322.1:17857-18828 GCF_024508875.1 Phenylobacterium sp.
TCACCGGCTTGCCGCCGATGGCCTTGGAGGCCAGCGCCGCCGGCACGGCATAGTCGCCGTTCAGCCGCCGGCCGAACCCGCCGCCCAGCATGTAGGTGCGCAGGACGATGCTCTCTTCCTTGCGGCCCAGCGCCTTGGCGAGCCACGGCAGGACCAGCGACTGCCACTGGTTGCCCGTGTGGATCTCGAACACCCCGTCCTTCTCGAAGGCCAGGGCGTTGACGGGCTCCATCTGGAAGTGGAGCGCGGTGGCGGTGGTGTAGGTGCGTTCCAGCGTCGACTTGGCGCCGGCGAACGCCGCGTCGACGCCCGGATCCTCCACCACCTGCGCGCCGGTGGTCTTGTCCGCGATCAGGGCTTTGGCGCGGGCCTGCAGATCGGCCTCGGACACCTTGGCCGTTTCGCCCGGCGTCCAGGTGACCTTCAGCGCCTCGGCGGCGCGGTCGGCGGCGATGAAGCTGTCGGCATAGACCATGACCCAGCCGGGCGCCGTGCCCGACGGGTCGTCCAGCGCGATGGCGCGGATGTAGCCCGGGACCTTCTTCGCCTCGGTCTCGTCGATGGCCTTGACCACCGAGCCGTAGCGGGTGGGCGGCAGCCTGGGCCGGGCGTAGACCATCCCGGGCGTCTTGGCGTCGAGGCCGTACCTGGCCTGGCCGTTGGTCTTGGCGGGGATGTCCCAGGCCTGGCCCGGCTTGCCGACGATCTTGTGGTCGGCCGCCGCCTTGACCGGCAGCTTCGCCAGCTCCTCGGCGGTGAACTTGCGCCCGAGGTCGCCCTTGGCGACGATCTCGCCGTACGAGATCGAGCGCTTGCCGGCCACCACCGCGCCGCCGCGGGCCACGCAGTCGGCGGGCGTCGCGCCCATCAGCTTGGCGCCCGCCTCGATCATGGCGATCCGGCCCGCCGCCCCGGCCTGGCTGTAGAGCGGATAGCTCTGCCAGACCGACCAGGAGCCGCCGGTGACCATC
>NZ_JANINU010000322.1:18838-19248 GCF_024508875.1 Phenylobacterium sp.
CGGGTCGCTGTCGACATGGTCGATCCGCACTTTCGACCAGTCGGCTTCCAGTTCGTCGGCCACGATGCGGGCGATGGCGGTGCCCACGTGCTGGCCCATCTCGGCGCGGATCACGTGGACGGTGATCACGCCCTCGCGGTCGATGGCGTACCAGATCGTCGGTTCGTAGGCGCCGGCGGCCTGGGCCGGCGCGGTGAGCGTGAAGGCGGCGCCGGCGGCGGTGACGCTGACCAGGAAGCCGCGGCGTGACAGGTCGATGGCGTTCATGCCGTCACTCCCTTCCCGGCGGCGGCCTTGATGGCGCGCTTGATGCGGATATAGGCCATGCAGCGGCAGAGGTTGCCGGTCATGGCCGCGTCGATCTCGGCGTCGGTGGGGTGGGGCGTGGTCTTCAGGAGGGCGGCGGCCTG
>NZ_JANINU010000323.1 GCF_024508875.1 Phenylobacterium sp.
AGCCGGAGTTCGAGGGCAGCGACCTCAACTTCGCCGGCTGGGCCAAGAAGGTCACTGGCGTGCCGACGATCACCGTGGGCTCGGTGGGCCTCTCGGGCGAGTTCATCGCTGCCTTCGCGGGCGAGGGTAGCCAGCCCGCGTCGCTGGACCGGCTGGAGCGCATGCTGGACCGCGGAGACTTCGACCTGGTCGGCGTCGGGCGCGCCCTGCTCCAGGATCCGGAGTGGGTCGTGAAGATCCGCGAGGGCCGCCACAGCGAGCTGTCGGCCTTCGACCGCTCCGCGATGGCGAAGCTGTACTGAAGTCCCTCCCTTAAGGGGGAGGGACAGCTCGCCGCAGGCGAGCAGGGTGGGGAATGGTCGATCAGGCTCCGCGCCCGGTCGTGACTTCCCCACCCGTCTCGCTGCGCTCGCCACCCTCCCCATTAGGGGGAGGGAGACTCTCTACGCGTTGAAGTTCAGCTTCAGGCCCGGGCGGGGCCACTTGGCCTTGTAGAGCTTGCCCGTGGCCGACGCCGTCACCCAGGCCGTCGTCATGTCCGGCCCGCCGAAGCAGATGTTGGTCACCACCAGGTCCGGGAAGGGATAGTGCTGGGTGGTCCCGTCGGGGCTGAAGGCGGTGATGCCCCCGTTGATGATCGTCGCGACGCACACCTTGCCGTCCGCCTCGACCGCCAGGCTGTCCAGCAGTTGGTAGCCGGGCAGGTTGCAGACGATGTTGCCCGGCGCGAAGCCGTTGGGTGGGGCGAGGACACCGGTCTCGGCCACCGGGAAGGCCCAGAGGCGGCCCAGCATGGTGTCGGCCAGGTAGACCGTCTTCTCGTCGGGCGAGAGGCCCACGCCGTTCGGCGAAATCAGGTGGCCGCGCTGCTGGCTGATGTGGCTGCCGTCGATCTTGGCGTAGTGCAGCGCACCGTTCTTGCGGCCGTCCGGCGTCGAGCAGCCGTGGTCCGAGAACCAGAAGCCGCCCGTCTTGTCGAAGACGATGTCGTTCGGGCCCACCAGCCGCTTGCCGTCGCAACTGTCGTAGACCGTCTCCAGCTTGCCGGTCTTCAGGTCGTAGCGCTGGATATAGCCGCCGGTGTGGCTGGGCGGCGTGGGGCCGGGGATGGTCAGGCCGCCCTGGTCCAGCCACTCGAAGCTGCCGCCGTTGTTGGTGATCCAGATCGCGCCATCGGGGCCGATGGCCGCGCCGTTCGGGCCGCCGCCGGTCTCGACCACGGTCTCCTTCGAGCCGTCGGGCTTCACACGGGTCAGCCGCTGGCCCTTGATCTCGGTGAGGATCACCGAGCCGTCGGCCATGGCGATCGGACCTTCCGGAAACTCCAGCTCGTCGCAGACTTCCTCGATTTCCATGGCGTCACTCTCCCGGCCTGTGGTTTTGCCCGACTATAGGGGGCGCCCGTCAGGGAAGGCGAAGGGGTTTTGGGCGTTCGGGTCGCGTTCAATATTCGCGGCCACGTGAGCGTTCGCGCTTCCCTCGCGTAAGAGTTCGTGTGGTTTTCGACACGTCCCAGGGTTGGAGATACTGGCCCTATCAGTTCCGATAGCTTGTCGGCGGCCGGCGAACTGCACAGTTATCGAGCCCTCGGTCGTGGCCCGTCTTGCGCTTCGGCCCCACAACAGCCCGCAGGACATGGCTTTGCGGGTGCGAGGCCGCGCGTCCACGTCAGGCGCGGGCCCAGGGAGGGATATCTATGCATCACGCCACCGCCCGGCGTCGTCTTTTCGCGGCCGGAGCCTCGGCCGTCGCCTTGCTGGCCGGCGCGCCGGCCCTCGCCCAGACGGCCCCCTCCGAAGAACCCGCCACCGTCGACGCCATCGTCGTCACGGCCCAGCGGCGCGAGGAAAGCGCCAATGCGGTCGCCATGGGTATCCAGGCGGTCCGCGGTGAGGTGCTGGAGCAATTGCACGTCACCGACGCCAAGGACCTGTCGGCCTTCGCGCCGTCGTTCACGGTCTCGCAGAGCTATCAGGGCGTGCCGACCTACACGCTGCGCGGCATCGGCTTCAACACGATCAACCTGTCGGCCACCTCGACGGTCGGCACCTACACGGACGAAGTCGCCTACGCCTATCCCTTCATGAACACCGGCCCGATCTTCGACCTGGAACGGGTGGAGGTTCTGAAAGGGCCGCAGGGCACGCTGTATGGTCGCAACACGACCGCCGGCCTGATCGACTTCGTCACCAACAAGCCGACCGACGAGTTCAAGGCCCAGATCACGGCCGAGGCCGGCAACTACAAGACCTACAACCTCGAGGGCTTCGTCAACGGCCAGATCGCGCCGGGCCTGGACGGGCGCTTCGCGTTCCGGATGGAGAACAGCGACAAGGGCTGGCAAGTCTCCAACAGCCGGGGCGAGCGCCAGGGCGAGGTCGACCGGTGGGGCGTGCGCGGCGCGCTGCACTTCGAGCCGAACGAGCAGTTCAGCGCGGACCTCTCGGTCTCCTACTGGAAGAATCAGTCAGACACCGTGGCGGCCCAGGGTATCGGCTTCACCCCGGCCACGGCGAACAGCCCGTTCCTGGCCCCCGGCCTGAAGGACTACATCGCCGCCAACCAGCCCACGAAGGCCAGCCAGGCTGACTGGGCGCCGCGCGCCGCCCGCAGCGCCGACATCGGCATCGGCGCGGGTCTGGCCGGCCCGTTGCGCGAGAACAACGACTTCGCCGCCATCAAGCTGCGCCTCGCCTACGACATCAACGAGGACATGCGGGTCGTCTCGCTGACGGGCTACCAGGACCTGAAGCGCCGGGCGCTCTTCGACTGGAGCGGCGCGCCGTACGAGATCCTGCTGCAGAATGCGCGCGGCGACATCGAATCGATCTCGGAGGAACTGCGGATCGAAGGGTCGACCGAGAAGTCGAACTGGCTGATCGGCGGCTATGTCGCCCGCGACGAGATCCTCGATTCCAACCGCACCCTGCTGGGCCAGAATTCCAACGTCGGTCTGATCCGGTTCGCCGGCGCGGGCCTGCTGGCCACCCCGTTCAACAGCGGCGGCTACACGGCCGCCCAGATGTCCCAGGCGTTCCGCACCTACGTCGACCGCGGCGACATCGAGACCAAGACCTGGAGCCTGTTCGCAAACGCCGACTACCGGATCACCGAGACCCTGAAGATCACCGGCGGCATCCGCTACACCGAAGACCGGCAGGACTACGTCGGCTGCTCGCGCGACTACCAGGGCAGCATGCTGCCCAACGTCAACGTCGTGAACCGGGCGCTGTTCTTCCAGACCTACGGCGCGCTGGTGGCCCCCATCAGCCAGGGCGGTTGCGTCACATTCGACCCGGCCACCAAGACGTTCGGTCCGGTCGCCTCGAAGCTGAACGAGAACAACATCGCCTGGCGCGTCGCGCTGGACTGGACCCCGATGGACAACGTCCTGGTGTTCGGCTCGGTCTCGCGCGGGGCCAAGGCCGGCGCCACGCCGATCAACGCGGCGAACATCTCCACCCAGAACGCGCCGGCCAAGCAGGAACTGCTCACGGCCTATGAGCTGGGCGTGAAGGCGGGCCTGCTGAACCGCCGCATGCAGGTGAACGTCAGCGGCTTCTACTACGACTACACGGACAAGCAGCTCAGCGTGTATTTCGCCGACCCGATCTACACCGCGCTGTCGCGCCTGCAGAACGTGCCGGACAGCGAGGCCTACGGCGTCGACGGCGAGGTCACGTGGCGGCTCTCGCCCGAGCTCACGCTGATCGCCTCCGGCACCCTGCTGCACACCGAAGTGAAGGGCTACGTCGGCATCAACGGGGCTGGCCAGCCGCAGGACTTCGACGGCGCGCCGTTCCTCTACAGCCCCAAGCGTTCGGGCGCGCTGACGGCGCTCTACAGCCGCGACCTTTCGGCGGACCTGGGCCTGCAGGTGGCGCTGAACGCGCGCTGGCAGGACGACAGCCATGCCGACCTGGAGGGCGATCCGCGCTTCACCATCAAGGACTACGGCCTGGTCAACGCCAGCGTCGGCGTCCATTCGCTGGACGACCGCTGGCGGGCGCAGGTGTGGGTGCGCAACCTGACCAACACCTACTACTGGACCGCGGTCAGCTCGAACGCGAACGTCGTCGTCCGCTTCCCCGGCCAGCCGCGCACCTACGGCGCTTCCCTGACCTTCGCCTTCTGAACGCGAAGGTGGTTCCTCCCTGGCCCGGGGCGCGCGTCGTCCCGGGCCGTCTTGTTCAGCGGCGTTCCAGCACGCGAACGGTGAAGGGATATTCGTCGACATCCGACGCCTCGTGGCGCTCGGACCGCACCTCGGTCCACCGACTTTCGTCGATGGGGCTGAGCACGACGTCGCCCTCGACCTCGGCGTCGACGTCGGTCAGATAGAGGCGCTTGGCTTTCGGGAGGGCCAGCTCGAACAGCGACGCCCCGCCGATCACGCACACCTCCCGCGCGCCGTCCTCCTCGGCCTGCTCGCGGGCGATCGAAAGCGCCTCCGAGAAGTCCTCGCAGACCACCGCCCCCTTAGGCTCGAACGATCCGTCCTTGGTGAGGACGATGTTCGTGCGACCGACCAGCGGCTTCTTCGGGAGGCTCTCCCAGGTCTTGCGGCCCATGATCACCGGCTTGCCCATGGTGATGGCCCGGAAGATCGCCAGGTCGGACTTCAGCCGCCAGGGAAGGGTCCCATCCCGGCCGATGACACCGTTGCGGGCGCGGGCGATGGGGCCGGCGGCGAGGATCACCTGAGACATGCCTGTTCTCTAGCCTGCGCCGCCGGCTGTCACCAAACGCCGGCTCGCCCGTTCACGCCAGATGGCGGGAGACTCCAAGCTGGCGATCTACGCTGCGGCCGGCGGCAACCTGGCGATCGCGGTCAGCAAGTTCGCGGCGTTCCTCTTCACCGGCAGTTCGGCGATGCTGACCGAGGCGGTTCACTCGCTGGTCGACACCGGGAACCAGGGCCTGCTGCTGCTGGGGCTGAAGCGCGCCAGCCGGCCGCCCGACCCGGGCCACCCCTTCGGCCACGGGATGGAGCTCTACTTCTGGTCCTTCGTGGTCGCCCTGCTGGTCTTCGCGCTGGGCGGGGCCTTCTCGATCTACGAGGGGATTCTACGCGCCACGCATCCGGGGCCGATGGTCAGCCCGTGGATCAACTTCCTGGTCCTTGGATTGGCGATCGGCTTCGAGGGCGGCTCGTTCCTGGTGGCGTTCCGCGAGCATCGCCGCCGGCATGGCGGGCGAGGGCGGTTCCTGAAGTCCATCAAGGCGAGCAAGGACCCCAGCCTGTTCGCTGTCCTGCTGGAGGACGCCGGAGCCCTCATCGGCCTGCTGATGGCGCTGGCGGGCGTGGCCGCCTCGTCGCTCCTCGGTCTCCATTGGGCCGACGGCGTGGCCTCCATCGGGATCGGGCTGCTGCTGACGACGATCGCGGTCTTCATGGCCAACGAGACGCGCAGCCTGCTGACGGGTGAAGCGGCGGCCCCGGAGATCGTGCGCGACGTCCGCGCGATCCTGGAGGCCGACCCCCGCGTGGTCCAGGTGATCGAGGTGCTGAGCCTCCATCTGGGCCCCGAGGAGATTCTGGTGGGCGTCACCATCGACTTCGACGACGACCTGCCGGGGGGCGGGGTCGAAGTTGCGGCGAGCGAACTCAGCGACCGGATCCAGCAGACCCAGCCCGCGATCACCCGCCTGTTCCTCCGGCCTGGCGAACAGGCGGGAGAGGGGCGGCCGAAGACGGCGCCGCGTTCGGCCTTGGCGGGCTAAGGTCACGCCTGCGCGGCCCCGCAGAGGCCGCCGGGAGGATGCATCGATGATCGCCTACACCACGGTCGGGGTGAACGACATGGACCGGGCTATCCGGTTCTACGACGCCGTATTCAAGCCGCTCGGCGCCCGTCGCACCACGACCAGTCCCACGTGGACCGGCTATGCGCGGGACGGCGACCCGGTCCCGTTCTTCCTCACCCGGCCGTTCGACCGCGGCGAAGCGACAGGGGGAAACGGGACGATGCTGGCGTTCCGGACCCGTGACCGGGAGGCCGTCGACGCCTTCCACGCGGCGGCCCTCGCGACCGGTGGGACATGCGAAGGACCGCCCGGCGTGCGCGAAGGCATGGATCCGGTCTTCTACGCCGCCTATGTCCGCGATCCTGACGGCGCGAAGCTTTGTGCGTTCGTCAGGAAGTAGGCCGTCAGGCCGCCGGCTCCAGCCAGGTGAGCCATTTGCGGCGTACGGCGGCGTCGGGGTCGATGCCGAAGCGGCGGCAGTAGAGCAGGACCTGGCAGAGCAGGTCGGCCGCCTCGTCCGCGCGGTCGTGTTCGCAGGCCTCGCCACGGCCCCGGCTGGAAAGGCGCAGGTGCGCCTGGGCGAGTTCGCCCAGCTCCTCCTGGAGCTTCAGCAGGTACCAATCGTCGTCGCGGGCGATGCCGAACTTGCCGGCATAGATGTCCGAGATCTGGGCCGCCGACTCCGAAACCTCTCTGAGGGTCAGGGGCGTCTTCATGATCTTCAGACCGCGATGGGGGCTGCGATGGAGGGGTGCGCTGTATAGCCCTCGAGCTTGAAGTCCTCGTACTCGAAGGCGAACAGGTCGTCCTTGTCGGCGATGTGCATGACCGGCAGGGGAAGCGGGTCACGTGACAGTTGCAACCGCGCCTGCTCGAGGTGGTTCAGGTAGAGGTGCGCATCCCCCAACGTGTGGACGAACTCGCCGGGCTGGAGACCGCAGACCTTGGCCACCATCATCGTGAGCAGCGCATAGCTGGCGATATTGAAGGGCACGCCTAGGAAGACGTCGGCCGAGCGCTGGTAGAGCTGGCAGCTCAACCGCCCGTCGGCCACGAAGAACTGGAACAGGCAGTGGCAGGGCGGCAGCGCCATGTCCTCCACCTCGGCCGGATTCCAGGCCGAGACGATGTGGCGGCGGCTGTTGGGGTTGGTCTTGAGGCCCTCGACGACGTTGACGATCTGGTCGATCACCCGGCCATCGGGCGCGGTCCACGACCGCCACTGTTTTCCGTAGACCGGGCCCAACTCGCCCTCGGCGTCGGCCCATTCGTCCCAGATGCTGACACCGCGCTCCTGCAGCCAGCGCACGTTGGTCTCGCCGCGCAGGAACCACAGCAATTCGACGATGATCGATTTGCGATGCAGCTTCTTGGTGGTCAGCAGCGGGAAGCCCTTGGCGAGGTCGAACCGCATCTGCCGGCCGAAGACGCCCAGGGTGCCCGTACCGGTGCGGTCGCCACGCTGCACGCCGTTCGCGAGGATGTCCTCGAGCAGCGCAAGGTACTGCCGCTCCGGATGGTCCGGCCCGGCCTCGTAGGCGGCGATGGGGACGTGAGCGTTCATCGAAACGAAAGGTCGCCCGCGGCGGGTGATTCGCAAATCGACGATGTCGTGAATCGTCGCCTCATCCACAGGCGCCTTTCCGTCACCATGTGACCGTTCGTCGATTCGCGGGTTGGCCGGCCCGTTAACGGCCGTTAAGAGCTCGCCCTACAGTTTTTATGTAGGATGACACCCGTATGCTGATTTCCGCAGTCGCCGCGCTGGCCCTCTTCGCCGCGCCCGAGACGACGCAATCCGGCGAGGCCGTGGCCGCCGAGAAGCCCGCCAAGTCGGCCAAGGCCGAGGAAAAGGGGCCGACCAAGATGTGCTACACGGCCACGCCCAGCGGCTCGCGCATGCCGCGCAAGGTCTGCGTGACCAAGGCCGCCGACAGCGCCAAGGACGCCGAGAAGGGCGAGGCCGCGAAGCCCGAGTAGGACTTCACCCCGCAAAGCCGCCGTCGTCGAGGAACGCCTGTTCCTCGGCGGTGGTGGTTCGTCCCAGCATCGGATTGCGATGCGGGAAGCGCCCGAAGCGGGCGATGATGTCGCGGTGGATCACCGCCCATTTCAGCGTCTCCGGATCGCCCAGCTCTTCGGCCAGGGTCAGGCAGAGGTCCTGGTCGGCGATGTCCTCGGAATGCTCGAACGGCAGGATCATGAACTGCCGCAGCTCCGTCTCCACCTTCAGATGCCACCCCTTTTCCGTCGCGGCGCGGGCGATGGCGCGCGCCTTGGGATCGGTCGCGAACGCGTGGGGCGACTTCCGGAAGAGGTTGCGGGGGAACTGGTCCAGCAGGAGCAGCAGGGCCAACGCGCCCTCCGGCGTCTCGGCCCATTTGTCGTATTCACCCCGTGCGGCGGCATGATGGACCCCCTCGAACTTCAGGCGGATCGCCGCGTCGAACGCCGGTTTGGCCGCATACCACTGCTTGGGGCCAGCGTGTTTCCAGAAGCCCAGGATGTCGTTGGGTGTCGCGGCCACTCGGCGTCCTCCGTCGCTTGTGTTGATCTCGCGCGGTCGGCGTCGTCGTTCAACCCCGGTTCAGCCGGCAGGTCCCAAGCTTGCGGACAAGGGACTATCGGTCGCCTCCGCGCGGCCAGAACTGGATTGAAGGCGATGAAGATGGCGATGGCGGCCCTGGCCGCCGTGCTTGCGGCCCAGGCGGCGCCGGCGATGGCGCAGGACCGGGGCGAGCGTGGTGACCGCGGCGAGGCGCGACAGGAGCGGCTTGAGCGCCGCGACCAGGCGCAGGGCGACCGCTGGAACGGCGGCGGGCGGCCGCAAGGCGAGTGGGCCGGCCGCGGCGTTCGTGCCCCGGAAGCCGCCCAGGCTCCGCAGGCCCGTCCCGCGCCGCAAGCGCCGGCGGCGCAGCGGGCGGACCGTCCGCGCTTCCGCGGCGATGGCCGCTATGGCCAGCCCGACGACCGGAACTTCAATGATCGTGGCGGCGACCGCCGTGGCGACGGCCAGCGCACGGATGGCCCGCGAAACGACGGGCAGCGCTTCGATGGGCGGCCTGACGATGGCCGGCGCGACTGGAACGGTCGCGGGGACAACGACCGCCGGGGATGGAGCGGCGGCCGCGATGGGGAATGGCGCGATGGCGATCGGCGCGACAGGGACCGCCGCGACTGGGACCATCGTGGCGACAGCGGCCGGCGCGACTGGAACGACCGCGATCGCCACGACGATCGGCGTCGGTGGGAGCGGGGGCGCTATCCATCGTCCTATTTCAGCTCCCATCGCTATCGGTACACGTGGCGTCCGCCCAGTGGGTTCTACCTGCGCACCTGGAGCTTCGGGGAGTTCTTCCCTCGTAGCTGGTTCGGCCCCGGCTATTGGATCATCGACCCCTGGCAATACGATCTGCCGCTGCCGCCCCCGGGCTACGAATGGGTGCGGTCGGGCCCCGATGCGTTGCTGATCGACGAGTACAGCGGCCGTATCGTCCAGGTGGTCCGGGACATCTTCTGGTACTAGTCGATGTAGCCGAGCGCCCGCAGTTGCCGGATGGAGCTGCGGGCGTCCTTGTGGTGGACAAAGACGCCGCCGGCCGCTTCCCAGAGGTGGCGGTACTTCTCGCGATCGTCCACCAGCACGTCACCCGGATGGCAGTGCTCGCGCTTGAGCGCGGCGCTGGTGGTGATCATCGGCACGCCGGGAAAATGGCGTTCGGCCCACGCCCGCTTCTGGGGCGCGGCCCAGCGCCCCAGCGGCAAACCGGTCAGGATGATCGGGTCGCGATCGCGGACGGCTTCGTACAGCGTGACCGCGCCCGGGAGCACGTCCAGCGTTTCGAAGAAGCCCGGAGCCCGCGCTAGGCGGCGCCAGAATTCCTTGATCCCGTACTTCGCCTCGAAGGCGCGGGGGGGCATCCCCAGCACGGCCGCCGCGCCGCGGTCGAAGTCGGCGAGCACGCCGTCGCAGTCGAGATAGATCTGCCTGCGCATCGGCGATCAGGAGCCTGCGCGGGAGGTCAGTGCTCCCGGCAGCCGGCGCACAGGCCGCGAGCCTCCAGGGTGACTTGGCGCACCGCGTAGCCGGCCGCCTGCGCGGCGGTGAGGGTGGGCGCGAAGTCCGGCTCGAACTCGGCGGCTTCGCCGCAGCAGTCGCAGATCAGGAAGGCGGCCATGTGCCCGCCTTCGATGCGGCAGGGCACATAGGCGTTCAGGCTCTCGATCCGGTGCGCAAAACCCAGGCGTTCCAGGAATTCGAGTGCGCGGTAGACCGTGGGGGGCTTAGCCGGCTCGCCGGCTTCGCCGTACGCTGCGATCAGGTCGTAGGCCTTGAGGGGCGCGTCGGCCGCCAGGAGCAGTTCCAGCACCCGGCGGCGAGGGGCGGTGAGGCGTTCCTGGGTTCCGGCGCAGCGAAGCTCGGCGGCCTCCAACGCACGCCCGAGCGCCACGCCGTGCAGGCCGTGGTGATCGTGCTCATCGTGGTGATGACAGGCGCTGGTCATGGCCTCCAAGTAACCCGGTTCATCGCAATGCGGCAACGCGCTTGACGGGCGGTTATGTTATTTCATAACACTATCGGCACAGTTCAGGCCTCTCCTCCCCGAAAAGGCGTCCGTATGCCCCGCGTCTCCCTCTTCGCCGCCGCCGGCGCGCTTGCGCTGCTGGCTTGCCCCGCTCTAGCGGCCGATGCCGGCGACGACGGCAAGGACCTTGCGGAGGTGGTGGTTACCGCCGCGCCCTACGTGGTTTCGATCGACTCCACGACCACGAGCGTGAACGTGGTGAAGCGCGAAGAGCTCGACCTGGCGCCGTCGGCCGGCCTCGGCGACGTGCTGGCCCACCTGCCGGGCGTGCGCTCGTCCTTCTTCGGTCCCGGAGCCAGCCGACCGGTCATCCGCGGCCTTTCGGGGCCGCGCGTCCAGGTGCTCACCAACGGCGTGGGGATGATCGACGCCTCCGGCCTTTCGCCCGACCATCAGGTGGCCAGCGACCCGCAGGAGGCGGAGCGGATCGAGGTGCTGCGCGGACCGTCGGCCCTGGCCTACGGCGGCTCGGCCATCGGCGGCATCGTCAACATCATCGACAACCGCATCCCTTCGAAATACGTCGACGGCATCCACGGCCGGGTGCTGGGCTCGTACAGCACGGGCGACGAGGGCAAGGCGGTCTCGGGCGCCGTGTCGGCGGGCCTCGGCGACGGCTTCACGTTCACGGCCGACGGCGCCCACCGCGAGAGCGGCGACTACGAGATTCCGGTCGCGGCGATGTCGCGCGAACTGGCCAGCGAACTGGGCCTGCCGGCGCCTTCGCGGTCGCGAACCCGCGTGCCCAACACGTTCGTCGACCTCGACGCCTACGGCGCCGGACTGTCGTACGCCGGCGCGCAGGGCTGGGGCGGCGTCTCGATCAAGCACACCGACAGCAGCTATGGCAGCGCGGCCGAGGAGGACGTGCACATCGGGCTGAAGCAGACGCGGGTCGATACTCGCGGCGGCCTCGACATGGACCTCGGCCCCTTCAAGAGCATCCGGTTCGCCGGCGGCTACTCGGACTACAAGCACACCGAGTTCGAAGGCGCCGAACCGGGCACCACCTTCCTGTCGAAGGGCTACGAGGGCCGCGTCGAACTGGTGCAGCCGGACCGCGGCGGCTGGCAGGGCGCCTTGGGCTTCCAGGGGTTGCACCGCACCTTCGACGCCATTGGCGAGGAGGCCCTGATCCCGGCCACCAAGATCGACGAGCTTGGCGTCTTCACGCTGCAGCGGCTCGACAAGGAAAGCTGGGGCGTCGAAGGCGGCCTCCGGGTCGACACGCGATCGATCAGGAATATCCGCGCCGATCGCGACTTCACCAACGTCTCGGCGTCGGTCGGGGCGTTTGTCCGGCCGATCGAAGGCTGGTTCTTCGGCGCGTCGCTGTCGCGCACCAGCCGCGGCCTGACCGAGGAGGAGCTGTCGTCGTTCGGGGCGCACCCTGCCACGGGCAGCTTCGAGGTCGGCGACCCGACGCTGGACAAGGAAGTCTCATACTCGCTCGACACCACGGCCCACTATTCCAGCGAGACGTGGATCCTCGACCTGCACGGCTTCTACGTCGACTACGACAACTTCATCGACCTCGTGCCGACCGGCGCGACGGACGCGGACTCGGGCTTCCCGGTGTTCAACTTCGTGCAGGGCGGGGCAAAATTCTACGGCACGGAGGCCGAGGTCGGCTACACGCCCTGGCACTCGGGCGACAAGAGCTTCCGGCTGGAGGCCGCGGGCGACTATGTGCGCGGCAAGACCAGCTACGGCCCCCCCGCCCGCATCCCGCCGTGGTCGCTTACCGGGCGCGGCGTCTACGAAGGCGGATGGTGGACCGGGACCCTCGAGGTCCGGACCGTCGGCAAGCAGGATCGCGTGGCCGACTTCGAACTGCCGACCGACGGCTACACCATGCTGAACGCCTCGCTGGTGCTGCGGCCGTTCGAGGCCGAGCCGGACCTCAAGGTCTTCGTCGACGCCAACAACCTGACCAACGTCGAGGCCCGTGAGCACGCCTCGTTCCTCAAGGATGTGGCCCCGCTTCCGGGGCGCAGCTTCCGCATGGGCGTGGGGTATCGGTTCTGACCCGGCCTCCCTAGACTGCCGTCCGGATAGTCTGGGGGTTCGGATGCGTGGAGCTTGGGGCAGGGCGCTCGCGGGCGTCCCGGCGGCGCTGGTCTTGTTCGGGAGCGCGCTGGCTGCGCCGGAGCCCGCGGCGCATGACTACGTCATCAAGGATTTCAGGTTCGGTTCCGGCGAAAGCCTGCCCGAGCTGAAGATCCATTACTACACGCTGGGGACACCGAAGACCGACGCCGCCGGCAAGGTGACCAACGCGGTGCTGATCCTGCACGGCACCGGCGGCACGGGGCGACAGTTCCTCAGTCCCCAATTCGCCGATGTGCTCTTCGTGCCGGGCGGTCTGCTCGATCCGGCCAAGTACTTCATCGTCCTGCCCGACGGCATCGGTCATGGGGGTTCGTCCAAGCCTTCGGACGGGCTTCGGACGAAGTTCCCGAAGTACGACTACGCCGACATGATCGCGGCGCACCATGCACTGGTCGCCGACGGCCTTAAGGTCGACAGGCTGCGCCTGCTGATGGGAACGTCGATGGGCTGCATGCACGGCTTCATGTGGGCCGAGACCTGGCCGCAGTCGTCCAAGGCGTTCATGCCCCTGGCCTGCCTGCCGGTGGAGATCGCCGGCCGCAACCGCCTATGGCGCAAGATGGCGATCGACGCGGTGAAGGCCGATCCGGCGTGGAACGGCGGAGACTATGCAAGCGCCCCGGTCCAGGGGCTCCGCACCGCGCAGGACCTGCTGATCCTTGTGGGCGCCTCGCCTCTGCCGATGCAGAACCAACTTCCGACGCGGGAAGCGGTCGATGCGTGGATCGGACCCGAACTCGCGCGCCGCATGGCTCCGGCGGACGCCAACGATCTCATCTATCAGCTCGATGCATCGCGGACCTACGACCCGTCGAAGAACTTAGCCAAGATCAGCGCGCCCGTGACCTGGGTGAACTCGGCCGACGACTTCATCAACCCGCCGGAGCTGGGCATCGCCGAGCGCGAGGCGCGGCGTCTCAAGACGGCGAAGTTCGTGCTGATCCCCGCCAGTGCGGAGACCCACGGCCATGGCACACACACCTGGGCGGCGCTGTGGCAGGGCGAGCTGGCGGCGCTGTTGAAGCGGTCCGAGTAGGGCTTTCCCTCCGCGTCATGGGGAGGGGGGCTCGAACGAAGCGAGAGACGGGCGAGGAGCTCGCGGCCGGGCGCCGTGCCCGAACCCTCGTTCCCCACCCCGCGCGTGTGCGGCGCGTCGACCCTCCCCATGAAGGGGAGGGAAAAGAGGCCTACTCTTCCGACTCGGCGGGGGCCGGTGCGCCTTCGCCGCCTTCGAAGCTGCGCGGGGCACGGCGACGGCGGGGCTTGGGCTTGTCCTCGGCGGCTTCAGCCGCGGCCGGCGCCGCAGCTACGGGACGCGTCGGACGCAGGAACGCCGGGACGTGGCTGTGCTCGCTGTCGTCGCGGGCGATGGGCGCCGGCGCCGGCTCGGGAGCCGGGGCGTCGCCCTGGGGCTGCACGACGGCCAGCGGGTCCCGCTCCGGGCGGTCGTCGCGGTCGCGGTTGCGTTCGAAACGCGGACGGTCGTCGCGCGGGGGCCGGTCGTCCCGCGGGCGGTCTTCACCCTCGCCGCGCGGACGGTCGTCACGCTGCCGGTCGTCGCGATTGCGGTTGCGGTCCCGATCACGGTCGCGATCCCGGGGACGATCATCGCGATCGCGCCAGCGGTCCCGGCCGCCTTCGCCACGATCACGGTCGCGATCCCGATCCCGGTCGCGCGGCCGGTCGTCGCGGTCGCGGCCCTGCCATTCGCCGCGGTCGCGGTCGCGGTTGCGGTTCTGGTCACGGCCTTCGCCGTCCTCACGCGCTTCACCACCTTCGCCGGCGGCTTCGTCGGCGGCCGCGGCGGCCGCCTGGCCGCTCTCGTCCTCGAAGTCGATGTCGTAGCCCGACGCGAACTGGTCGCGGCCGATGATCTCGCTGGCCGGGCGGTTGGGCTGGATGGCGCGCAGCAGGCGGAAATAGTGTTCCGCGTGCTGCAGATAATTCTCGGCGAGGACGCGGTCGCCAGCGGACGTCGCGTCGCGAGCGAGCTGCTGGTACTTCTCGAAGACGTGCTGGGCGTTGCCGCGCACCTTCACGCCGTCGGGGCCGTTCGAATCGAAAGCCCGATTGGCGTTGTGCTGCTGGGGCTTTCCGCCACCGCCGCCACCGCCCCGATTGCGCCCGCGCTGGCGCTTCATACCCTTGAAATCTCTCATTTTTTAAGAAACCGTCTGGTTCTTCCTCAGCGCCTGTGCGGCGACTTGGCCTTCAGCTCCGTCGGGCTCCGCCCGCTCAGTGATGTCGAAGACGTGTGTTTTCCCCGTCTTCCGCCCGGAAGCTCGTCAGCGAGAGGCCCTTGGTGAAGACGTCGCGCCTGTCGGGTCCGGCGGGCGTCCTGCATGGGGACGTATCTACCTGCAACACCGACGAATTTGGGTGGAGACAGGCATTGATGTAGCGAGTCAGTCCGGCGTTTCCAAGGCCTTTTTCTCACCGACGACGACGCGGTCGCGGTCGGCGAGGTCCTTGATGGTGTCGACGAACACAGCGCCGGCCTCCTTGAACAGCGCCTCGACGGGCTGCTTCTGGTCGTAGCCGATCTCGACGGCGAAGCGTCCGCCCGGCTTCAGCACCCGGAGAATCTCCGGGGCGAGGATGCGGTAGTGATCCAGACCGTCGGCGCCGCCGGACAGGGCCAGGCGCGGCTCGTGGTCGCGGACCTCCGGCTCCAGCGTCTCGATCACCTCGTCGGCGATGTAGGGCGGGTTGGAGACCACGAGGTCGAACGAGGCGGTGTCGAGGCCAGCGGTCCAGTCGCCGCGCAGGAAGGCCGCGCGGTTCGCGAGGCCCAGCGAGGCGGCGTTGTCCCGCGCGACGGCCAAGGCCTCTTCGGAAATGTCGACGCCCAGCCCCTTGGCCGCAGGCCGCTCGGCGAGCAATGCCAGCAGGATCGCCCCCGATCCCACGCCAAGGTCGAGGATGCGCCAGGGCGCGCGCTCAGGGAATTCGCGGAGGGAATATTCCACCACCGTCTCGGTGTCGGGCCGCGGCGTCAGAACGTCGCCGGTGACGTTCAGCATGATCTTCCAGAAGCCCTTGCGGCCCAGGATGTGGCTCACCGGCTCCCGCCGTTCGCGTCGCGCCAGGTATTCCTCGAGCTTCGCCTCCTGCTCGGGCGTGAGCTCCCGGTAGGGATCGGTGACGATCTCGACGCGCGTGGCGTCCGCGGCGGCCTCCACCAACAGGCGTGCGTCGATCACGGGGCCGGAGAGGCCGGCGGCCTCGAGCCGTGTACGGGCGCCCTTCCAGGCCTTGACCAGCGTGAGGCTCATTGCGGCGCCGTCGCCGCGTCGCCGAGGCCGATGCGGCCGGAGGACGTCATCTGGATGTAGATTCCGCAGAACATGTGGCCGTAGTTGTCGAACAACGCCTTCACCACCTCGAGGTCACGTACGGCCGTGGTCGGATCGACCTCCGTGGCGGCGCAGCGCACGATGGGCTTGAACACCTTGGCCCGCGCCCAGCCGACCATCAACTCGCGGCCGGGCCATTCGTTCTCGACCCAGGCCGGCCAGCCATCGACATAGAGGTTGCCGCGAAAGCGCAGCGGGTCGAGTTCCACGCCCATCTTCCGGGAAAGGTCGCGGACGCTGGCGAGATTGATCACCGAGACCTGGCCGAGCGGGTGGTCGGTGAAGCGAAACGCGCCACGGGCGTCGACGACCTTCAAGGGGCCGCGAATATCCTCTCCGGGCAGGACGCTTCCCAGCCAATCGGCGAAGGCCAAACGTCCCGCGGGTTCGCCTAGGCGGCCGGAGTACGGTGGCGCGCCCGGCGCCTCGGCGGTCAGGACGCCGGTGGCTTCATCGTAGCGGGTCCGCGCGGCCGCCACGCCGGGGATCGCCGCCAGCACCGTGAACTTCTGCTTGGGCGTGAACGCCGGCGCGTCGGCGTCGTAGCCGGACGGGCCGTTTTCGACGGCCCAGATCCGGTCGTGCGGGAACCCCTCGCCCGGCGCGAGGTCGACGTGCGTCAGCGGCTCGGGCGTGAAGCCCTTCACTGGATGCCGATATATCGCCGCGACGTGGCCGCTCATGGCCGCGCTTCTCGCCGAAAGCGCGACCGGGCTCAAGCGCCATGCCCAATGCCGGGAACGGACGGCCACGCCATGGGTTAGCCGAAGCGCCGCCAGGGGAGCGCAGACGTGACCGTTGTCCATCGATCCCAGCCTCCGCGCCGACGGTCGGCCCCGTCGGCCGCCAGCCTCGCGCCGTGGGCGCTGGCGGCGGCGCTGGCCGCGGCGTGGTGGAACGCCAGCCGCGCGCGCCCGGCGCCGCAACCGCTGCGCATCGAACCGAAGCCGCAGCCGGGGCTCAGCCGTCAGACGGTCGCCGAACCGGCCCACTTCGAGGCGCAGGAGCCTGGGCGAGGGCGGGTGGCCGAGCGCCCGGCCCACATCCCCTGGCGCGGGTGGAAGGACATCCTTTGGCGCACCTGGCGGGAGATCGGCCAGGATCGGCTGACGGTGGTGGCCGGCAGCGTCACCTACTACACGCTGCTGGCGATCTTCCCGGCTCTGGGCGTCTTCGTCTCGCTGTACGGCCTGATCGCCGACGTGCGCCTGGTGGAGCAGCAACTGGTGCAGCTCTCGGCCATCTTCCCGCCCGAAGCGGTGCGGTTGCTGGGCGAGCAGATGCTGCGCCTGGCCACCGGGAAGGCCGCGGGCCTATCGCTGGCCTTCGTGGTCAGCCTGCTCCTGTCGATCTGGAGCGCCAGCGCCGGGATGAAGTCGCTCTTCGATGGGCTGAACATCGCCTACGACGAGACCGAGAAGCGAAACTATCTCGTGCGGACGGCGCTCACCTACGGCTTCACCCTCGCCCTGCTGGTGTTCCTGGCGCTCGTCAGCGGGATTCTGGTGGCCGCGCCCATCGTGCTCGATGCGCTCGGTCTCCGGCAGGACTGGCTGATCGCGGCCCGGTGGCCGCTGGTCTATGCGGTCGCGGCCGGCGCGTTCTGTGTCGCCTATCGCTACGGTCCGAGCCGGCGACGCGCGCGCTGGCGCTGGCTGCTGCCCGGCGGCGCCGCGGCGGCCTTTTTCTGGATGGCCGGCTCGGCGGGGTTCTCCTGGTACCTGAACAATGTCGCGCGCCTGGACGCCACCTATGGCTCGTTGGGCACGGTGATCGGGTTCATGCTGTGGGTCTGGTTCTCGGTGATGGTGGTCCTGATGGGCGCCGAGTTGAACGCGGAGATCGAGCACCAGACGGCGATCGATTCCACAACGGGCCCGGCCAAGCCCATGGGCGAGCGCGGCGCGGCGATGGCCGATACCGTCGGCCTGCGCTTCGTCGGTGTCCGTAATGGGACCCGGCAGTTGCTGGAGACCCTGCGGCGCCAGGTCCGAAACCTGCGCCGCCCGCCGCCGCGCGGCAGCCCGCCCCCCACGAAGGCGGGCGGAGAGAGCTCGCCGCCTTAGCCCAACTCGTCTTCCAGGGCAGCGAGACGCGCCGCCTGGTCTTCGGCGATCAGCGGGTTGATCACGTCGTCTAGCGCCTCGCCCTCCATGACCTTGGGCAGGTTGTAGAGCGTCAGGTTGATCCGGTGGTCGGTCACACGGCCCTGGGGGAAGTTGTAGGTGCGGATGCGCTCCGACCGGTCGCCCGAGCCGACCTGGCTCTTGCGGCTCTCGGACCGAGCGCTGTCGATGGCCTCGCGCTGCATGTCGTACAGCTTGACCTTCAGCGCCTTCATGGCCCGCGCCCGGTTCTGGTGCTGCGATTTCTCGGAACTCGTCACCACGATGCCAGTGGGCAGGTGGGTGATGCGCACCGCCGAGTCGGTTTTGTTCACGTGCTGGCCGCCGGCGCCGGACGAGCGGTAGGTGTCGATCCGCAGGTCCTGGTCGCGGATTTCGATCTCGACCTCTTCCGGTTCGGGTAGGATGGCCACCGTGGCGGCCGAGGTGTGGATTCGGCCCTGGGCTTCCGTGGCGGGCACGCGCTGGACCCGGTGTACGCCGCTCTCGAACTTCAGCCGGCCGAACACGCCATCGCCGGTGATGGAGGCGACGATTTCCTTGTAACCGCCCATTTCGCCCTCGGTCAGCGAGTCGATCTCGACCCGCCAGCCCTTCGACTGAGCGTAGCGCTGGTACATGCGGAAGAGGTCGCCGGCGAACAGGGCGGCTTCGTCGCCGCCGGTGCCGGCGCGGACTTCAATGATCGCCGAGGCGTTCTCGTCCTTGTCCTTGGGCGCGAGCAGCAGGGCGACTTCATGCTCAAGCGCCGGCAGCCGTTCCTTCAGCGCCTCCAGTTCGTCGCGGGCCATGTCGGCCATGTCGGCGTCGCCGGAGGCCAGCATCTCCTCCAGCTCAGGGCCCTCGGCCTTGGCCTTTTCGAGGGCCGTGACGGCGTCGGCGACGGGCTTCAGCTCGGCGTGCTCCTTGGACAGGCGCACGATCTCGGCGCCGTCGGTGGCCGCGCCCATGCGCGCCTCGATCT
>NZ_JANINU010000324.1 GCF_024508875.1 Phenylobacterium sp.
ACGGCCGAGCGGGCGGCCCAGTAGGCGCCGGCGGCGCGCATCCAGGGGTCGCTCTCGTCGTCGCGGGCCACTTGGGCGAAATAGTCGTGGGCCTGGCCGTAGTCCTGCAGACGCCAGGCGGCGAGGCCGGCGATCCAGCGTTCACCCACCTCGACGGCGAGCTTGAAGGCGGTCTGGGCATCGCCGGAATAGAAGGCCTCGCGGGCGGGTCGCGTGACCTCGCTGCGGGCGGTGTCGACCAGCGCCACCTCGGGCGTCGGCAGCGGCACCGCGTCGGCCGGCCGGCGCTTGGCGGCGAGGGAGAAGACGCGGTCGGCCAGGGGCAGGTCGCGGAACTTGCCGAGCCAGCCGGACAGTTCCTCGAACGAGGCCTTGTGCGCGCTGGGGTGCATCAGGGCGCGGAACGACAGGTAGCCGTCGAGCGAGCGGTCCTGGATCGTGGCGGCCTCGAGCTGGGCGCCCACGAAATCGCCCTGGTCCACCGCCTGGAAGGCGGCCGCGTAGGCGCGAGCGTCGGTGTCGGAGAGGGCCTTCGGCGATTCGGCCGCCGCAACGCTGGCGAACGAGACGGCGGCGACGAGGGAGAACACCCCGACGCGCAGGCGCTTTTTGAGCGTCATGCGGTCTTTTTTGGCGTGGCAGAACTAACGTCTGCTGAACGCCAATCCCTTTTTCTCGAGTCCCAAGCCGGGACGCTAGAGGGGGCGCTCAGGCCGATCAAGCCTTTCGGTCAGCGTCAACAGATCGATCCACGCCTTTTTCTTCGCTCCGGGCTGACGGAGCAGGAAGGCGGGGTGAAGTGTCGGCATTGCAGGCAATTCGAGCGATCCGTCGGCCGAGCGCCATTCGAACCAGCGACCGCGCAGCGACAATATGCCTTCCTCGCGCTTCAGCACCGACTTGGCCGAGGCGCCGCCCGCGAGCAGCAGCATCTTCGGCTGAACGAGCTGGACGATCCGCTCCAGGAACGGCGCGCAGATCGCCTGTTCCGCCGGCGTCGGCGTGCGGTTGCCCGGGGGGCGCCAGAAGACCGTGTTGGTGATCAGCACCCGATCGGTGAGGCCTGCCGCCGCCAGCATCCGGTCCAGCAGCTTGCCGGCCCGACCCACGAAGGGCAGCCCCTGTGCGTCCTCGTCGGCCCCCGGACCTTCCCCGATGATCACGAGCGGCGCCTTGGGATCGCCACGGAAGACCACGGCCTTGGTCGCGCCCTCGTAGCGCAGGGGACAGCCTTCGAAGGCGGCGATGGCGGCGGCCAGCGACTCCAGGTCCTGGGCCGCGGCGGCGAGCTCCCGCGCCCTGGCGACGGCGGGCCCGAAGTCCGCCGAGGCGTTCGCGGCGCGCGAAGGCGGGGCGGCGACGGCGGCCAGTGCGGGCGGGGCGGGGCGAGCCGGCGCGACGAACTTGCCGGCCTCGATGCGGTCCACGGCCTCGTCGAGCAGCATGGCGTCCACGCCCGCGTCCGTCCAGAAGGCGAGCAGGCTCTCGGCGACAGCGGCGTCGAAGGGTTCGGCGGCGGCCGACATTCGGCGGGTTCACTCCTGGTCAGGCTTGCGCCACTCTTGGCGCGTCGGCGCGGGCTTGTCAGCCCGGAATGGGGAGATC
>NZ_JANINU010000325.1 GCF_024508875.1 Phenylobacterium sp.
CGAGGCCGATCAGGCTGATCATGCGGCCGTCCATGGCGATCAGGCCGCGGATGAAGCTCTTGGCGGTCTCGGAGGCGACGTCGGGCGTCGGCTGGATCACGTCATCGGTGACCGTCAGGATGTCGCTCACCGCATCGACCAGCAGGCCCACCACCTGTTCGCCGATCTGGGCGACGATGATGACGTTGCGGTCGCTGGCCTCGGTGCTCTCGAAGCCCAGGCGCGAGGCCAGGTCCACGATCGGCAGCACCGCGCCGCGCAGGTTGATGACGCCCTTCACGAAGGAGGGGGACTGGGGCAGGGCCGTCGCCGCCGTCCAGCCGCGGATCTCGCGGATGGCCATGATGTCGACGCAGAATTCCTGGGCGCCGATGCGGAACGAGATCAGTTCCTTCATGCCGCCCGCCTGGTTCTGCCCGTTTTGG
The DNA here is from genome assembly GCF_024508875.1 of Phenylobacterium sp. GTDB lineage: Bacteria > Pseudomonadota > Alphaproteobacteria > Caulobacterales > Caulobacteraceae > Phenylobacterium. Next base: position 426 of record NZ_JANINU010000325.1, read on the forward strand.
GAGATGACTTGGTTCATGTTCAGCTCGCCTTGCGCATGTCGCCGCGGGAAACGGTGACGATGGTGTCGATGTCGAGGATGAGGGCCACGCGGCCGTCGCCGAGGATGGTGGCGGCGGCGACGCCCGGCACCTGCCGGTAGTTCGCTTCGAGCGACTTGATGACCACCTGGCGCTGGCCCTGGATCGCGTCGACCAGCAGGGCCGCGCGGGCGCCGCCTTCGCCTTCGATCAGCAGCGCCACGCCCTGCGTCGCTTCCAGCGGGTCGCGGCGGTAGCCGAGGGCCATGCCCACGTCGATCAGGGGCACGAAGCCGCCGCGGATCGCGATCACCCGGGCGTGGCCGCCCAGGCTGTGGACGTCTTCGGCCTTGGGCTGCAGCGTCTCGACGATCGCCGTGATTGGGGCGACCAGCGTCTGGCCATGGGCCGAGACCACCATGCCGTCGAGGACGGCCAGGGTCAGCGGCAGGCTCATGGTGAAGGTCGAGCCCTTGCCGGGCTTGGAGGTGATGTTGATCCGGCCGCCCAGGGCCTGGATCGAGCGGCGGACGACGTCCATGCCGACCCCGCGGCCCGAGATGTCGGAGACCTCGGCGGCCGTGGAGAAGCCCGGCATGAAGATGAGGTTGTCGATCTCCTCGTCCGAGAGCGTGGCCTCGGCCGAGATCAGGCCCTTCTCGATGGCGATGCCCTTGACGCGCTCGCGGTTGATGCCGCCGCCGTCGTCGGACACCTCGATCACGATGCGGCCCGAACGGTGGAAGGCGGCCAGCTTCACGACGCCTTCGGCCGGCTTGCCGGCGGCGGCGCGCTTCTCCGGGCTTTCCAGGCCGTGGTCGATCGCGTTGCGGATCATGTGCGTCAGCGGGTCGGCCAGGCGCTCGATCACGGTCTTGTCGACCTCGGTGCCTTCGCCCTCGGTGACCAGGCGGACCGGCTTGCCGACCATCGCGCCCACTTCGCGCACCAGACGCGGCATGCGCTGGAAGACGGACTTCACGGGCTGGGCCCGGATGGCCATCACGCTGTCCTGGATCTCGCGGGTCAGTTGCTCCAGCTCGTCCAGGCCCATGGCGACGGCGCTGGCGCGGGCCAGGCCCGCCTCCATCACGCGCTGGGCCAGCACGGCCTGGTTGATGACCAGCTCGCCGACCAGGTCGATCAGGCGAT
>NZ_JANINU010000326.1 GCF_024508875.1 Phenylobacterium sp.
GGCCTCGGCAGGATCGGCGTCGATGGGCTGCGGCAGGGCGTCCATGCCGGCAGTGGAACATGCGCCTACGTCAGAAGCGGTCGCTCATGCAGCGGAGGGCCATTTGACCGCCGGCCGCTTCGTCCCACCGCAGAACGCCGATCGGAGTCGGGGCGGCCCTCGCTCGCCTCAGACCCGCAATTCGACGAACACGTCCTCGGAGCCGGCGGTGTGTCCGATCATGGAGATGCGGAGACTGCGGCCGTCGTCGAGTTTCAGGGCGCCATCCCCGGCGCGAAAGGCCGCCTGAGCGACTTCGGCGGACACCTTGAGCGCGCCGCGCAGACGGGTCGGGCCCAGGCGCAGCTTCGACGGCTCGCCCTCGATCACATAATTCGCGGGGCCCTCGTAGCCGGAAAACCGGATCTGGCCGGCGCCGGCGGTGGTCGGAGCGGTCTTACGATTCATCGTGCGCCTCGATCGAAAGCGTTGGAGGGGTTCGGATCAGGAGGGCTTCCGCGCGAGCGCTGGCCAATGCCGCCCGGCGGTCTCGCTGAGCCTCGCGAGCTTCTTCCTGCGACGCCAGATCCGACCAAGCCGCCGCGGCGCGAGCATGCCGGACGCGCAACTGCTCCAGAGGCGTTCGCGCCGCGGCGGCGACTTCCGCCTCGGCTTGCGCCCGATAGATCTGGGCCCGACAGGTCTGGGAACGGGCCGCCGCAGCAGTTCGCATTGCCAATGTCCACTCTCGACATGAGTTCTCTTCCCGAGAACCGGGCCAAAGATCAAAAATTCGAAGAGACCACGGCGAGTTCCGAAACATGATCGGAGCCATGCGCACGCATGAGAAAGCCGGACAAGCCGATATTTGACTTAGACCACATGCTCACGGATGGGGGAAAGTTCAAAGAAATATCTCAAAAAATCTAAGTTCAGCTCGCTTGATATGGTAGTGAGCAGAATGAGATTTGAACCAGAACGTGCCGTCCTCATCGTTGCGCGGCGTGACGGCGTCTGGTGCGTCGAACACCTGGGTGCGCCCTTTGGGCATTCCAGCGAGAAGCAGATAGCCCAGGCCGCCGCCCTTCGACGGGCCCGGGAGTTGCTCTCCGCGGGACAGCCCTGCGAGGTTCAGATGCAGGGCGAGCGCCGGTTCGGGGCTCGCTGATGGCGCGTCCCACTGGCCCCGTCCGTCCTCCGGCGCCCCCCGCCTTGCGCTTCAGCGCGGAGATCGAAGCCGCCCTCGCCAACGGCGCTGTTGTCGAAGACATGACGCTGCGCCTCACGCTGGGCGACGCGACCAAGCTGGCGCGGGATCCATCGATACCGGTGGAGGACATCGCCTATGTGGATGGCGTCATGCGGTTCATGGGCGTGACGGTGGAGCGTGGCGGCGTGGAGTCCAGCACCCTGGAATGGAGCGATCCCGCCGGCTGATCGGGCCCAGGCGGACGATGCGGCCGCCGGGAGGACCGTCCTCCTGAGGCGACCGCGCGCACGGTCAGAACGTGCGGCCGGCGGTGAGGCGGGCGGTGGCGCTGGTTTGGCCGGCGCCGGCTTCCCCGGTGGCGTCGAGGTTGACCGTCCAGCCGCTGCCGAAGGCGACCTGAGCGCCCACGCCGACGCTGAAGCGGCCGCGGGCCCAGGTGTCGGTGTCGACGCTGTAGGCGGGGCCGTTCAGCCAGTCGGCATAGCGGACGACCTGGTCGCCGACGCTCAGCAGTTCCTGGCGCCACTCGATCCGGGCCCGGGGCGTGACCACACCGAAGTCATAGCGTCGCGGCCAGGCGATGCGGGCGCCCAGGACGGCGGCTAGTTCGCCCACATGGCGGCCGTCGTAGCTGAGGCGCACGTCGTCCGAGCCCTGCTCGACATAGCCGTGCAGCGCGGCGCGCACCCCCTCCAGGCGCCCGTAGGCGCTCCAGTCGGCGACGCCCTGGCGGCGCTCCAGCCCGGCGGCCAGCGAGCCGAACAGGATGTCGGCGTCGCGCGAGCCCGTGACAGGACCGGACGGCGTGCTGCGCCGCAGGTCGAAGGACAGGCGGCCGCCGCCGGCGGCGGCGTCGACGAAGACCCCGTCGACGGGCGTGAAGCTGCCATAGGCCCCCAGGGACCACGCGCGGTCCTCGACACGGGCGCTGTCGCCGTCGACGTCGGTCGAGCCGCGGCCGGCGCCGGCGGCCAGGCCGACGGTCAGGGTCTCGCTGACGCGGGCGTCGAGGCCGGCGCTCACGCCGGAGGTGGCGAGCGCAAGCTTGGCGGCCCCGTCGCCAGCCTTGCGACGACCGACGGTGACCGAGCCGCCGATCCATGGCTCCACCTGGCCGATGGCGCGCTCGCCGCCGCCGCGCAGGGTCAGGCCGGCGGCGCCCGGGGCTTCCGGCGGGGGCGGGTCGCCCGCGCGAGCGTCGGGTTGCTGGCGGTCGGCGACGCCGGAGACGAAGCGAACGCTGGAGCCGGCGCTGCGCCGGGCGTGCAACTGGTCCAGGCGGTCGCGGACGTTGTCGATCTGGGCGCGTGCGAACTGGCGCGTCATCTCGGTCTCGGCGCTTTCGAGGCCGCGGACCAGCGGATCGCGGCCAGGATCGGGCCGGGCCTGGACGGTGAAGGTGACGGTCAGCGGCGCGGATTCCCCGCCCTCGCCGGTGAGGGCGTAGGTGACGGTGGCCGAGCCGGTGAAGGTCGCAGCCGGCGCAAAGGTGAGCTGGTAGGTGCGCGCGGCCGGCGTGCCGCCCGCGACGAGCTGCGCGACGCCGACGCTGGCGGGCGGGGTGTCGAGCAGGCGCGCGGCGGTGAAGGGCCCGTTCTGGGCGGCGGCGGTCACGTCGACGGTTACGACGCGTCCGGCCAGGCCGCTGACCGAGATCGGGGCCGCGGTCGGAGCCGGGGCGACGACCTGGATGCTGACCCGGGCCGGGGCGGATTCGCCGCCGGGCCCGATGGCGACGAAGGTGAAGGCGTCGGGACCGCGGTAGCCGGTTTCGGGCACGTAGGTGGCGGTGAAGCCGTCGAGCGCGGCGGCGGGGCGTCGGGCCACGCCGCCGCTGCCGCCCTCGGCTAGGGCCGAGGCGCGGCCGGGGCGGCGCAGGGTCACCGTGCCGTGGCTGGGCATGGTGCGAAGCTGGACGTCGGTGGCGACGCCCCGGACGAGGGCCGCCAGGTCGACCGCGACGGCGCCGACCGTACGGGTGGCCGTGGGGTCGGTCCCGGACGCGGCGTTCCCGGCGTCGATCGTCTGCACCGGCGGCGAGTCGGCCTGGGGCGGCGGCGGCGGGGCGACGGTGATGCGCACCACCGCGGGGTCGGAGGTCACGCTGCCGACCGTTGCGGTGTAGCTGAACTGGTCCTGCCCGACGTAGCCGGGCTCTGGCACGTAGGTGACCTCCCCATCCTTCAGGGTGACCGTGCCATGGGCGGGGGGCGTGGTGACGGTGAAGGTCGCGTCCTCGCCGGACGAGGCCAGGGTGATGGTCTGGGTGGCTGTCTGGTAGGCGGTCTCGACCGTCGCCGGCTGGGCCACGACCGGCGGCGGAGGCGGCGGCGGGGGCGGCGGAGAGGCCGCGATCGTCACGCTGTAGGCCTGGAGGGCCGTGGCGCTGGCGGCGTCGGTGACCGTGATCGTGAAGTTATAGGTTCCGGCGGTGGTCGGCGTGCCGGCCACGCCGCCGCCGAGGGCAAGCCCGGGCGGCAGGGCGCCGGAGGTGACGCCGAAGCTGTAAGGCGAAGTCCCGCCGCTGGCCCCGAGGGCCTGGCTGTAGGCCGCGCCGACGGTCCCGCCGGGCAGCGAACCGGTTGTGATGGCGAGGCTGACGGGCGCGGCGGCGACCGTGCCGCTGTAGGCCTGAGAAGCGGTGGCGCTGGCGGCGTCGGTGACGGTGACGGTGAAGCTGTAGGCCCCGGCGGTGGTGGGCGTGCCGGTGATCGCGCCGCCGCTGGCCAGGCTGAGGCCGGCCGGCAGGCTGCCGGAGGTGACGCTGAAGCTGTAGGGCGAGGTCCCGCCCGTGGCGCCGAGGGTCTGGCTGTAGGCGGCGCCGACGGTGGGAGCGGAGAGGGAGCCGGTGATGGCGAGGCTGACGGGCGCGGCGGCGACCGTGCCGCTGTAGGCCTGGGAAGCGGTGGCGCTGGCGGCGTCGGTGACGGTGACGGTGAAGCTGTAGGCCCCGGCGGTGGTGGGCGTGCCGGTGATCGCGCCGCCGCTGGCCAGGCTGAGGCCGGCCGGCAGGCTGCCGGAGGTGACGCTGAAGCTGTAGGGCGAGGTCCCGCCCGTGGCGCCGAGGGTCTGGCTGTAGGCGGCGCCGACGGTGGGAGCGGAGAGGGAGGCTGTGGTGATGCTGACCGCGGCGGCGACGCTGCCGGAATAGGCGCGTGTGGCCGTGCGGCTGCCGGCGTCGGTGGCGGTGATGCTGAAGCTGAACGCGCCGCTGGTCGTGGGTGTGCCGGTGATCGCGCCGCTCGTGCCGTTCAGCGCGAGGCCTGCGGGCAACGCACCGGCCGAGACCGCGAAGGTGACCGGCGCCGTTCCGCCGGTGGCGGAGATGGCCTGGCTGTAGGCGACGCCGACGACGGGCGTGGCGACGCTGGTCGTGCTGATCGATAGCGCGGCGGCGACGGATCCGGAGTAGGCGCGGTTGGCCGTGCTGCTGTTGGCGTCGGTGACCGTCACCGTGAAGCTGTAGGCGCCGGCAGTGGTGGGCGTTCCTGAGAGGCCGCCGCCGCCCGCGAGGCTGAGACCGCCGGGGAGGCTGCCGGAGGTGACGGCGAAGCTGTAGGGCGCAGTCCCGCCCGTGGCGGAGAGGGTCTGGCTGAAGGCGGCTCCGACCTGCAGCGCGTTCAGGCTGGCGGTGGTGATGGAGATCGAAGCCGCCGAGACGGTGATCGTGTAGGCGGGGCTGACGCCGGTGTCGCCGGCGGTGTCCTGCGCCAGGATCGTGAAGGTGTAGCTGCCGGCGCCGGTAGGCGTTCCGCTGAGGACGCCCGAACTGCTGAGCGAGAGGCCGGTGGGCAGGCTTCCCGAGTTCAGCGAATAGCTGGCCGTGCCGTTGATCCCGCTGGCGGTGATCGTGGTGCTGTACGACTGGCCGAGCGTCGCCGACGGCAGCGCGCCGAGGCTGAAGGTGAGCGAGCAGCCGCCCGCCGGGGCCCGGTTGACGATCAGGGAGGGGCTGATGCTGGCGGTGGCGTTGGTGGCGTCGCGGACCGAGCCGCTCAGCGAGAAGGAGCCGTTCGAGCCGCAGGTCGTGCCCGAGACTGTGCCGTCGCTGTTGACCACCAGGCCGGTGGGGACGCCGCCGGAAACCGTGAAGGCGTAGGGCGCCGAGCCGCCGCTCGCCGTCAGGAACGGCTCGTGGCTGTAGGGGACGCCGCGGTCGACGTGGGTGTTGTTGTCGTTGACCGAGATGGCGGCGGCGGCCGAGCCCGCCCAGGCCATGACGCAGGTCGCGACGAACGCGGCGATGCGCTTGCTCAGGTTCCAGCCTTCCATGTTCCCTGCCCCAAAATGAGTAATGGGCGAGAATAGGTCGGCCCAAGATCGCAATTATCAGGCCTGATCTGCTGTCTAGTTAAGAAGAGTGGGGCGTACTGCAAAATGGCGACGACATAACGTCGCATATTCGTCCTCAACTGTCGGGGGAATATTGAGTACCAGAAGTATTGCGTCATCAGGTCGCGGGCCCTGAGCGCCTCGCGCGGCCACCTGTCGCACGGGCGGCGACCGGCGGTCGGCCGCCGCCGAGGGCGAGCCGGTCGGGTGTCGCGCGTCTTCCTGCCCCAAGGTCACACTTCCCCAGGCCCCCGCCGCGGGGCAATCATCGCGGCGAAGGAAACGTCAGACCGGGGAACCCCGGCGGGGCAGGCCATGAATTTCGACTTCTCGGACGACCAGAAATTCCTGAAGAACGAGGCGCGCAAGTTCCTAGAAGCGAACGGTTCGACCGCGCGGGTGCGCAAGGTGCTGGACGACGACAGCAAGGCCTATGACGCCGAGCTTTGGGCGGCGGTGGCCGGGCAGGGCTGGCTGGGCGCGGCGATCCCGGAGGAACACGGTGGGCTGGGCCTGGGGCACATCGAGCTGTGCGCCATCGCCGAGGAACTGGGACGCGTGGTGGCGCCGATCCCGTTCGCCTCGACGGTCTATTTCCTGGCCGAGGCCCTGATGCTGGCGGGCAGCGAGGCGCAGAAGGCGGCGCTGCTGCCGAAGATCGCCGCCGGCGAGGTGATCGGCTGCGTGGCGAGCTCGGAGGGGCCGGGGGTGCTGAACGCCTCGGCGCTGCAGGCCACGGTGAGCGGCGGCAAGCTCTCGGGCGTGAAGCTGCCGGTGACGGACGGCGACATCGCCACCCATGCGCTGGTGCTGGCCAAGGAGAACGGGCAGCCGGGGCTGTTCCTGGTGGACCTGGGCGTCGGTGGCATCACGCGCGAGGCGCTGAAGACGCTGGACCCCACACGGGACGCGGCGAGGCTGACGTTCGCCGGTGCGGCGGCCGAGCGCCTGGGCGGCGCGGGCGAGGGGCTGGCCCTGCTGGAGCAGGTGACGGACCGGGCGGCGGTCTTGCTGGCGTTCGAGCAGTGCGGCGGCGCCGACCGCTGCCTGGAGATGGCCAAGGCCTATGCGCTGGAGCGCTATGCGTTCGGCCGGGTGATCGCGAGCTACCAGGCGATCAAGCACAAGCTGGCCGACATGTACGTGAAGAACGAGCTGGCGCGGTCGAACGCCTACTACGGGGCCTGGGCGCTGAACACCAATGCCCCCGAACTGCCGGTGGCCGCCAGTGCCGCGCGGATCGCGGCCAGCGAGGCGTTCTGGTTCGGGGCGAAGGAGAACATCCAGACCCACGGCGGTATCGGCTTCACCTGGGAGGTGGACGCGCACCTCTACTACCGGCGGTCCCGCCAGCTCGGCCTCGTGGCCGGCGCGCCGCGCGTGTGGAAGGAGCGGCTGGTGAGCTGCCTGGAACGCAAGAACATGGCCGCCTAGCGAGGCGCCAAATCATGGGTCCCGGCTCGGCCTACGCGCCTGCGGCGCTCCGTTGGCCGGGATGACGGAGGATAAGGCATGGACTTCAACGACTCTCCGGAAGAGGCCGCCTATCGGGCGCAGGTCCGCGAATGGCTCGCTCAGAACGCGCCGAAGCAGGCCGTCGGGGGCGACGATCTCGAAGGCGCAAGCAAGGACACCATGCCGGCGTCCAAGGCCTGGCAGGCGAAGAAGGCGGCCGCCGGCTACGCCCAGATCACCTGGCCGAAGGAATGGGGCGGGCCGGGCGGCACGCCGATCCAGCAGGTGATCTTCAACGCCGAGGAGGCCAAGCACCCGGTCCCGCCGAACCCGTTCCAGATCGGGCTGGGCATGTGCGTGCCGACGGTGATGGCGTTCGCCGACGAGGACACCAAAAGGCGCTTCGTGGGGCCGGCGCTGCGCGGCGAGGAGATCTGGTGCCAGCTCTTCTCCGAGCCGTCGGGCGGCTCGGACGTGGCGGCGGCGCGGACCCGGGCGGTGAAGGCGCCCGACGGCTCGGGCGACTGGATCATCGACGGCCAGAAGGTGTGGACGACGGGCGCCCAGTTCTCGAACTTCGGCATCGTCGTTGTCCGGACCGACCCCGACGTGCCGAAGCACAAGGGCATGACGATGTTCTGGGTCGACATGAGCGATCCCGGCATCGAGGTGCGGCCGATCCACCAGATGTCGGGCGGCAGCGGCTTCAACGAGGTGTTCTTCACGGGCGTGCGCGTGCCGGACAGCCAGCGGCTGGGTGGCGTAGGCGACGGCTGGAAGGTCTCGCTGGTCACGCTGATGAACGAGCGGCTGGCCGTGGGCGGGCCCTCTGGGGCCGGCTGGAGCCACTTCCTCGAAGCCGCGCGCGACATCACCGGCTTCGACGGCGCACCGGTGCTGAAGGACCAGGCGGTGCGCGAGAAGCTGGCCGACTGGTACGTGGCGACCAAGGGGCTGGAGCACACCCGCAACCGCACCATGACGGCGCTCAGCCGCGGCCAGACGCCGGGGCCGGAGAGCTCGATCGGCAAGGTGGTCTCGGCGATGCAGATGCAGGACCTGGGCAATTCGGTCGTGGAGCTGCTGGACCAGTACGGGATCATCGACGACCCGGCGCTGGCGCCGCTGAAGGGGGCGTTCCACGCCTCGCTGATGAGCGCCCCGGGCCTGCGGATCGCCGGCGGCACGGACGAGATCCTGAAGAACATCATCGCCGAGCGCGTGCTGGGCCTGCCGGGCGACATCCGCGTGGACAAGGACGTGGCGTTCAAGGACCTGCCGACGGGGCGGTAGCGCATGGAACTGCTCCCCCGGACGGCGGCGCTGAAGGTGGTGCTGGACGCCATGCCGGGGGCGGTGGCCGAGCCGATGGCGGCCAACCGGAGCCGGACCGGGGAGCCGCTGGTGCTGCTCTACAAGATCGGTGGGAAGATGTTCGCCATCCTCTCGGTGCGCGGGACCGAGGGGGTGATCCTCAAGTGCGACCCGCACCTGGCCGAGGTGCTGCGCGAACAGTACGCGGGCGTGGGGCACAGGTCGCACCTGGACCGCCGGTTCTGGATCGCCGTGGACCTGGACTCGGACGTGCCCGCCGACGAGGTCGAGCACCTGTGCGCGGCGTCGTATGAGCTGGTGAAGGCCGGGCTGACGAAGAAGCAGCGGGAGGCGTTGGGGTAGGGCCCTACGCCGTCAGCGCCAGCGGCGTTCGGGCGGCGATGAGGTCGCTGTAGAGGCGGGTGAGGGCTTCGAAGGTGGCGTCCCAGCCGTGGCGGGTCTCGGCGCGGCGGCGGGCGGCGGCGGAGAGGGCGGGGAGGTCGCGGGCGAAGAGGGCCTCGATGGCCTCGGCCAGGCCGGCGGGTTCGACGTTGCGGGCGGGCTGGCCCACCGAGGCGTCGATGAGTTCGCCGACGCCGCCGCGATGGGAGCCGACGACGGGCAGGCCGGCGGCCATGGCTTCCAGCACGAAGAGGCCGAAGATCTCGTTCTCGTTGGCGTGCAGGGCCGCATCGCAGGAGGCGAGGAGGGCCGCGAGGCGGACCGGGTCGCGCTCGAAGTCGAGGCTGACGACGCCCGGCGACCAACTGACGTCCTTGCCGGCGCCCACCAGCAGCAGCTTGTAGGGCGCGCCCAGCCGCTCGACCGCCGCGACCATGGAGTCGATGTTCTTCTCGCGGGCCGGACGTCCGGCGAAGACGAGCAGGCGGGTCTCGGCGGGCAGGCCGAGCTTGCGCAGGAGCCGGGCGCGGTCGCCGCGGGCGGGATTGAAGAGGTCGGTGTCGACGCCGAGCTGCTGGATCGACATGCGCTGGACGCCGGCGTCGGCGAGGCGGGCGGCCATGTGACGGCTGGGGGCGACTACGTGGTCGAAGCGCTGGTAGGCCTGGGCCCAGAAGCTGAACGCAGGCGCCTCGGCCCATTCGCCGAAGTGCAGGGCCGCGAGGGCCGCCGCGTCGGTGTGGCAGAAGCCGACCACGGGCACGCCCAGGGCCTCGCCGGCGTAGAGGGCGGCATGGCCGGGCACGAAGACGTCGCCGGCCTCGATCACGTCGGGCTCCAGCAGGCGCAGCACCGTCTCCCACTTCGTCAGGCTGGCGGGCATGCGGTAGCCGTTGCCGAAGGGCAGGCGGGTGGCGGCCACGGTGACCAGGCCCTCGCTCTCGGCGCGGGTGCGCGCGCCGGGGACGACCAGGGTGTGGCGCACGTCGGCCCGGCGGCGGGCGAGCCAGGCGCGCTTGGCCATCAGGTAGCGCTTCACGCCGCCGGACTGCGGCGCGTACATCATGGTGGTGTCGATCAGGTGGAAGCCCGCCCCGTGCGGCTCCACAGCAGCCGGCGCCGGCTCGGGCTCGAGCCGGATGAGGTTGGCGTACCTGGGGGCGGTGACGTCGAACACGCGACCCGATCTCCGTGCGAGGATGCTGCTGGCGGCGGCGTTGAAGAGCGCTTCGGAGGACTCCGGGCGGACGACCTTGGCCTTGAGGGCCTTAAGGGTCGCGCGCCGGATCTTTCGTCTCTTCCGAAGGCTGGCCAGTGGAATCGTCCTTCGCTCGCGGCAGAGCCATAGTAGCGGCGCTGCGCACGATGTCAGCGCCCACGGCGCCGCTTTCAAGGCCTGAGGGCGACGCCATTGCAATCATTGCCATGAGAGCCCCTTCCGATCGCACCGCTGGCCTGGCGATAACCCGCGGGCGGAAGGGAAGTTGCGCCGCCGCTCATCCGGTCGCCGGCTCGCCGTCGAGCGTGTCCTTCAGGTCCCTCGGCACCAGCAGCAGGAGGGGCAGGATCAGGGCGTAGACTCCGACCGTGGCGTAGATCGCGGTCTGGAAGCCGCCCTGACGGTCGTAGAGCCACGCGCCGAAGACGTCGCCGAAGCGGAGCGAGACGTAGTACATCGCCATGAACATCATCATCATCGTGCCCTGCAGCCCCGGCGGGCAGGCGCGGATGGCGAGGTCGGTGAAGGCGGCTTGGCCGAGGCCGCCGATGAGGCCCAGGGCGACGGCGGCGACGAGCGCCTCGGTCGGCGTGCGCACGAACAGCAGCGGCGTCATCTGCACCACGGCCAGCGCCGCGCCGACCCACAGCAGGGTGTTCAGCCGCACCCGGCGGCAGAGCCAGGAATAGAGCAGCATCACCGGCACAAACGAGCCCATGAAGAGGCCGTACCAGGCGCCGACCTGGGCGTCGGTGGCGTGCAGGCCGTTGGAGAGGTGGAACTGCAGCACCGCGCCGGCGGCGGGCGAGAACTGCCACAGGAGCTGGATCGCCATCACGGCGTAGAGCGGCCGGTGGCGCAGGAGCCGGGCGAGGTCGCCCGCCACGGTATGCTCGCGGGCCTGGGCATGGTGGTGGTCAAAGAGGCGGGCCGGGCCGAACAGGCCCATGAGGGCGACCACCGCCATCAGCCCCAGGCCGACGCCGAACAGGATCCGCGCCGCGCCGGCGGCGTCGCGCCCCTCCAGGTAGCCGCTGAGGGCGCCCCCCAGGAAGTAGGCCGCGAGGTTGGGGACGAGGATGGCGAGGTTGCCGAGCACGCTGACCTGGCCGGTCATGGCCTCCTCCTGGCCGATGGCGGAGGTGACGCCGCGCCCGGCGCTGAGCACGAACTGGATCGCCACGGTGGTCAGGAAGACGCCGGCCAGCAGGACGCCGTAGGTGGGTTCCAGCAGGATCATGGCCCCGTAGGAGAGCACCGACAGGAGGCCGAAGATGACTACGTAGCCCCGGTCGCCGCGCCCGAACGGGCTCCAGGTGTCGCGCAGGAAGCCGAACAGGAAACCGACGAACAACGGGATCGAGGCGATCAGGTTGAAGGTGGCGACGCCATGGGCCGTGAGCCCCAGCTTGTTCTTCAGGAAGAACACGACGGGCAGGCCGATCAGCCCCTCCCAGGGCACGGCGAACTGCACCAGGGTGAGCATGACGCCGCCGTAGACCAGCAGGCGTGTGCGTTCGACCGGCGTCATGCGGCTGTCCCGGCCGAACTGCGCATCATCCCCATGCCGCCCCCCGAAGTCCCCACGCCAGCAGGCGGCGGATCGGGGCGGATGGCAATGGTCATTCGCGGAACGGCGGACCTTCGGTCTCCGGGCTCAGCGCGGGTCGTAGGCGCGGCCGATCTCGGGGCGGGCGCCGACGTCGGGCAGGAACTCGGGCTCGCGGCGGGCGCGGGTGGCCTGTTCGAAGGCGTAGCCGAGGGCCAGGAGCTTCGCCTCGGACCATTCGGGACCCAGGAACGAGATCCCCACCGGCAGGCCGGTCGCGTAGCCGGCCGGCACCGTGAGGTGCGGGTAGCCGGAGACGGCGGGCAGGCGCGAGGGCGAGCCGAAGAACGGGCCGCCGTTCACCGGGTCGACGATCGAGGGCGGGCCGCCACTGGGCGCGACGATGGCGTCCAGCTTGTTCTCGGCCAGCATCCTGTCGAGGGCCTCGCGGGAGAGCTTGCGGGCGGTCGCGCGCTTATCGAGGTAGGCCGGGTCGGTGATCGGCGGCTTCGCCTCGGCCGCCTCGAAGATCTCCTGGCCGAACAGGGGCATCTCGCGGGCGGCCTCGGCCTTGTTGAAGGCGATGAGGTCGGCGAGCGTGCGGCTCTTCACGGCGGCCGGCGTGGAGGCGAGGTAGGCGTTCAGCGCGGCCTTGAACTCGGTGCGCAGCAGGTCGCCCTCCAGTTCGCCGATCTTCCCGGCGGTGGCGTCGTCGGGGCCCTTGATCTCGACCACCACGGCGCCCTGGTCGCGCAGCGCCTGCAGCGAGGCCTCGAAGATGGCGTCGGTCTGCGGCGAGCGTCCCTTCCACGGGAACCAGGCGCCGATACGGGCGCCCTTGAGGGCGTCGCGCTTCAGGCCTTCGAGGTAGTTGGCCTTATGGGCGTCAGCGTCCTTGGTGGCCGGGTCTGCGGGATCGCCGCCGGCGATGACATTCAGCATGGCCGCGGCGTCGGCCACGGTGCGGGTCATCGGACCGGCGGTGTCCTGTTCGGGCGAGATCGGGACGATGAAGGTGCGCGAGACGAGGCCGACCGTGGGCTTGAGCCCGACGACGCCGTTCATGGCGGCCGGGCAGGTGACCGAGCCGTCCGTTTCGGTGCCGATGGCGAAGGCGGCGAGACCGGCGGCGACCGCGGCGCCCGAGCCCGAGGACGAGCCGCAGGCCGTACGGTCGAGCGAATAGGGGTTGCGGACCAGCCCGCCCACGCCGCTCCAGCCGCTGATCGAGCGCGTGGAGCGGAAGTTGGCCCATTCGGACAGGTTGGTCTTGCCGAGGACGACCGCGCCGGCGTCGCGCAGGCGCTTCACGATCGGCGCGTCGCGGCCGGCGGCGTTGGCGGCCAGGGCGAGGGAGCCGGCGGTGGTGGGGCCGTCGGCGGTCTCGATGTTGTCCTTCAGCAGGATCGGCACGCCGTGCAGCGGCCCGCGGACCTTGCCGGCGCGGCGCTCGGCGTCCAGGCGGCGGGCCTCGTCCAGGGCGTGGGGGTTGAGGGCGATCACGGCGTTGAGCTTGGGCCCGGCGCGGTCGATCCGCTCGATCCGCTCCAGGTAGGCGCGGACGAGCTGTTCGGAGGTCACCTTGCGGTCGGTGAGGGCGGCCTGCTGCTCGCCGGCGGAGGCGTAGGGGCTGAGGGGCAGGGGCTGCGCCCCGGCGGCAGGGGCAAGCGCGGCGGCGAGACCCAGGGCAAGGATGGCGGACCGGATCATGCTGGCGAACTCCCCCGAGGACAGACGCCAGTTGTAGCGCCTGCGCCGCGTCGCGCCAGCGGGGTTGGGCTCAACCGCCGCTAAGCGGCCGCGACGGCCGCAGCGTCCCATTCGGCAAGGACGCCGAACTGGCGCAGGCGTGTGAGCAGGCGCTGCAGGTTCGCGAGGTTATCGACCACCATCCGGTCGAGGGCGGCGCGGGTCGAGGGCGACACCATGGCGACGAGGCCGCGCGGTCCGCGCTGGCAGAACCCATCCTCTTCCAGCGCGATCACGTAGCGGCGCAGGGTCTCGCTGGAGAGCTTGAGCCGCTCGGCGAGCTTGCGGTTGCGCACCGGCCGGGCCACGGCGGGCGGATCGTCCATCCAGACCGCGAGTTGCTCGGGGGGCAGGCTGGAGATGTTCTCGCGGATCATCGCCAGCATGATGACGCCGTTGGTGGTGTCGCCGACGAGCGCGCCGAGGTCGTCGGCGACGCGCAGCATGTATTCCCAGATGAGCCGGTTGGTCAGGCGCAGGGGCGGCGAGTCCCAGGTGCGCTGGGATGTGGGCTCTGGCGGGACGAGGCCCAGGGACCGGACCTCCAGGTAGAAGGCCCGCAGGTGCTCGTGCCGGAGGATCACGTTGTCGAGGAAGCGGTCCGCCCCGAGCGCCCAGGGCGAGACCCGAACGCCCTTAGCGGTGACTTCCAGGGCGCCCCTCCGGACCATGCGCTGGACGCGCCGGCGGGCGGTCTCGAAGGGCATCCGCAGGGATTGGGCGACGGCGTTGACGCTGACGGGCCGCCGCAGCTCGTCGGGCGGGGCGTCGGCCAGGACGGCGTAGGCGACCTGCAGCTCGGGGTCGTTGCTGATGGTCGCCACGTTGGCCGACTGGATCGCGGCGAACAGCAGGCCGTCGACGATGTCCTCGTTCGCCCGGCTGGCCTGCTCGACGTTGAGGATGAAGTTCATCGTCGGCTGGGCCATGCGCCAGGCCAGCGCCAGCCGTTCGTCGGGTTCCGGCAGGTTGGCGGGCGGCGCGGTCATGGCCGGCGGGGCCCCAGCCCCTTGAGCAGTTCGGCCACGGCGGCGTCGAGCTGGCTGTCGCGGCCGCTGAGAGTCTCGCCCAGTGGCCGCTCGACATGGACGTCGACGGGGCGAGGGTTCAGCTCCATGTCCTTGCCGTCGGCGCCCTGGATGCGGATGAACGGCACGCGGACGGACGAACCGTCGATCAGCGGCTGGGCGCCGGTGTAGATGATCCACCCGCCGGTGGGCACACCCACCACCTTGCCCAGGCCCAGGTGGCGGTAGCCCTCGGTGAAGTCCTCGGCGTCGGAAAGCGAGCTTTCGTTGGTGACCAGGATCGTCGGGGAGCCCAGGGCGCGCTGGCCCAGGTTCTGGCGGCTGGGCACGCCGAACAGGCCGCGGGGCGTCATGGTCAGGAAGTTCTTCCGGCTGAAGACGTCGAGGACGTAGCCGTTGATGAAGCCGCCGTTGTTGTTGCGCACGTCGATGACGACGCCGTCCTTGCCCTGGTTCTGGGCGTCGAGGTCGATGTAGAGCTGGTCCAGGCTGTCGGAGCCCATGTCCAGGATGTGGACGTAGCCCAGCCGCCCGCCGCTGGCCTTCTCCACATAGGCGCGGCGGTCATTGACCCATTGGCGGTAGAGCAGGCCGCCGGCGACGCCGGGCGCGACGGGCCGCACGACGGCCTGGCGGCCGGAGACGGTGAGCACCGTGCGCTTGCCGGCGCGGTCCAGGAGCAGGCTGTCGAGGTTGACGCCCGGGCCGACCGGCTTGCCGTCGACGGCGGTGAGCACGTCGCCTGGCTTGATCGAACCTTCGATATCGGCCGGGCCGAGGGCGATCACCTCGCGGACGACCAGGCCGCGGCCGGCTTCGTAGGCCTCGCGGTCGAAGCGGAGGCCGAGGTCGCCGACACGCGCCGCCGGCTGGGCGCCGAAGCCGTCGGCGGGCCGGTTGATGCCCGAGTGCGAGGCGTTCAGTTCGCCGATCATCAGGTTGATGACGCGGCGCAGTTCGTCCGGCGTCTGGGCCCCCTGGGCGAACGGCTCGAAACGTTCGCGTAGCGCCGTCCAGTCCTGGCCGTGGAACGTCTCGTCGTAGAAGGCGCGGTCCATGGTGGACCAGGCCTCGTCGAACACCACCTGCTTCTCGGCGTCGAAGCGGACGACCATCTCGCCGGTGACGTCGATGAACTTCGGCTTGGGGCTCTCGACGGGCGTGGCGCTGACGCGGCCGCCGTCGAGATAGTAGACCTGCTTGGAGTCGGGGCTGAAGGCGTAGTCGCGCTTGGGCCGGCGGCCGCCGGTGAGCTGCGCCGGCGCGGGGGGCTCCTTGGCCAGCTCGTCCAAGCTGTAGCTGAACAGGTTCTGCTGGTCGCCCTGGCGGGCGCGGTAGACGAGCGTCTTGCCGTCGGGGCTGATCACCGGCTCCTCGGCCGAGCCGCCCAGCGGGATGAAGGTGGCGCGTTCGCGAATGCCCTCGAAGACGATGCGGACCACCGGCGTCTTGCCCTTGGCGGCGGGCGCGTCGTTCGAGGCGGCGGCGTCCTCGGCCTTGGGCTCGTCGTCGCCGCCGCCGGGCTTGGCGGCGGGGGTCTTGTCCTTGGGATCGGACTTCGGCGCCGGCGTTCCTGGCGGAGCGGCTTTGAACAGGTCGCGGAAGGCGTCCTCGCGGTACTTCGGCGTGTTGGGCAGCAGGTCGACGCGGACCATCTTCACCGGCTCGCTGCGCTGGCCGCTGTCGAAGACGATGTACTTGCCATCCGGCGACCACGCGATCTGGTCGGCGGCGTTGCCGTTGGCCAGGAAGCTGACCGGCTGGGCGGGGCCGCCCGCCACGGGGGCGACCCAGACGTTGCGGAACGACTTCTTGTCGGTGACGCCGAAGGCGAGCCACTTCGAGTCGGGCGACCAGGCCAGCCTGGAGCCGTCGTTGCGGTCGAGGGCGCCCTCGAACAGGACGCGGTCCCCGCCGCCGGCCAGGGTGATGACCCGGATCTGCCGCGTGCCGTGGACATAGGCCAGCATCTTGCCGTCGGGCGAGTAGCTGGGGGCGGCGTCGACGTCCGAGGGTTGGGTGAGCGGGCGCTCCTTCTGGGTGGCGAAGTCGTACTCCATCACCTGGCTCTGCCGGCCGCGCTCGGCGACGTAGGCCAGGCGGCGGCTGTCGGACGACCAGGCGAGGTCGCTCTCGGCCGCGGGCGTCTCGGTGATGCGCTGGGCCTGGCCGCCGTCCTTGGCTGGGGCGGCGAAGACCTCGCCGTGGGCGATGACGGCCAGCTTCTTACCGTCGGGCGAGACCGCCATGCTGCGGAAGCTGGTCTCGACCAGCCGGCGCTCGCCGGCGGCGGCGGGGGCGCCGCGCAGGGCGACCGGGACCTTGGCGGCGGCGCCGGTGGCGGTGTCGAGCTTCCAGATCTCGAACTCGCGTTCGAAGACGATCGACTTGCCGTCGTAGCCGATCGACGGGAACAGCACCCGGCCGTCGGTGAACCTTGTCACCTGCTGCGGGGCGCCGCCGGCCGCCGCCATGCGCCAAAGGTTCTCCGTCCCGCCCTCGTCGCTCATGAACCAGAGCGTGGCGCCGTCGGCGCTCCACATCGGCCAGAGGCGCTTCGAACTGGCGCCGAGCAGGCGGCGGTACGGCGCGTTCGCGGCGATGGGCTTCACCCACAGCTCGGCCTCGTCGATGTGGCTATGGCCGTTGCGCCACCACTGGGTGGACGAAATCCCCTTGGCCATCAGGGCGATGGACTGGCCGTCGGGCGAGGGGGCGGAGTTGAACTCGTTGAGGTAGCGCTCGCGGCTGACCTCCAGCGGCGTGCCGCCAGTCGCGGCGACGCGCCAGACGTCGTTCTGGCGGGCGATGTCGTTGGCGGGGCCGGAGACGTAGAGCCACTTGCCGTCGCGCGACCAGCCGTCGAGCTGCTCGTTGGCGTCGGTGTAGGTGATGCGGCGCAGCTTGCCGGTGGCGAGCGTGAGCACGTAGACGTTCGCGGCGCCGGCGCGGTTGGAGGTGAAGGCGATCTCGCGGCCGTCGGGGGAATAGAGCGGGCGACCCTCGGTGGCGGCGTCGGTGACCAGCAGGCTGGCCGTGCCGCCGGCGGCGGGGACGGTCCAGATGTCGCCGCCCGAGACGAAGGCGATCTCGCCGCCGTCGGGCGACAGCGAAGGCTCGGCGAGCGTGGGCTTGGGCGCAGCGTGTGCCTGGACTGCGATGGCGGCCAAGGTGGCCGAGAGCAGGCCGGCGAGGCTGCGGCGGATGGTCATGAACGCACACTTCCCGAAGCTTGAGCGCACATGTTTAGCGCATTTCGCCGCCCCGTCAGGGGGTCAGGGCAAGGATATGCCCTGCCAGACGGCCAGGGCCACGACGAGCACGCCGACGATCCAGGTCAGAAGGCGCAACGGAAGCACCTTGGTCATCCAGCCCGCGACGGGCGCGGCGACCACGCCGCCGGCGATCAGGCCGGCCAGCGACCACATGAGCCCGCCCAGCCCTTCGGTCTCCCAGTGGCCGGACAGCAGACTGCCCAGGAAGGCGGCCGAGGTGGCGATCGCCACGAACATCTCGGCGGCGTTAGTGGTGCCGATGGCCTTGCGCGGATCGGCGCCCGCACCCAGCAGCGAGCTGGTCACCACCGGTCCCCAGCCGCCGCCGCCGATGGCGTCGAAGAAGCCGCCCAGCAGGCCCAACGGGAAGGGCGAGCGCCAGGAGAAGACCTTGGGCCGCGCCTGTCGCCAGGCGCGGTAGAGGATCACCAGGCCCATCAGGAACAGCCAGCCGACGACGTAAGGCTTCACGGCCTCGCCAGGCACGGAGGTGAGGACGTAGGCCCCGATGACCCCGCCCAGCACGCCGCCGCCCGAGAGCAGCGCCAGCAGCCTCCAGTCGATGTTGCGGTGGTAGATGTGCGAGGCGCCAGAGGCGGCCCCGGTGAAGACCTTGGCCGCGTGCACGCTGGCGGAGGCGTTGGCGGGCGTGACGCCGAAGCTGAGCAGCACCGACGTCGAGATCACGCCGTAGGCCATGCCCAAGGCGCCGTCGACGAGCTGCGCCGCGAAGCCCACGGCCGCGAAGAGCCAGAAATCAGGATCCATCCGGGCTGGCTGTTAGGGCCAAGCTGCCGCCCCGGCCAGCCCAGAACCTCTAAAGGCCGCCTCAGGAGGGGTGGCCGCGCGGGGTGCGACATTTGGCGGAAGCGCCGGGCGAACGCGGTTCGGCTATAGCCAAGCTCAAGGACTACCGACGTGTTCCGCCGCCATCGTGCCGCGCGGCGACCAGGTCGAAGGCGGGGAAGAGCCGGGGGTTGACCCCATCCGGCCACGGCCTCTTCCCCGCGGTCCAAGCCATCCGAAAATTTTTTCGCCGACCCGTGACGGAGTTTCCGCGCGGCTTGCGCCTATCCGTCCGAACCCAGGGCTTTGGGTGTGTCGCCGCCTCGATCGGCGGCGCGCTCAAAGGGGAGGGGCCGGGCGGCCTCCGTGTCAGCCGCCCGGTCCTTCTCCCAACATCGGAGGCGAAGGACCTCAGTCCTTGGCGCGTTCCTGGTACGAGAAGTCTTCCGTCAGGATCACCACGCGGGTGCCGGCCG
>NZ_JANINU010000327.1 GCF_024508875.1 Phenylobacterium sp.
AGCGGGCTCACGCGGTCGGCGCGGCCGTACTTGAACGCGAACTCACGCACGAAGGGGATCATGGCGCAGGCTCCGTGACGAGCGCCCGCAGCGCGCGGCCCAGGCGGGCGACGGCGGCGAGCTTCTGGAAGAAGGGCAGGGCGATGGGCGGCCCCATGTCGGTCTTGTTGACGTCGACGACGTAGAGCCGGCCGCTGGCGCGATCGCGCAGGATGTCCAGGCCGCCCCAATCCAGGCGCATGGCGTGGCAGAACGCCTCCAGCTTCTCGATCTCCTCGTGTGTGAAGACATCGCTCGGACGGGCCATGCCGACGCTGCAATTGTGGTTGGCGAAGCGGTCCTCGACACGCCGCCGCTTCAGGAACACCACCACGGGCCGGCCGCCGACGAATGGCGTGCGCAGGTCGACCGCCAGGCCGTCCTCCACATTGTCGATCAGGCGCTGATAGGTGCGGCCGGCGCGCGCGCGCAGGGGCAGGCGCACGACGCGGCCGTCATGCACGCCGTTGCCTTCGCCCTTTTCCACCGCCAGGCCGACGCCGGTCTCGGGATCCAGCGCGAGGGGATAGCCGAACACCTGCGCGAACACCTCGGCCACACGGCTCTTGGTGATGTCGGCGCAGCCGTAGTTGAAGGCGCGCGAATGCCCGCGGGCCGGCGGCGCGCCGACGGCGGAATCCTCGAAGTAGAACGACGCCTGCGCCTCGGCCGGCGAGCGGGCGATCCGCACGCCGTTCCACGCCGCTGCGGCCCAGATCAGGTACCAGGGCCGCGGGCGGTCGGGCGCGAACCACACGGCAGGCCCGCGAGGGGCTAGGCGGTTCAGCAGCATCTTGCCGCGGATGGCGAGATAGAGGGCGAGCCATGTCGCCGCTTCCGACGCCAGGGCGCGGTCCAGGGGGATCACCGCGCCGGTCTTCTTGACCTGCACGGTCCGTCCGCGAACGGAGAAGTCGGAGGTCCATAGCGTGTCGCTCATGGCCGCACGGCCGCGGGCTTGAGCGGTGCGAAGATCGCCGCCACGCGCCCCAGCAACACGCCGAACTCGCGCCGCCGGAACACGCCCAGCAGCAGGATGGCGCAGACCAGGTTCACGCACGCGGCGGCGAACAGCCCGCCGCCGTCGTTGTTTGGATCGACCCCCAGCGGCGTGAACAGGTGGAAGCTGACCGCCCCGGCCATGACCAGCAGGCCGGCCAGGGCCCCGGCCGCCTGGAGGTGGCGCAGGCGCGGCAGGATGCCGATCACCAGCAGGCTGGACGCGAGCAGCTCGATCGAGCCGATCACGTACTGGGAGAACAGCCCCGTGTGGGCGAAGAGGCCGGGCAGGCCGAGCTCGCTGGTCCAGCCGTCGAGCCGGCCGAAGATCACCTGGGTCTTCGGATGGTCGGTGAACTTGTAGCGCAGGCTGTCCAGGAAGACCGCCGCCATGAACAGTGCGAGGCCCTGCGGGACGAGGCCCGCGACGCGATGGCGCAGGCTCATTTCAGCACCTGCGGCCAGTTCTTGTCGCCCTTGGCGATGTTGCCGGGGATGTCCTTGGCCCAGCGCTTCTGAACGTTCTGGTCGTAGTTCAGG
>NZ_JANINU010000328.1 GCF_024508875.1 Phenylobacterium sp.
GGGCGACATGGCCCGCGCCGTGCTCGTCTTCCGCGACGCCGCGCTCGCCAAGGCCGAGGCCGACCGGGCGAAGGCCGCGGCCGACCGCGCGAAGGAAGAGGCCGACCTGGCCAAGGTCGGCGCCGAGGCGGCCCAGCGCCGGGTCGTCGAAACGCTGGACACGGCCCTGGCCGCGCTGGCGTCGGGCGACCTCACCCACGTCATTACCCAGCCGTTCGAGCCGGAATACGAGCGCCTTCGGCAATCGTTCAACAGCGCCGTCGAAGGCCTCGAGCAGAGCATCTCGGGCGTCGCGCGCTCCGCGCAGACCGTGCACATGGGCGCCGCCGAGATCTACTCCGCGTCCGAGGACCTGTCGCGTCGGACCCAGCAGCAGGCCACGCGCCTTCAGGAGACGAGCAGCGCGACCAAGCAGGTGACCGTCATGGTGGGCGAGACCGCTCAGCGCGCGGCTGACGCCCGGACGGCGATCGAAGTCGCCAACGGCAACGCCATGGAGGGCGGCGCCATCGTGACCGAGGCCATCTCGGCGATGGACGCCATCCAGACCAGCTCGGAAGAGATCAGCCAGATCATCAATCTGATCGACAGCATCACGTTCCAGACCAACCTGCTGGCGCTGAACGCGGGGGTCGAGGCGGCGCGGGCCGGCGATGCCGGCAAGGGCTTCGCGGTCGTGGCCTCGGAAGTCCGCGCGCTGGCCCAGCGCTCGGCCGACGCCGCGCGGGACATCAAGACGCTGATCCACACGTCGTCCGAGCAGGTGCAGAGCGGCGTGGGTCGCGTCGGCGACACCGGCCAGATGCTGACGCTCATCGGCGCGAAGATCGGGGACACCAACGCGCTCATCAACGAAATCGCGCAGAACACCGAAACCCAGGCCGACAACCTGAAGCAGGTGAGCAGCGCCGTCGCGAGCATGGACAGCATGACCCAGCAGAACGCCGCGATGGTGAACGAGGCGACCGCGGCGGCGCGCAGCCTGGCCGCCGAGGCCGACGAACTCACGACCCTGGTCGCGCGGTTCAGGCTCCGCGGCGCGGATAACGCTGCTTCGACGGCCACGGGCGCGGCCTATTCCGACGACCGCTCGGACACGGTCGTGGCCATGAAGGCGGCTTCCGGCTGGTAAGCCAGGAGGTCCCGGGCGGCCGCGGCCGGAGCGATCCGGACGGCGCGCCCGGGCCTGCGCCTAGTCTTGCGCAGTAAGGCGCCTCGCGGATCGGGCATCGGCGCGCGAGACTTATAATGATGCTGGCCCGGCGCGCCAATAAAGCCATGCATGAGAAATGCATGTGCGATTCTAGCCCAAATTTTCGAATGTAATTGGTACAAAATGTCGCAGGTTAAGCCTGGCAATTGAGCTGTGAATTTACTCATCAGTTACGGCCTGTGGCTCAATAAGTTGCCGAATAAAAACTATTCTAAAAATAGAACCGGGGATAATCCTATGAAATATCTGCTCGTGTCCGCAGCGCTCGCGCCTCTGCTGCTCGTTACGCCGGCGCACGCCGAGACCAAGGACGCGAAGGCCAAGGCCAGCAGCGAAGCCGTCTTCTCGACCGGCG
>NZ_JANINU010000329.1 GCF_024508875.1 Phenylobacterium sp.
ACGTTGGCGTTGGTCGAGCCGTGCTTGATGTAGGGGCCGTAGCGGCCCGAGAGCACGCGGATCGGCTGGCCGTCGGCGGGGTGGGCGCCCAGCTCCTTCAGCGCAGCCGCCTCGCCGCCGCGCTTGCCACCGGCCCGCTTGGTGGCGATCAGATCGACGGCGCGGTTGACGCCCACCTCGAACACCTCGTCGATGCTGGGGAGGTTGGCGTAGGTGCCCTCGTGCAGCACGAACGGGCCGAAGCGGCCGAGGCCGGCCAGGATGGGCTTGCCGTCCTCCGGGTGCTTGCCGACTTCGCGCGGCAGGCGCAGCAGCCGCAGGCCCTTCTCCAGGTCCATGTCGGGCGCCGACCAGCCCTTGGGCAGGCTGGAGCGCTTGGGCTTCTCGCCTTCGCCGAGCTGGACATAGACGCCGAAGCGGCCGGTCTTCAGGAACACCGTCTCACCGGTCACCGGGTCGACCCCCAGCTCGCGGTCGCCGGCGGCGGCGTCCTCGCCCTCCTCGGCCACCGAGAGCGGGCGGGTGTGGCGGCACTCGGGATAGTTCGAGCAGCCCAGGAACGGCCCGAAGCGGCTGGATTTCAGCCCCATGCGGCCGGTGTTGCATACCGGGCAGGCGCGCGGGTCGCTGCCGTCCGGCTTCTCCGGGAACAGGTGCGGGCCGAGCGTGGCGTCCAGCGCGGTCAGCACGTCGCTGATCCGCAGCTCCATCATCTCGGCGATCTTCGGGTTGAAGTCGGACCAGAACTCGCGGAGCAGCACCTTCCAGTCCAGATCGCCGGCCGAGACCAGGTCGAGCCGTTCTTCCAGGCCGGCGGTGAAGTCGTATTCGACGTAGCGGCCGAAATACTCCTCCAGGAAGCCGATCAGGAGGCGGCCCTTGTCCTCGGGGACAAAGCGCTGCTTCTCCATGCGGACGTACGCGCGGTCGCGCAGCACGGTGAGGATCGAGGCGTAGGTCGAGGGCCGGCCGATGCCGAGCTCTTCCATCTTCTTGACGAGGCTGGCCTCGGAATAGCGCGGCGGCGGTTCGGTGAAGTGCTGGTCGGCCTTGGCCGAGCGCACCTTGGCCTCGGCGCCCTCGGCGACCTGGGGCAGGCGGCCGCCTTCCTCGTCCTCGGGGTCGTCCTGGCCTTCCTCGTAGACCGCGAGGTAGCCCGGGAAGGTCACCACCTGGCCGGTGGCGCGCAGGCCGGTCCGGCCATCGGAGGACTCCAGATCGATCACCGTGCGCTCGATGCGCGCGCTTTCCATCTGGGAGGCGATCATCCGCTTCCAGATCAGCTCGTACAGCCGGCCGAGGTCGCCCTCCAGGCGCAGCTTGCCGGGGTTGCGGGCCAGGCTGGTGGGCCGGATGGCCTCGTGGGCCTCCTGGGCGTTCTTGGCCTTGGTGGAGTAGAAGCGCGGCTTCTCCGGCACATAGTCCTTGCCGTAAAGGCCGCCGATCACGGCGCGGGCCTCGTCCAGGGCCTCGGGCGCGGTCTGCACGCCGTCGGTCCGCATGTAGGTGATGAGACCCACGGTCTCGCCGCCGATGTCGA
>NZ_JANINU010000330.1 GCF_024508875.1 Phenylobacterium sp.
CCGGCGGCAACATCGTGAACCTGCGGATGCACCACCGGCAGTCCGACTTCTTCGATGTGGACATCGACGTCGACGTCAACGACGCGCGCCACCTGACGCACATTTCCGCCGCGCTCCGTGCCAATCCGAGCGTTGAAGAGGTGGAGCGGACAAAGGGGTAACCCGGGGGGCGCCCCCAAAAGGAGCGGCGGCTGAGGTATGACGCCCCAGCCGCCAGTATGCATCTCCCCGATGCCGTATCCTGATAGCAAGCGTCGCTGGTCGCCGAGGCGCGCGATTACCCAAAGAGGGTAGTCGGGCGGGCCGCCGCGCGCGGCGCAAACGAAAAGGGCCGGCGGGCGCCTCGGCGCGCCGCCGGCCCTCCGCCCACCACGAGGCGAATTGTCAGTTGGCGCCCTTGGCCAGGTAGTTGTCGAGCGCTTGCCGGGCGACGGTCTTGCACCCGCTGCTGTCGGCGACCCGGACGATGTCGTCCAGCGTGACCAGGGTCTCGACCGCCGGGCAGATGCCGCCGCGGCGGGCCCCGAAGGTCCGGCCGGAGGGCGGGGGTTCGACGAGGGCGCGCAGGGTCTCGAAGCGGGCGCTGTCGGCGGCGGCCATTTTCGCGCCCGGTACGGTCACGCCGGAGGGACCGCCCTTCAGCGTCGTGACCTCGCCCGAGGCGCGCATGAGGGTGATGGTCTTGCCGGCGCCCAGCGCCACCTTGGCGCCTGCATCGAAGGCCTGGCCGCGCTTGAACGCAGGGTCGGTCGAATTCACCACGATGTAGTCGCTCGCCGCGGCAGCGCCGCAGACCGTGAGCGAAAGAGCCAATCCAATCAAAATCTTACGCATCTATCTCACCCCGAAAGATGTCTGGCGCCCGTCCCGTGTCGGCGCCGCACTAGCATATCCGCGCCGTGAACGGTACCTGAACACCGACCGTCGCTCTCATGTACGCGACGTGGGGTCGCACAGACGCACCGCGCCGAACTTCGCCAGCCAGGCGAGTCCGCGCTCGGCGAAGGGACGCCGTTCGGCCGGCGTCGTCGCCAGCAGCTCGCCCACCGTGCGCGGACCGTTCCGGAGCGTCTCCAGCAGCGCCATCGCCTCGGCAGGGCTCGGGAGACGGGCGGCCTCGACCCGGGCCGATGGATTAGCGAGCCGCGCGGCGACCGCCTCCGGGGCCTCCACGAGCGCGACGATGTCCGCCGGTCCCAGGATCGCGCTGGGATAGGCGCTGAACATCCGGAAGGGGTCGGGGCGGTGCGGGTGCTCCTGCCCGGTCTGCGCCGGGACGGCCTGGCGGCGGCGGGCCAGTTCGGCCCACAGCGCCTGGTACTGCGGAATGACGACCCGCCAGTCGAAGGTCCCCCGCGCCCGCTCGCGGCCGGCTTCGCCCATCCGTGTCCGAAGCCCGGGATCCGCCAGCAGCCTGCTGAGCGCCTGCGCCGTGTCGCCGATATCGACGGCGGTGAACAGGGAGGTCGCCGCGGCGTAGGTCCCGTAGCCGATCAGGCGCTGGTCGTAGGCGTAGATCAGGTCGCCGCCCAGCCCGGGACGCGGCGCGACGGTGCGGATCCGGTAACCGTCCACACCGTGGCGCACGGTGTCGCGATAGCCGTCCCAGTCGCTGACGATGCAAGGCAGTCCCGCCGCCATGGCCTCCACCGGCGTCAGGCCGAATGTCTCCTGGACGTTGTCCGACAGCGAAAGGAACACGTCCGCCGCGGACAGGATCTCGTTGCGCGTGGACACCAGGCTGTCGGGCGCCTCGCGGATCAGAAGCTCCGGGCCAAAGGCCGCCGCGGCTTCGCGCCAGGCCGTCTCGTCGTCGGAGCTGAGCCCCGAGCCGTAGACCAGCCAATAGATGGGCCGGCCGAGCGTCTGCGCCGCCGCCTGTAGGGCCAGGGCCATGGGGGCAGGATGCATCTTTGTCCCGATGCTGAGCCGGCCCGAATAGAGCACCACCGGCGCGTCGGCCGGGATGTCGAGCCGCGCGCGCCAGCGGTTCCGCGATCCCGGATCCTGGCGGAAGTCGTCGGTGTGGACGCCCAGCGGGATTGTCGCCAGTTGCACGGCCGGCAGGCGGCTCGCGCCGAACCGCTCCTGAAGATAGGCCGCCGAGGATTCCAGGAGGTTTTCCGTGGCCTTGCGAACGGAGTCTGATGTGCAGACCAGGGCGTCCCACGGCTCCAGCGGCGCGGAGAGCAGGGCCGAGATCTCATCCAGGATATGGGTCGAGGCGATCGTGTGGGTGACGCCGGTGATGGAATAGGCCGTTGCGCCGAACGCATGGCGCGCCCAGGCCTCGGCGCGCAGCTCCGGCGTAGGAATGTGAACGCCGCCGGTGTAACCGAGCGCCGCGCGGTCGCCGCGGCCCAGCCAACTCACGGGCCGGCCCACGCCACCCAGCCGGGAGACGAGCGCCTCCAGCGCCGCCGGATCCTCGTCCAGGGCGTTCCATAGGTGGAAGCGATCGACGTCGCCGTACCGGAGGAACCCGCGCAGGAAGCCTTCGCCGGCGGCATGGCGGCCCATGGGCCGCGGCCGCGAGCCGTCATAGGCCTCCAGCGCCAGCCGGATCGCCGCGTTGGCCATGGCGGCGGCCGCCGCCTAGCGCGCCGCCGTCTGGGTCGTTGCGCCCGGCATGGCGCGCGATCCGTCGCCGACGATGGTGAAGGGCGCCCAGAAGTAGGGATGCGAGAACTGTTCGCTCTGCTGCAGGGCGATCTGCGCGCGCGCCATCGCGGCCGCCTGGTTCCCGGACGTCGCCGAGAACATGCCGGTCATGAGCCGCACCGTCGCCACGGAGTCCACGGACCAGTGCGACACGATCAGCGAGCGGCCGCCTGCGTAGATCACCGCGCGGGTCAGGCCGCCCAGGGCCTCGCCGCCGCCCTGCAGGCCGCTGGAGGCCTCGTCGCCCCCCGCGCCGCCGGTGTCGCAGGCGGACAGCACCACGAGGTCCGCGTCGAGCTTGAGGTCCAGGATTTCTGTGGCGTCGAGCAGGCCGTCGGAGTCGCCCAGGCCCACCGAGGTCATCAGCGCCGGCTCGGGCAGGCAGGCCGATGGTTGGGGCAGCAGGCCGTGGGTGGCGAAGTACAACACCTTGTAGTCCGCGAGGTCCTTGCGCGATTTCACCGAGGCGTCGGTGAAGGCCGCGCCGGTGACGATCTGCTCGCCCTGGTTCCCGGCGATGCTCGCGCCCACCTGGCGCACCTCGTCGGCGGTATCGGGCAGGGCGGGCATCTGCAGCAGCGCCAGCCGCGTGTTCTCGCAGACGTTGCTGAGGTCCCGCTCGCTGCGCAGGCTGACCGAACGACGGACCACCGAGGCGTAGGCCTGAGCGTCGGACTTCTTCGGCGTGGCAGGATCGGCGAAGCCCAGGAAGCTCTTGGTCGCTCTCGACGGCGCGAAGGCGCGAGACTGCATGAACGAGGCCGCGGACAGGACCAGGGCGGAGTCTACCTTGGCGCCCAGCCACGCGACCTTGCGGTAGTCGGGGTCGGCCCCGGTCGCCACGCCGGCCAGCACGGTGGACGGATCGGCGGTCACCAGTGCGCCGACCGGCAGCGAGATCAGGGCGCCGTCGGGCTCGTACACCAAGTGCTTCGCGGCCATGATGTCCGACGCCACGGGGCCGAAGAGCTGCTGGAACAGCCGGTGGGCGGTCGCAACGTCGAAGGCGGGCAGGGTATCCTCCGCCTCGAACGGAGCGCGCAGGCGGCGGACGGCGGCGCCGGCCGTGCCGCGGTTCAGCTCGATCGCATAGGGCCGGGCGCCGGTGGGCGTCACCAGCAGGCCGTAGCCCCCCGTGTCCAGCAGCAGGATCTTCACATAGACCTCGTCGGGTCCGAGAGCCTTCTGCAGGTCGGACAGTTTCGCCTCGGACGAGACGAGTTGGGCGTAGCGCGGATTGGCGGCCAGAAGCTGGCTCTCCAGGGCGTCGGACTGTGCCTGCAGTGTCTTGAGCTTGGCCTCGATGTCCGAGCGCGCCGCGCCTTCATATGTGTTCGCGGCCTGCAGGTTGGCCGCCTGGGCCTCGGTGGCGCGCAGCTCGCGGCGCGTGTCTTCAAGGGCCCGGACCAGGCCGGTGACCGCACTGTCGCCGGACGCCACGCGCGCGGCGAGCTTGGAGACCGTCTGGGCGGTGGCGTTGGACACCACGCTGGCGGCCGCCGCGAAGAAGCGCGCCTTGTAGTCGTCGGCCTTGGCTGGGTCGCTGCCGATCCGCTTGAGCAGCAGGTCGAAGTAGGGCGCGGCGTCGTCGGCCGACGCGCCGAGCGCGCCGCGCTGGGCCTGGAAGAGCTCGAAGGCCCGGGCATAGGTTGCCAGCGCCGCGTCCTCCTGGCCGGCGCGCACCTGCGCCCGGCCGAGGTCCAGCAGCAGCCCGCCCTCGGCGGCGGTGCCGGCGTGGCGCAGACGGATGGTGCGCAGCGCTTCGTTGTACTTGCCGATGGCCTGGGCCGGCTGACCGGAATCCATGTCGATCTCGGCGAGGTCGGCGGAGATTCGTGCGCGGAGCCACACGTTCAGCGCGCCGTTGGCCTCGGCCGAGGTCAGCGTGCGGCTGGCGCGGGCCAGCGCATCGCGCGCGCCGGCGGCGTCGCCTTGTGCGGCCAGGGACGAGCCCATGACCTCGAGGGCCTGGGCGTCCTGCACCGACAGGCGGTCGGCGAGAGTGACGCGGCTGCCGCCCAGTACGTCGCGGCCGCCGGGCCGGTTGTTGAGCGCCGAGGCCAGGTCGCCGCCGATGGCGAGGCCTTCGGGCCCCTGTGTCACGGCAGGGCCGGTCACGGCCAGGCCGCGGGCCGCCCGAACCTCGTCGCTGGCCTTGAGCGCCGCCTGGGCGGCGGTCACGGCGTCGGCGAACCGGCCGGCGTTGCGCAGGTGCAGGGCGCGATACGTGCGGGCGCGGGCCGACAACAGCGGATCGCCGGCGGCCGCCACCTGGACGTCGGCGTCGCGGAACAGCCGGTCGGCTTCGGCGAAGCGGCCGTTGTTGGAGACGTTCAGCGCCAGGTTCAGCAAGGCGTCGCCCAGTTCGGCAGGCGGTGCGCGGCGGGCTTCGGCGTCGGCGACCAGCGCCTGGAAGTCGGTCTCGGCCTCCTCAAAGCGCCACTCGTTGTTCTGGACGTAGGCGCGGGCGCGCAGACGATTGGGGTCGGTGGCCGCGGCCGCCTGCGAGCGGGCGAGGCCCCCCGTGGCGCCGCCGAAGTCCGCCGCGATCTCCGCGCTGGCGGCCGAGGTCTGCACCTGCGACATCGCCGGGGGCTTGGCGGCGCCGGCGACGACCTTCAGGCCCGTCTCCAGCACGTCGGCGATCTGGGCGGCGCCTTCCGCGACATAGACCTGTCCGCCGCGGTTCGAGACGTAGGTGAGATAAGGCGCCTTGCCGGCCGCGCTGCGGCAGGCGCGGCGGTCCACCGGACCCAGTCCGGCGACAGCGGCCGACTTGGGATCGGCGCAGTCGGCGCGGGCTGCGAGGGCAGCCTGCCACGCGCCGGCGTCGGCGCTTCGGGGCAGGGCATAGAGGCGGCCCAGACTGCCCTCCCAACCGCGGCAGCGGATGTTCCAGGCGCGCCGGCCTGCGGCCTGCACGACCGGGTCGTCGTAGTCGCGCACGGCCTGGCAGACGGCGCCCGAGGCGGCGCTCTGGCCCAGGGGGATGAGGTCGGCGCGCGTCTGGGCGCCGGCGACGGACGGGGCCGCCGCGACCGCGGCGATGCTGGCCATTCCGAGGAGGAGGCTCTTGCGGATCATTTGGATTGCCTGCGCTTGCGCCAGATTTCTTCGCTGCCGGCGCCCGTGACCACGGGGTCGGTGACGATCTCGTCGGTGGGGGGCTCGGAAAGCGTGAGCAGCACCGGCGGGCTCGTCAGGGTTTCGGCGCCCAAGGCGTCGACGCTCGCGTCGGTCTGGTCGCTGTCGCCGAGGCGGTCCCGGGTCGTGAGGATGCCCGCGTTCATGTCGCCCATTCCGCCGCCGGAGGCGGGCGTGGCGATGACGGGGCAGTTATTGGTTCCCACGTCGCACGCATTGAAGCGGTACTGCGCGCCGTCCGGCCGGGTCGTGGGATTGCCGCTGGCGTCGACCACCGTGAAGGTGATGCCGCTGCCGGCCGCCGCCCCCGTGACGACCTTGCCGTCCGCGCCGGCCAGGGCGCCCCAAAGCTCCACGATCCGCGGCGGGTCGATGATCAGCGCCGGGCTGAACGCGCCGGTGAAGAATAGGCCCGCCGTGCCGCCCGAGCCGACAGGCGCGGTGTTCTGTTGCACGGCCTTACCATCCGCCGACACTTCCAGCCGTCCGGTGGCGACGAAGACCTTGCCGACCTCGTCGCCGATGGGCGCGGCGCCGGCCGGCTGGCCGGCCGCGATGTCGATGGCGGTGATCGGCGTACCCTGGATCAGGCTGATGAAGCGCTGCGAGCCGAACAGGACGTCCTGCCGAGCGGCCAGCCGCACCTCGTCGAAGGCCCGGACGCCGGTGTAGCTGGCGCCGTTGTTGGCGAAGGTGGCCGCGCCGAGAGCGCCGCTCACCAGGATCGACGCCGGCCGCCAGGACAGGTCGCTGGCGTCGCCGATGCGGAGCGTTCCGCCGTTCGCGCTGGGCGCCACGGTGCCTTGCACCGACGCGGTGTTGGACGACCCCACCAGGAAGGCGACGTTCGGCGTGGCGGCGGTGTTGACCGTCAGGTTCTGCAGCGTGAGGTCGCCGCGCGCCGAGCCGGTGGTCGAGCCGGCGTAGAACCGGGTCTGACCCGTCACGCGAAGCTGGCCGAAGTCCGCCCCATCGAACACGAAGCCCGACCCGCCGGCATCGCCGCCGACCCGCATGGCGCCGCCCTTGGACTCGATCTGCGCGCTGGGCGTCGTGAGCAGGCCCGTGAGGTCGAGGTCGCCGGCCACGATCCGGATCGAGTTCGCCGCCGTTGTCGCGCCCAGCGTGGCCTTGCCGGCGACGTCGAGGGTCAAATTGCGCCCGGCGCTGAGCGGCGTGGTGGAGGTGAAGTTCCCCGACGATGTGATCGAGAGGTCGCGCGCGACCGAGCTGATCGTTGCGCCCAGCGACAGGGAGGATCCCTGAACGATCAGATCGCGGCCGGTCTTAAAGCTCGTCGTGGTGACCCCGCCGCTCAGCGCGCGCAGGGTCAGGTCCTCGCTGGCCGACACATTGCCGGCCGTGACCGTAGCGCCGACCAGGGTGACCGAACCGGCGTCCGCGCGGACGTCCGCCACCTTCAGCGCGCCGGCGGCGCTGACCGAGATGTTGCGCACGGCGCTGAGCGAGTTGGTGATCGTGAAGTCGCCCGTGGTGCTGCCGATCGAAAGGTCGCGACCGGCCCGGACCGAGTCGAGCGCGACCGTCGGCGCCCGCAGCGTGGCGTCACGGGCCGCCGTGACCGTGAAGGCGCCGGGCGTTCCCGTCACCTCGACCACGGCGTCGCGGCCGGCGATCACGCTGACGGCGCTGGCCCCGACTACGCTGCCCGTCCCCGTGCCCAGGCGGGCGTCCAGGTCGCTGGACTGGACCTGCACCACGCGGCCGTTGCCGGCCATGTCGGGATTGCCGGCGAACTCCAGGCCGACAACGTCTTGGCCCGCGCCCGTTAGGGTGGCGCTGCCCAGCGAGGCCGTGCCGTGCGTCGCCAGCACGTAGATATCGTCTCCAGCCGTGGCCGATCCGACGCTGGCGTCGCCGGCCGTCGCGACCACATAGAGGTCGCCCGAGGTCGTGACCGTTCCGATCTTCACGCTGGCCGCCTGGCCGAAGACCCGCGGCGCCGTGATCGTGCCGACATCGGCCGCGCCGCGAAGGTTGACGCTGCCGCCGGCGGTGATCGTGTCGATCCGACCGGAGGTCAGGTCGAGGGTCACGTTCTGCGGGGCGGAGAGGGTGATCGCGCCCGAGACGTCACCACCGCCGTCGCCGACGGTGATGTTCTGGCCGGAGGTGACGGTGAGCCCCCTCGGCGCCGAGATGTTCTCAAGCCGCGCGTCCGCCTTGGCGTTGATGACGCCCGGGCCCATGGCGCCCACGCCGGCGAGAACGACATCGCCCGTGGTGGAGGTCACCTGCAGGGCGCCGCTGGCCACCACCGCGTTCGCCTTGACGTCGCCGCCCTGGACGACGAGGTCCCGGGCCGAGGTCGACCGGCCCAGTTCGACGCTCGCCGTCGCGGCGATGCGGGTGTCGCGGCCGGAACTGATGGACGAGATCGCCGTGGGGTCGAAGAGGCTGGCGACCAGCGCGGGCCCGTCGAGGTCGATGGTCTCGACCGGGGCGAATCCGAACCCGTTGTCGTCCTGGCCGCAGTCACCGCGCGTGTCGCACTCGGCGGCCTCCTGCTCGTCCTGTTGGATCGTCTTGGGGTCGACGAATTCCTCGGGCGGCCGCGGCCAGGGCCGGCCGATAACCCGGCCCACCTGGCTGATCTTCAGGTCGCGCGAGGCGTTGGACTTGTTGAGGTAGATGGCGGTGGAGGCGACGCCGGCGAGCGCGGGGGCCGCCTGGCGATCGGCGATGCCGCCGCCGCCGGATAGGATGATGTCGCCGCCGTCCGCCTTCACGGCCTGGGCGGTCACAAGCCCGTCGATATTGATCACCGCGCTGCCAAGCGCCGAGCGGTTCACCGCCGCGACGAAGACCGCGTTCGCCTTGGTCTCCGCACCCAGGTCGAGGGCGATGTCGGCGTCGGATCCGCTGCCGGCGTCGGGTACGATGAAGTCCACCAGATCGAAGTCGCCGCCCGTCCCGGGGGCGAGGCGGATCTGGAAGTTGCGGGCGGACCCATAGAGCGCGCTGCCCTCGGTCGCGCTGACCAGGGCGTTGCCCCGCGTCTGCACAGTCGGGCCGACGAGCGCGACCATGCCGCCATGGGCGGTCAGCGACGCGTTGGCTAACACCATTATCCGGGCGCCGCTGATGTTGTCGGCGCCGTTGAACGAGAAAAGGTTGTTCGTGGGCTCGAGGAAGCTCGCCAGGTCCGGCGTGCCGATCGCGACCAGGATGCCCCCGGCGTCGACATGCGAGCCCTTGCCGAAGATGATCCCGTTCGATGCGCTGAACCAGATGTTGCCGCCGGCTTGGCCGCCCACCTTGCCTTCGATCGAGCCTTCGATCTTGTTCTGCTGCAGGCCGGTGATCCGGTTCAGGACGATCCAGTTCTTGGCGCCGAAGTTATAGGTGACGGACTCCTCCGGCTTGAGGTTGTAGCCGGTCCAGGTCAGCACCGTGCGGGGCGCGCCCAGAGTGATCTCGGTGTGCGTGTCGGTGCTGACGATGTTGGGCTGGGCGCCGCCGGCGCTCACCTGCGGGATGCCACCGCCTGTGGGCAGCGCCGAGGCGGGGTGGGGCAGCAGGCTGAGGCCGCACAGGGCGCCGCACAGGGCGGTGCGGGCGAGCAGGCCGTGGCGCTGGGCGATCGGGGCTTGGAGGCTGGCGTGGGTCGGAGCAGTCGACATCTGGCTTTCCTTCCGCATCACAGCAGGCTCGCGGTGAGCTGGATCAGGATGCGGTCGCCCGGCCGCGACGCACCGCGGGCGGTGGCGTGCAGCGGGTGGGCGTAGGTGACTTCGAGATTGGCGCGGTTGAACAGGCGGAAGATCACGCCACCGCCCACGGACGTGAGGCTGCGGTCCCTTTCGAGCCCGCTGAGCGCCGACTTGTTGTTCACGACATAGCCGGTGTCGACGAAGGCGTAGGGCGCGGCCAGCACCTTCGGGTGGACCTGCAGTGGCCCGTAGCGGACCTCGAAGGCCGCCGAGACGCCCTTGTCGCCGAGCAGCGCCGCCGGGTCGTAGCCCCGTCCGACGGTCAGGCCGCCCAGCGCGATCTGTTCATAGGGCAGGAGCACGTCGTCGGCGTACTGCGCCTGGGCGCGGATCGTGCCGGTGAGGCGCTCGGCGAGGGCGACGTCGGCGCCGCCCTGGGCGCGGACCACCCAGGCGTCCGGCTTGCCCAGCGCGCGCGTCAGGCTGGGGTCGCCCGCGTCGCTGGCGCCAAGGATCGACAGGCCCCGCCGAAGGGTAACGCCGCCGGAAAGCAGCACCGGCCGCTCGGCGACTTCGGTGCGATAGTCTCCGTCGGCGCGCGCGTAGAGCACGCGCAGCTTGTCGTGGCTGAGCTGGCCGAAGCCGCCAGCGTCCGTCTTCTGGTCGATCAGGTCGAGACCGCCGGCCAGGTTGAGGTTCTGGTTGCGCGACCGGACCAGCGGGTAGGCCAGCTCCACATTGCCGACCATCGAGCGGCTCTTGAGGTCCAGCGGCTTCAGCGATGCGCCCGGCCGGCTCTCTCCGTATGTGAAGGCTCCGCGCGCCGTCAGGCCTTCCGACCCGAACCGTGCGCTCTCGGCGATCTGCACCAGCCACTGCTCGTTGGAGTCCAGCGTGTGGAACGCGGTGAGCGAGGTGCTCTCGCCATAGGCCGTGTATCCAGCCAGCTCGGCCCGGACGAGACCGCCCCAACGGCCGGCGGATTTCGAGCCGGTGTTCGTGACGTTGGCGATCGCCTGGGGGCCATCCTTGGAGACCGTGAGGTCGATATCCACCGCGCCGCGCTCGCCGCTGGTGGACGGCCGAACCGCCGCGCGCACGCGCAGGCCGGGAATGTCGGATGCCAGCAGCAGGTAGCGCTGGGCCCTGGCCATGTCGAAGGGCCTCATGCCCCGCAGCTTTTCCGCGTAGCGCTCGACCGCCGCCTGGGCGGGGCCGACGTCGCCGCGCACCCGCACGTTCACAACGTGCGCTTCGATCACCTCCAGCGTCAGCGCGCCGCCGGCGATCCGCTGTTCCGGAATCTCGACCCGGGCGAGGACGCCGTGGTCGAAAACGATACGGGCCGCGTTGTCCCGAATACGGCAGATGACCGACACCGGCTGGGGCTTGCCCACGAACTCCGCATAGGCGCTCCGCAACTGCGCCTCGCTTACCGAGGTGGCCCCGCGGAACGCGACGCTGTTCAGCGTCACCTGCACATCGGATGACTCCAGCGGGCAGGGGCCCGGCGGTTCTGGCGTGAAGGCGCTGGCCGCCCGCGATGGCGGCGGACGCGAGACCCGCGCTTCGGGATTGAGTTCGGCGGCCGTGGTGCCCGGCGTGGCGGGCGTCTGCGCCCAGGCCAAGGCCGGTGTCAGGGCCGTGGTCGCCAGAGCGGCCACGGCAAGGCGCACGCACACACCTGCGCCAAGAGCGCTTAAGCTGCGCCCGGTCATATCAGGAACCCCCCAAGGTCGATTGGTTCGCGTCTTATCGATCGAAGAACGCATTGTTAAGTACGTGCGGTTGTCGCCCGAGGACGCATGCACGTCGCCCGCGGCATGGCAAATGGGCGGTTAGCAATCTATTCAGGCTACCGAAGCTCCACTGACCTCGCTAAGATTCGCAGCGGGTTGCGTGCCGGGGGAGGGCCGATGGGGGAGGGACGAACGTCGCGTGTCGTCGGCGCGCTGTGCGCCGCCGCCGTTCTTGCGATCGGCGGCCTCGCGATCGGATTGGGCCGTTCCGCCACGGCGGCGCCCGAGGCCTCCGCCGGCGGCGTGCACGAGGGCGTGGCGTCGTGCGCCGGCTCGACGTGCCACAGCCGCCAGGTCGATTCCGGCGTGAACGTGCGCCAGAACGAACTCATCACTTGGCAGGATCCGTCAAGTGTCGCCGGAGCGCACAGCCGCGCCTACCGCGTACTCTATGATGCGCGCGGGCAGGCGATCATCCGCAAGATGGGCCTGGATGACGGCGGCGTCGCTCGCCAGTGCCTGGGTTGCCATGCCGATCCCGCGGGCGCCGGCCAGCGCGGCGCGCGTTTCCAGATTTCCGACGGCGTGGGCTGCGAAGCCTGCCATGGCGGCTCCGGCGGCTGGCTCGCCAGCCACCGGGCAGTGAACGGCTCGCATGCCGACAACGTCTCGCGCGGCATGAAGGCGCTGGAGAACCCCCGGGTGCGCGCCGGCGTCTGTCTCGATTGCCACTTCGGCGGCAACAGGCCGGGCCAGTTCGTCAGCCACGAGATCATGTCGGCCGGCCACCCGCGGGTGGCTTTCGAGCTCGACCTGTTCTCCAGCCTGCAGCAGCACTGGGATGTCGACGCCGACTATGTGAAGCGCAAGACCTACGCTGGCGGCGTGAAGACGTGGGCGGTGGGCCAGGCGCTTGCGCTGGACCGCGCGCTGACGCTCTACGGCCAGCCCGGGCGTGGGAACGGCGCCTTCCCCGAACTCTATTTCTTCGACTGCCACGCCTGCCACCGGCAGATCTCGGACGATCCGAAGGCGCGGCCGCAGTGGCAGGCCAACCCAGGCCGACCGATCCCGGCCGGAACGCCGCCGTTCAACGACGAGAACATGATCATGCTCTCGGCGGCCGCCAAAGTGGTCGCGCCCGGCCTGGCCGCGCGTTTCGACGCCGACAGCCGGGCGTTCCACGCCGCCCTGGCCCGCGACCGGTCCGAGTCGATCCGCGCCGCCGCCAAGCTGGCCGCCACCTCGCGCGCCCTGGCCGACGCCTTCGCGGCCCGCAGTTTCTCCCGCAGCGAGACGCTGGCCATCGTGGACGTGGTGCTGCAGGGCGAGATCGCGCGGCGCTACACCGACTACGCCGGCAGCGCCCAGGCGGTCATGGCCGCCGACACCCTGCTGAACGCCCTGGTGAAGTCGGGCCAGGTCGATCCGGGCGCCGCCGCGCGTATCCGGCCGAACCTGGACCGCGCCTACGCCCAGGTGCGGGACCCCAACAGCTATCGTCCTGACGCGTTCCGAGCCTCGCTGGCCCAGGTCGCGCAGGCCGCGAGGTCGCTGAGATGAAGTCTGGAATGCGCTGGGCCGTGTCTGTGGCCGCGTTGGCGCTCGCGTCGTGCGGCGGCGGCGGAAGCAATGGCGACAGCGGCGGCGGGACGACCACGCCGCCGCCCACCACGCCGTCCGCACCGGCCTATACCCTGCCGGCGGCCCAGAGCCTGACGACCGCGGATGTCCAGCAGGTGATCGCCCAGGCCGTGGCCGAGGCCAAGGCGCGCAACCTGCCGGCGGTGATCGCGGTGACCGACCGCGTCGGCAATGTGCTGGCCGTCTATTCGATGACGGGCGCGCGAGCGACCGCGACGCTGCGCGCCGCGCCCAACGGCCAGAACATGGACGCCCAGGGCGTCGTCGTTCCGGCGGCGGCGGGCGCGATCGCCAAGGCCATCACGGGCGCCTACCTCTCGTCCGGGGGCAACGCGTTCTCGACCCGCACGGCCAGCATGATCGTGCAGGAACACTTTCCGCCGGCTCCCACCACGGCGGGGCTCGAAGGCGGGCCGCTGTTCGGGGTTCAGTTCTCGTCGCTGCCGTGCTCGGACGTTACCACCCGGACCGCCGCCACTTCGATCGGACCGCGCCGCTCGCCGCTGGGCCTGTCGGCCGACCCTGGCGGCTTCCCGCTCTACAAGAACGGGGTCCTTGTGGGCGGCGTCGGCGTCATGGCCGACGGGGACTACGGCTTCGACAAGAACATCCTCGACACGGATGACGACGCGGAGGAGGCGATCGCCTACGCCGCTGCGACCGGCTTCGACGCCCCCACTGAGATCCGGGCCGAGCGCGTGACGGTGGACGGCACGTCGCTGCGTTTCAGCGACGCCACGGCGGCCGGCCTGCGCAGCGTGCCGGCCAGCGCGCCTGCCTTTGCCAGCCTGCCGGCGGGAACCGGCGCGTTTACCGCGGTCACCGGATATTACCCGGGCGGCGGTGCGCTCGCGGGCGCTACGTACGGAACCGAGGCGTCGGGCCTGCGCCTGGCTTCGAGCGCCGAATTCTCCATCGCCAGCGCCATGGTGTTGACCAATGGTTCCGGCGCCAACCGCTTCCCGATCCGTGGGGGCACGGACGCCGCAGACGGCCTGACGCCGCTGACCGACGCCGAAGTGCGGGCGCTGCTCGAGGAAGCTTTCACGGTCATGAGCCGGGCGCGCGGCCAGATCCGGCGCCCGCTGGACAGCCGCGCGCAGGTCTCCATCAGCGTGGTCGATAGCCGGGGGCAAATCCTCGGCATCGTTCGTGCGCCCGACGCGCCGGTCTTCGGCATCGACGTCTCGGTCCAGAAGGCGCGCACGACGGCGCTGATGTCGGGCGCCTCCGCGGCGAGCGACCTCCTGGGCGACCCCAGCGCGGATGTTCGCGGTTTCGTGCAGAAGGTGCGCGACTTCTTCCCGGATCAGACCGCTCTCACCGGTAAGACGGCCTTTGCGGCCAAAGCGATCGGAAACCTCTCCCGGCCCTATTTCCCCGATGGTGAGGTCGGCCGGCCGAACGGTCCGCTCTCGCGGCCCATCGCGCAGTGGAGTCCGTTGTCCACGGGCCTTCAGTCGGCGCTGGTCATCGGCAATATCGGCCAGCACCTGAACTACGTCACTGGGGCGTCCGCCACCGACACGCCGCAGCGCTGCACCTTCCTACCCGACGTCGCGCCCGGTCAGAACCGGCTGCAGAATGGGCTGCAGATCTTCTCAGGCTCCGTACCGATCTACCGGGGCAGCCGGCTGGTCGGATCCATCGGCGTCTCGGGCGACGGCATCGACCAGGACGACATGATCTCGTTCCTCGGCGCGCACAACGCCGGTGTCCGCGTTGGCGGCATCGGCAATGCGCCGGCGGCTATCCGCTCGGATCAACTGCTCGTCGGGCCGACGTCGACCCGCCTGCGCTACGTGGGCTGTCCGTTCGCGCCGTTCCTCGACAGCAGCGAACAGAACGTGTGCCAGGGGAAATAGGCATGCGCCCGGCCACGCTTCTCGCGCTCACCGCCTTTGCCGCCCTCGCCGGGCAGGCCGGGGCCGCGTCCGCGCGCGAGAAGCCGGCCCTTAGCATCGACGACATTCTGGACGGTCGGGTCGCGGCGTCCGGCGCAGCCTCGGCCGGCGTCTCCGCGCAGGACGTGGCGGCCCAGGAGCCGGCCGCGGAGCCTCCGCCGCAGGCCACCGCGCCGGACGGCGAGCCTGCGCCGACGATCGACGACATCCTCGACGGCCGCCGTATTCCCGGCCGGCAGAAGGACCTGCCGCCGCCGGTGGTGCAGGACAATCCGGGCGCCGTCCGCGCGCCACCACCCGAGGCATTTCCCAAGGATGAGGTGCCGATCCCTGACCGCTGGCGTCTCGCCGGCGCGCTGGGCGTCACCAAGCCGCGCTGGTTCGACCCCTACAACCAGAACTTCCTGAAGGGCGACATCCCGATCAAGGGGACCGAGGACTGGTTCTTCGCCGTCACCGCAATCTCCGACACGGTGGTCGAACCGCGCAGCTTCCCGATCCCGGTCAGCGTCCAGACGACGTCGCGGCCGGGCAGCCTGGACGTGTTTGGCACCAACACCAGCCTCGTGCTGGCGCAGACGTTCATCGCCGCGGCCTCGATCATCAAGGGCTCGACGGCGTACAAGCCACCGGAGCTGGAGTTCCGGGTCGCACTGGCGTTCCAGGACAACTACGTGGACGTGCCCGAGAAGCGCGTCCTGCATGTCGAGCCGAGCAAGCCCACCCACCGGAACGACGCCTTCATCGGCGTGCAGGAAGTCTTCCTCGACTACCACCTGCGCAACGTCTCCGACCGCTACGACTTCGACAGCCTGCGCGTCGGCATCCAGCCGTTCTCCAGTGACTTCCGCGGCTTCCTGTTCCAGGACAACCAGCTCGGCGTCCGGCTGTTCGGCAACCGCGACAACAACCGGATCCAATACAACCTCGCCGCCTTCTGGCGGGTCGAGAAGGACACCAATTCCGGCCTCAACGACCTGACGCAGACGCCGCGGGACGACTTCGTCTTCCTCGCCAACCTTTACCGCCAGGACCTGCCGTTCCCGGGCATCACCTCGCAGGTGACGGTGGTCTACAACCGCAACCGCGAGGCTGGCGACATCCAGATCGACGAGAACGGCTTTCCGGTGCGGCCGGCGCTGATCGGCGACCTCCGGGGCCGCGACTACGACGTGACGTACCTGGGCTACAACGCCGACGGCCGGATCGGGCGGATCAACCTGACGGCCTCGGCCTATGCGGCGCTGGGCGAGGACCGCAACAGCATCTTCACCGGGCGCAAGACCAAGATCCGCAGCTACTTCGTCGCGGCCGAGCCTTCGATGGACTTCAGTTGGGTGCGGCTGCGCCTGCAGGGCCTGTACGCGTCGGCGGACAAGGACCCGTACGACAACAAGGAGACCGGCTTCGACGCCATCTTCGAGAACCCGCAGTTCGCGGGGTCGGACACCAGCTACTGGATACGCCAGACGATCCCGTTCGCCGGCGGCGGTCGGGTAATCGGCATCAACGCCCGCAATGGCGTGCTGAACAGCCTGCGCTCCTCGAAGGAAGAGGGGCAGTCCAACTTCAACAATCCGGGCACCATCCTGCTGGGGGGCGGGGCGGACGTCGACGTGACCCCGCAGCTTCGCGTCTCGACCAACATCAACCACCTGTCGTTCGCAAACACGAACGTGCTGCAGGCGCTGCGGATGGAGGGCTCGATCCCGAAGTCGCTGGGCTGGGACGCCTCGCTCTCGACTATCTGGCGGCCGTACATGACCCAGAACGTGGTGTTCCGGGCCTCGGCGGCGGTGTTCGATCCGGGGGCCGGGTTCAACGACCTGTTCACGAACCGCGACCGAGATAAGCGGTACTATTCGATCCTGCTGAACGCGATTCTCACCTTCTAGGGACAAGATGCTGAAATTCGGGGCGAAATGGCTGAGGACGGGCGCGCTGGTCGCGGTGGCCGTGCTCGCGCCTCTGTCCCTGAAGGCCAGCGAGGCGGAGAAGCCCGTCGCGCGCAAGTACGTCGCGGCGGCGCCGGCGCGGATCGGCATGACCGACGCCGAGGTCGACAAGGACAGCGCCGGTTGCGTGAGCTGCCACACCGACAGCGACGCCAAGACCATGCACATGTCGCAGGCGGTCAAGCTGGGCTGCGCCTCGTGCCACGGCGGCGACGCGGGTGTGGTCGCGTCGGTGGGCCTGGCGAAGACCGACCCGCGCTATACGGCCCTGCGCGACAAGGCGCACGTGCTGCCAAAGTATCCCAAGACTTGGCACTACCCCAGCTCGGCCAATCCGAAGCAAAGCTACGCGCTGCTGAACAAGGAAAGCCCCGAGTTCGTCCGCTTCGTGAACCCGTCGGACTATCGGGTCGCGCGCCAGGCCTGCGGCGCGTGCCACATGGAGCTGATCGAGCGGGCCGAGCGCTCCCTGATGGCCACCGGCGCGATGCTCCTAGGCGGCGCGTCCTACAACAACGGCCTGCTGCCCTATAAGAACTACGTCCTGGGCGAAGCCTACACCGCCCATGGCGAGCCGGCCCGCCTGCTGTCGCCGGGCAACCCTCCGGGCACGGTCACGCCGGCGCAGGCCAAGCGTGGGGCGCTGCCGACGCTCTATCCGCTGCCGACCTGGCAGGTGACGCCCCCCGCCGACATCTTCCGCGTCTTCGAGCGCGGCGGGCGCAACATCAACAGCCAGTTCGCCGAGGTGGGGTTGCCCAATGCGAACGGCGCCCTGCAGCGCCTGGAAGAGCCGGGCCGCCCCGATATTCGTCAGTCGAACCGTGGGCCCGGCACGGGCCTGCGCGCTGCGATCCCGCTGCTCAATATCCACAAGACGCGCCTGAACGACCCCTTCACCTGGTTCATGGGCACCAATGACCAGCCGGGCGACTATCGCTCGTCGGGCTGCGCGTCCTGCCACGTGGTCTACGCCAACAACCGCCAGCCGCACGCCAGCCTGACGTGGGCGCCGTTCGGCCGCGACGGGGAAAGCGCCCAGGCCGACCCGACCATTCCGAAGGGCGAATCCGGGCACCCGATCAAGCACGCCTTCACGCGCTCGATCCCGACGGCCCAGTGCATGAACTGCCACATGCACCAGCCCAACATGTTCGTGAACACCTACCTCGGTTACACGATGTGGGACTACGAGGCCGATGCGCCCTTCATGTGGCCCGAGCGGCAGAAGTACCCCACCTCGGAAGAGATCCGGAAGGTGCTCAACCGCAACCCCGAGGGCGCCGCGCCGCGGGGCAAGTGGGCAGACCTCGACTTCCTGCGCAACGTCTTCAGCCTGAACCCCAAGCTGAAGGACACCCAGTTCGCCGACTACCACGGCCACGGCTGGAACTTCCGCGCCATCTTCAAGCGCGACCGCGACGGCAACCTGCTCGACAAGGACGGCGCGGTCATCGCCAACGACGACCCTGAGAAGTTCCACAAGGCAGGCGCGCCCGAGTTCA
This sequence comes from Phenylobacterium sp., assembly GCF_024508875.1. Taxonomy (GTDB): domain Bacteria; phylum Pseudomonadota; class Alphaproteobacteria; order Caulobacterales; family Caulobacteraceae; genus Phenylobacterium. The sequence goes on from NZ_JANINU010000330.1 coordinate 18,227, forward strand.
CCCCGGCCGGCCAGAATGCGCCCGGCAAGGCGGTCCACATGATGGACATCCACGCCGAGAAGGGCATGCAGTGCGCCGACTGCCACTTCAGCCAGGATAGCCACGGCAGCGGTCTGATCATGGGCGAAGTGGCGAATGCGGTGGAGATCCGCTGCAAGGACTGCCACGGCAGCTCGCAGGCCTATCCGACCCTGCGCACGTCTGGACCGGCTGCGGACCCGAAGGGCAACGACCTGTCCCTGCTGCGCAACCCCGACGGCCAGCGCCGTTTCGAGTGGATGGAGCGAGAAGGCCGCCAAGTGCTGATCCAGCGCTCGCTGCTGGACCCCAAGCTGGAATGGCGGATCAAGCTGACCAAGGACACGGTCGATCCGACCTCGCCGGACTACAACGCCAAGTCGGCGCGCGCGAAGCTGATGAGCAAGATCAGCGAGAACGGCAAGCCGTTCCAGTGGGGGCCGGGCGTGGCGCCCGGCAACCGTGCGCACAACGACGACGAGATGGAATGCTTCGCCTGCCACACCTCGTGGACCACGGCGTGCGCGGGCTGCCACCTGCCGATCGAGGCGAACTGGAAGACCACGACGCACAAGTACGAGGAGCAGGAGACCCGCAACTACGCGACCTACAATCCGCAGGTCGCTCGGGACGACATGTACCAACTGGGCAAGCACATGACGACGAAGGGGGCCACCATCGCGCCGATCCGCTCGTCGTCGGCCCTGGTGCTGTCCTCGACCAACGTCAACCGAGAACGCATCTACGTGCAGCAACCGCCGATCGCCGCCTCGGGCTTCTCCAGCCAGGCCTTCGCGCCGCACTTCCCGCACACGGTGCGTTCGACCGAGACCAAGACCTGCTCGGACTGCCACGTCAGCGCGGCCAACGACAACAACGCCATCATGGCCCAGCTCCTGCTGCTGGGGACCAACTTCGTGAACTTCGTGGGCCAGAACGCCTGGGTCGGCCTGGACGGCGGCGTCGAGGCGGTCCGCGTCTCCGAGTGGAGCGAGCCGCAGGCGGTGTTTGGCTCGTACCTGCACCGGTACGCCTATCCCGACTTCTACAAGCTGCACGTCGAGCAGAATAAGCGCGAGCTGAAGAACTGGGTGCGCGGCAAGCCCTTCGCCAAGGGCAAGGGCGTGTCCGGCGGCGAGGAAGACTCCGCCGAGGAGATCTCCAACTTCGTCGCGAAGACCGACGGCGCGGCCCGCTGCCTGCAGCTGCGCGGTGAGTACATGTTCGTGGCCGAAGGGAAGGGCGGCTTCAACGTGCTCGACGCCGCCAGCGTGGCCAACAAGGGCGTGTCGGAGCGCGTGATCTCCGCGCCGTTCTCGCCGCTAGGTCATAACACCCGCGTGCCGTCGAAGAACGCCACCTGCATGGCCCTGCCGACGAACCAGAACATCGCGCCGCTTCGCAACGAGGCCATGCAGAAGATGATGGTCAAGGACGCTGCCGGCGCCGAGATCAGCATGCTGCAGGCCAATCAGGAACAGACCTTCCACCCGCTCTATTCCTACGCCGTCGTCACCGACAGCGAGGAGGGCCTGATCCTCGTCAACGTGAACACGCTGGCCGACGGCGACCCGCGCAACAACATGCTGAAGCGGGCGGTGACCTGGAACCCGGGCAACGTGCTGAAAGGCGCCCGGCACATCACCCTCGGCGGGCACTACGCGTACATCGCCGCCGACGCCGGCCTCGTCGTGGTCGACCTGAACGACCCGATGAAGCCGCGCCACATCACCACAGTCGCGCTGCCCGACGTCCGCGCTTCGGCGCTGCAGTTCCGCTATCTGTGGGTGACCACCGCGCGCGGCCTCGAAGTTCTGGACGTGACGAAGCTGGACCAGCCCCGCCTCGTCGAGGGCGCCACGATCCCGTTGGTGGACGCCCGCCGCGTCTACGTGGCCCGGACCTACGCCTACGTCGCGGCAAAGAAGGACGGCCTCGTCATCGTCGACGTGAAGAACCCCGAGCGGCCGCGCCTCTACCAGAAGTTCGACGCCGGCGGCGCGCTGAACGACGCAGAGGATGTGGTCGTCGGCTCGACCAATGCCTCGCTGTTCGCCTACGTGGCCGACGGCCGGAACGGCATGAAGGTGCTGCAGCTCATCGGCCCGGCCACCCAGCCGAACTTCTACGGCTTCTCGCCGGCGCCGAAGCCCGAACTGATCGCCTGGGCCCGCACGCCGGGGCCGGCCCTCGCCATGTCCAAGGGCCTGGATCGCGACCGGGCGGTCGACGAAACGGGCGGACAGATGGCCATCTTCGGCCGGCTGGGCTCGCGCCCGTTCACCCGGCCCGAGATGGAGCGCTTCTTCACAGACAGGTGGGGTCGCCCCTACCGCGTCACCGACACGGTCGACATGACGGGCTGGCTGGGTCCGCGCACGACGGGGCAGGCGGACCGCTGACGAAGTCCTTCTTGCGCGAGAAGGTGGCCTGCGTAGCAAGTCGGATGAGGGCGCACTCTGCTATCCAGTTCACGGCACGCCCCAGACGCTGTCTTTTTCGGCCACGAACCCACGGCGCTAACGCGCCACCGCGCAGAGGCCAGCACGATCCCTCATCCGTCAGCTACGCCGACATCCTTCTCCCGCCACGGGAGAAGGATGCCGTCTCGCGCCCTTAAGCGGCGTCGGTCCGGGTCGTGTAGGCCGGGATCGGCACCGGGACGCCCTTGAGGTCGATCTCGCCAACCGCGTCGATGGGCACGTCCTTCTTCGCCAGCTTGAGCGTGTCGCCGCTGAACAGGATGCGCGTGCCGAAGGTCTTGTTCGCCGCCTCCAGGCGCGCGGCGATCACCACCACCTCGCCATAGGCCGTGTAGTTGAACCGGCGCTCGCCGCCGAAGTTGCCGACCAGGCCGATGCCGGACGACAGGCCCATGCGCGTGTAGCCGAACTTGATGCCGCGGGCGATCATCCGCTCCCGGATCTCCAGGGCGTACTGGTCGATCTCGCGGGCGCAGGCGATGGCCTTGTCGGCGTGGTCGTTGGACGCCACGGGCGCACCGAAGATCGCGATGATGCCGTCGCCGGTCATCTTGTCGATCATCGCCTCATGCTTCCACAGGATGTCGATCACCCCGTCGAAGTACTCGTTGATCACTTCGGAGAACGTATCGAGGGGCAGGGTGGCGACCAGGGTGGAGAAGTTCTCCAGGTCGGAGATCATGACGGTGATCTCGCGCTCCTCGGCCCCGATCTTCACCTCCTCGCGGCCGTCGACCATGCGGTCGATTACCTGCGGCGCGAGATAGCGCTCCAGGGTCGAGGAATAGAAAGCCCGCTGGGTCTGCAACTCGGCGGCCGACAGCCGGCTCAGGATAAAGAAGCCGAAGGCGAAGCCCAGCAGGGGCGTCATCATCGGGATCATCAACGCCCCGTAGACGTACAGCCCGAAGGCGCTGCCCAGCAGCACCGCCATACCCAGCAGCACGATCCCTAGCGAGATCCACCAGCGCTGCGTCGAGCGGCCTAGGAGCGCGCCGCAGACGGCCGCCAGCAGCACCATCAGGGTGTCCAGCACCGGACCCGGCCGCCGCACCTTATCGCCGGCCAGGATCTGCGACAGCGCGTGGACGTGCACCTCGACGCCGGGCGTGCCTTGGGTGTGCCCCGGCAGGAAGCGCAGCGGCGTGGCGTGCATGTCCTCCTTAGGCGTCGAGGAGTCCGCGGTCGCCGAGCGGGTAACGCTTCCGATGAACGCGATCTTACCCTTCAGCAGGTTGGCCGGAACGAACGGGACGAAGGCTGCGGAGTAGGAAGGGGCGATCGCGCCCATGTTCTCGTCCGACACGTTCGGGTCGCGCTGGCGATAACGGATGTCGAACTCTTCGGTCGGCGGCTTCATCCCCGTTACCGCCGTCGCGACGCGAACCGCGAAGGCCTGGTAGCGGCTGGGCGTGGGATCGTAGCGCCGGATCACGTCGTCGTAGTCGACATGCATCAGCGCCCGGGCGTCGGAATAGAGCACCTTCTTCGAGACCGGGAAGTCCACGCCCGGCGTGCGCGCCGGATCGACGACCGCGATGAGCGGGGCCTTCACGCCTGCGATCCGCCGTTCGAAATCCTGGAACTCCTCGGGCGAGGACCAAGTGTCCAGCAGGTAGTCGACGGCGATCGCCTTGACGCCCTTGGCGTCCAGGGCCGCGATGAGGTCGCCCAGCCACGCCTTGTCGATGGGCGCCAGGCAGTGGCACGGCGAGGACTCGGCCATGGCCTGGGTCGCCGCGTCGTCCATCTTGATGATCGCGAAATCCGACTGGGCCTTCGGCGCGCCGAAGGCGAGGCGCAGGTCGTAGGTGACGTTCTCGACGAACCGCACGGGGGTCGTGTCGCCCAGGTAGAGGGCCGCGCCGGCCGCGGCCCCGGCCACCACGGCCACGACCACGATGTCGGCCAGCCGCTTGCCGCCGACAGCCCGCAGTCGGGCGACGAGAGCGACCAGCCGCGAGAAGACTCCGCCCCGGACGCGCCCCGCCATCGGTCAGGCCAGCTTTCGGAACGGGAAGTTGTAGGTCACCGCTGGAGCGTAATCGCCCGCCAGGCATACGTGGGTGGTCAGGTTCGGCCCGTCCGACATCAGCAGGGCGTAGCCCGGCGGCTCCTCCACCAGAATTTCGCGGCCGTCCGGCACATGCATGTCGACCTCGGTCAGGTCGAGGGTGAGCTGGATCGAGGTCGCAGGGGCGGCCGACACCACGTGGCCCGCGAAGACACCGTTGAAAGCGCGGTGGATGTGGCCGCACATCAGCACCTTCACCTGTGGGCGGCCGGTCAGAACCTGCGCGAGGCGGCCGATCCACGGAGAGTTGGGGTCGGGATCCATCCACTGGATGCCGCTGGGGATCGGTGGGTGGTGCAGGATGACCGCCGTGGGACGGTCCGGCGCCTCGTCCAGCGTGCGCGCCAGCCAGGCGGCGCGCGCCTCGTCGTATTCGCCGTCGTTGGGGCCATCCAGGGTGTCGCACATGACCACCCGCATGTCGCCGAAGTCGGCCGTGTACTGCACGAAGCCGTTTGCGTCGGTCTCCGCGCCCTGACCGCTGAAGATGCTCAGGAAGGCGTCGCGGTTGTCGTGGTTGCCCATGCCGTAGAGGACTGGAATTTCGCTCTCGGCCATCAGGCGCTTGAGCTCGACATATTCTTCCGGCTCGCCGCGGTCGACCAGGTCGCCGCTGGCGATGATCGCGAGGGGACGCGGGCGCAGGGCATGGATCGTCTGCATCACCTGGCGCAGGCGCTCCTCGTTCCGCCGTTGATTCAGCGGATCCTTCTCCGTGGTGACATGGAGGTCGGTGATCTGCGCGATCGTCAACAAAAAGGCCGCCTCCCCAAGCAGCGCGCATGGTCCCGTCTAGATACGGCCCGTCAGCGTCGACGGATGACGAGATTCCGGATTTCCGTCATGTCTTCCATGGCGAAGCGTACACCCTCGCGTCCCAAGCCGGAGTCCTTGACCCCGCCGTAGGGCATGTTGTCCACGCGGTAACTCGGCACGTCGCCGATGACGACCCCACCAACATCCAGGTGATCCCACGCCTCGAGCATCTTGTAGAGGTCGCGCGTGAAAACGCCGGTCTGCAAACCAAACTTGGAGTCGTTCACCTCGTCGAGCGCATCTTTGAACTCGGTGAACTTCGACAGGATCGCGACGGGCCCGAAAGCCTCCTCGGCGTAGAGCGCGGCGGAACGGCCGACGCCCTCCAGCAGGGTGGCCTCCAGCATGGCGCCTTCGCGCTTGCCGCCCACCAGCAGCTTGGCGCCGTCGGCCACAGCCGCCTGGATCCAGCTATCGAGGCGCCGGGCCTCCTTCTCGTCGATCATCGGCCCGACGAAGGTGCTTTCCTCGCGCGGGTCGCCGGCGATCAAGGTCTTGGTCTTGGCGACCAGCCGGTCGCGCAGTTCGTCGTAGATGTCGGCGTGGATGATGATCCGCTGTACGCCGATGCAAGACTGGCCCGACTGGTAGAAGGCGCCGAAGATTATGCGCTCGACGGCGTCGTCCAGGTCAGTGTCCTTGTCGACGACCACCGCGGCGTTGCCGCCCAGCTCCAGCACTACCTTCTTCTTGCCGGCCTTGGCCTTGAGGTCCCAGCCGACGCCCGGCGAGCCGGTGAACGACAGGAGCTTCAGCCGCTCGTCGGTGGTGAAGAGGTCGGCCCCGTCGCGATGGGCGGGTAGGATCGAGAACGCGCCCTTGGGCAGGTCGGTCTCGGCCAGCACCTCGCCGATGATGATGGCGCCCAGCGGCGTGCGCGAGGCGGGCTTCATGACGAACGGGCAGCCCACCGCCAGCGCCGGCGCGATCTTGTGCGCAGCCAGGTTCAGCGGGAAGTTGAAGGGGCTGATGAACGAGCAGGGGCCGATCGGCACCCGCTTCCACATGCCCTGGTAGCCCTTGGCGCGTGGCGAGATGTCCAGCGGCTGGACCTCGCCCGTCATCCGCACCGACTCCTCGGCCGCGATGCGGAACGTGTCGATCAGGCGGCTGACCTCACCGCGGGCGTCGCGGATCGGCTTGCCCGCCTCGATGCACAGGGCATAGGCCAGTTCCTCGAACCGCTCCTGGAAGCGCGCCACGCAGTGCGCGAGCACTGCCTGGCGCGCGTAGGCGGGCAGGCGGGCCATCGGCTCGGCCGCTTCGACGCAGGCGGCGATGCCTGCGTCGATGGTCTTGGCGTCGGCCTGCGCGACCCGCGTCGCCACCTTGCCCGTGTACTTGTCCGTCACCTCCAGATCGAGGTTCGGGGTCTGGGCCTCGTTGGCGAGGTAGAGCGGGTAGGAGTCCTTCAGGGCGGTCATGTCCGGGGTCCTTGAAGCCTACGCCGCTCAGAGCGCCGCGCTCAGTTCCTTGATCTGCTTGTTCAGGATCGAGTCGTTGTCGGAATAGTCGACGGGGCAGTCGATGAGATTCACCCCAGGCGTGTCCAGGCACTGCTTCAGCAGGGCCGGCAAGCTGCTGGCGCTCTCCACGCGATAGCCATTCGCGCCGTAGCTCTTGGCGTACTCCACGAAATCCGGGTTGCCGTAGGTCAGGCCCCAGTCCTTGAAGCCCATGTTGGCCTGCTTCCAGCGGATCATGCCGTAGCTGTTGTCGTTGAGGATGAGCACCGTGATGTTCATCTTCAGACGGACGGCTGTCTCCAGCTCCTGGCTGTTCATCATGAAGCCGCCGTCGCCGCAGATCGCCATGACCTTGCGGTTCGGATAGACCATGTGCGAGGCCATCGCCGAGGGCAGGCCGGCGCCCATGGTGGCGAGCGCGTTGTCGAGCAGGACGGTGTTGGTCATCCGCGCCGGATAGTTGCGGGCGAACCAGATCTTATAGACGCCGTTGTCGAGGCAGATGATGCCGTCCTGCGGCATCGCTTCGCGGATCTGCTTCACCAGGTATTGCGGATAGATCGGGAAGCGCTGGTCGTTCTCGTACTTCTGGGTGTGCGCCACCTCGGCTTCGCGCGCCTTCATCATGGCCGAGAAGTCCCAGCCCGCCTGGGGCATGATGTCTTCCTTGATCTGCCAGATGGCGTTCCCAATGTCGCCGATCACCTCGTACTGCGGGAAATAGACCGGATCGACTTCGGCCGAGCGGAAGTTGATGTGGATCACCTCGGCGCCGCCGCGTTGCATGAAGAACGGCGGCTTCTCGATCACGTCGTGGCCGATGTTGATGATCAGGTCCGACGCGCCGATCGCCCGGTGCACGAAGTCGCCGGCCGACAGGGCCGCGCAGCCCAGGAACTTGGGCGACAGCTCGTCCACCACGCCCTTGCCCAGTTGGGTCGAGACGAACGGGATCCCGGTCTTCTCAATGAACTGGCTCAGCATCCGGCTGGTCATCGTCCGGTTCGCGCCGGCGCCGATCACCAGGATGGGCGACTTGGCCTGCTCGATGCGCTTGGCCGCCGCGCGGATCGCCTTCTCGTCGGCGACGGGGCGGCGGGCGTTGCTCTTGGGAATCGGCGTGGAGTCGGTCTGCTCGTCGGCGACGTCCTCCGGGAACTCCAGGTGCACTGCGCCCGGCTTCTCTTCCTGCGCCAGGCGGAAGGCTTCGCGGATGCGGCTCGGGATGTTGTCCGCCGAGGCGAGCTGGTGGGTGTACTTCGTGATCGGCTTCATCATGTCGACCACGTCCAGGATCTGGAACCGACCCTGCTTTGACTTCTTGATGGGCTTCTGGCCGGTGATCATCATCATCGGCATGCCGCCCAGCGTGGCGTAGGCCGCGGCGGTGACGAAGTTGGTCGCGCCCGGACCCAGGGTGGCGACGCAGACGCCGGCCTTGCCGGTGTGCCGGCCGTAGGTCGCGGCCATGAAGCCCGCCCCCTGCTCGTGCCGGGTCAGGATCAGCTTGATCTTCGTGGAGCGGCTCAAGCTGTCCAGGAAGTCGAGGTTTTCCTCGCCCGGAACGCCGAAGACGTGCTCGACGCCTTCCTCTTCCAGGCACTGCACGAACAGATCTGACGCCTTGGTCATGACTTAAGCCCCCATCCCACGGGTGTGAGTTGTCGCAAATTCCAGGCTCTTGTGAAGGGGCAAAGACAGCGGGCGCATTTTGCGTCTGGAAATGCGCTTAGCCCGTACGGATTTCGAAGCTAAGCTTCTTAAGGGAAGAGCCGGCGGCGACCAGGACTGGGCCGCCTTAGGGGGAGTCACATGGCAGTCAGTGATCACGTCGACCTCAATGGGTTCATCGAGGGCGTGAAGCGCCGCAATCCGGGCCAGCCGGAGTTCGTCCAGGCGGTCCAGGAAGTGGCCGAGGACATCTTCGACTTTATCCAGGACAAGGAGAAGTATCACGAGGCGCAGATTCTGCGCCGGATCGCCGAGCCGGACCGCGTGGTCAGCTTCCGCGTCTGCTGGCAGGACGACAAAGGCAACGTGCGCGTGCAGCGCGCCTGGCGCGTGCAGAACAACAACGCCATCGGCCCCTACAAGGGCGGTATCCGCTTCCACCCCTCGGTGACCGAGAGCGTGCTGAAGTTCCTGGCCTTCGAGCAGACCTTCAAGAACGCTCTGACCGGCCTGCCCATGGGCGGCGGCAAGGGCGGCTCGAACTTCAATCCGAAGGGTAAGTCCGACGGCGAGGTCATGCGCTTCTGCCAGAGCCTGATGACGGAGCTGTACCGCTACATCGGCGCCGACGTGGACGTGCCCGCCGGCGACATCGGCGTGGGCGCCCGCGAGATCGGCTACATGTTCGGCCAGTACAAGCGCCTGACCAACGAGTTCACCGGGGTGCTGACCGGCAAGGGCCTGGAGTACGGCGGCTCCCTGATCCGCACCGAGGCAACGGGCTACGGCGCCACCTACTTCCTGCAGAACATGCTGAAGACCCAAGGCAAGGACATCGAGGGCCATACGGTGGTCATCTCGGGCTCGGGCAACGTGGCCACCCACGCTGCCGAGAAGTGCACCATGCTGGGCGGCAAGGTCGTGACGCTCTCCGACTCCGAAGGCTTCGTCTACGACCCGGACGGCTTCACCCAGGAGAAGATCGACTGGGTGAAGGACCTCAAGAACAAGCGCCGCGGCCGCATCAGCGAGTACGTCAAGGAGTTCAAGACGGCCGAGTTCCACGTCGGCAAGACTCCCTGGGGCGTGCCGTGCCAGCTCGCGCTGCCCTGCGCGACCCAGAACGAGTTGCTCGGCGACGACGCCCGCACCCTGGTGGCCAACGGCTGCATCGGCGTGTCCGAAGGCGCCAACATGCCGACCAACCTGGAAGGCGTGCACGTCTTCAAGGACGCCCAGATTCTGTACGCGCCGGGCAAGGCGGCCAACGCCGGCGGCGTGGCGGTCTCGGGCCTGGAGATGAGCCAGAACTCGGCGCGCATCTCCTGGAAGGAAGAGGAGCTCCAGCGCCTGCTCCAGGACATCATGGCGGGCATCCACGCATCGTGCCTGGAATACGGCACGCGCCCGGGCTCCAAGATCCCGGACTACGTGAAGGGCGCCAACATCGCCGGCTTCAAGAAGGTCGCCGACGCCATGCTGGCCTTCGGCGTCGTCTGACCCACCTCACATCGCTGAAACACGAACGCCGCCCCGGGCAACCGGGGCGGCGTTTTTATTAGCTCCCCTGTTGTGGACGCCGCGGCGGGAGAGGGGCTGCGCCAATTTTCGGGGAAGGCCTAGATCTACGCCCCCGCGGCCTTGCGGGGCGTCGCCTCGGTCCAACGCAGCGTCCGCAGCGGGGGGGCGCCTGGCTTCGGTGTCGACTGCCCCGGCTTGTGGAAGCTGTGGCAGGTCGTGCAGTCGGCGTCGTCGGCGGCGGCGATCTGGGCCGTGGTCTTGCCATGGCACGTGCCGCACTTGGCGAGGTCGGGGATCAGCACGTCGGCCGACTTGTCCGAGACCTTGGCCCGGTGGCAATCGGCGCAGGCGAAGCCGCCCTTCTTGGACTCTCCGGGGCCGCCGTGTTCGGGCACGCTGTGGTCGAAGCCGCCCCGCGGCAGGTACTTGCTCGCTAGCTTCGTGGGCGCGAGCTGCACCGTGTCGCCGGCCCAGGTGATCGTATGGCAGTCGTAGCAGGCGCCGCCGGGCGAGAAGGTCGCGCGGAAGGCGCTGGCTCCGGCGCCGGAGAAGGCGGTCGGACGGATGCCGCCCGGCCGCGTGCGGTCCGAGCCGCCCGGCGCCGAGATCGAGCGGCCGGCAAGGGTGGCGATCACCTTGTTGACATCGCCGTGGGGCAAGTTGCGCAACTGCCCGCCGACCCGGTCGTAGGCCAGGCTGTGGCAGGTCCCGCAGTCGCGCTCCATCTCGATCGGCTTGAAATTCTTGCCCGTCGCGTCGCGACGGTGGCAGTCGGCGCACTCCAGCGCCGCGCCGTAGCCCGCGCCCTTGCCGAGATTGATCGCCTGGCGCGCGACCCCGCCCAACGGGTCGAGGTGCAGCCGGTGGGGGAAGATCAGGCCGTTCCGCTCCTGCGGCGCGGTGTCCAGCGCCACCCGCTGGAACTTCGGCGACGGCCCGGCCTGGGTCATCACCTGCGCCCGGAAGTTGGGGTGCTTGCTCCAGTCGGGCGTGTCGATCAGCTCGGTCGTTTTGAGCCGCATCTTCAACTCGGCGTGGCAGCTTTCGCAGGACTGCACGACCACCAGCTTGGGCTTGTCGGAGGCCGGAGCTTCGGCCGTGCCGCCCTTGGCCCTGGTGTGCTCGATATGACAGCTCGCGCAGCGGTCGGTCGGGTGGTTGAAGGCCCGCTGAATCAGCACATTGGCCTTGGCGCCCAACCCGGGCGGCAGGGGCGTCGCCTTCACCAGTTTGCCGTGTTCGGCGTGCTCGGAGATCAGCAGCGGCTCGAAGGGACTGCCCAGCCGCTTCGCGTTCGCCAGGGCCTTGGGCGCCTGGGCCGGGTCGGCCGCGTGGCAGGACAGGCAAGCCTGGTCTCGGACGGCCACGAACGCGTTGGCGTGGCATGATTTGCAGTCCTGCTGCAGGAAGGCGTGTGACTTGGACAGCGCGCCGGTCGACCACTGCTCGTCCGGATGGATCTTCGGGTTCGCCGCGAACAGCACGAAGATCATCGGGATCGCGAGGCACAGCAGGAAGATGCCGGAGCCGAGGACCCAGGCCATGTTGCGGCGGCCGAACACCTTGGCCTGTAGCGAGAAGACGCTGGGGCTGGCGTGGTGCTCGTCATCGTCGCGGCTGATGGTGACGCCCACGCCGCCGTCCTCGGCCGGCTCCAGCGCCAGGCTGAAGTCGCCGAAGCGGACCACGGGCCGGCTGGCGGCGTCGAGCGTGGCGCCCATCACCGACTTGCCGCCGACATCGAAGGGCAGGCCGGCGGTGGATTCGATGCTGACCCGGCCGGGTCCGCTGAAGCGCATCCGCGCGTGTTGCGGATCAACGGAAAGGTCGGTGAGGACGATGTCGTTGCCGCTGGCGCGACCGATCGAGAGCTCGGCCTTCTCCAGCGTGCGCTCGCGGATGATCGGATCGCCGCCGCCGGCGCGCTGGGTGATCAGTCGGAGGTGGAAGGTTTCGGCCACCGGATCACCAGTACGTAAAGACGCTGACGATGTGGGCCGTCAGCGCCGCCAGCAGCGCGAAGGTCGCGGGGATGTGCACGAACAGCCAGCCTTCGAGGACGGCGGTGATCTGCATCTGCCGGCGCGCCAGCCCCAGGACGTCGGCCTTCTGCTCCAGGACCGTGACGATCCTATCGACCGCTTCGGCCTGACGCGGATCGGAGGGGGCGGGCAGGGCCTTCATCTGGCGAAGCGCGCGGGTGTTGGCGCAGTCGCCGTAGCTGCCTGTGAGGCGCTTCCAGAAGCTGCCGCCGAGGTCTGTCTCCTCCAGCGACAGGCGCACGATCTGCGCGCCGTTCCGATCGAGCGGCAGAGCAAGGTCGTGAAGCTGCTTGTCCAGGCTCTCCAACGCTTCCAGCATCTGCTTGCGGGTGGTCTCCCCGCGGTTGCCATGCAGACGCTGGGGCAAGGTGGCGTAGGCCCAAATCCCCAGCGCGCCGGAGACGATGACCAGCATCATCAGCGCATAGGCCAAAGTGTGGATGTTCCAGCCGAACTGGAAGCCGGTGTGGAGGGTCGCCAGGATGACCAGCGACAGGCCGAGATAGACGTGCGCCGAGACCCAGGCCTTCAGCGAGTAGTGGCCCGAGGTGATCACCCGTTTACGGATGCCGAGGCAGGCTAGCCAGACGATGAGGCCGGCGCTGATCGTGCCGAGGACGTAGCCCAGCCAGCTACCGCCGCTGGGCGGCTCGGAGAGGCGGGCGGCCACGAAGAAATAGACCGCGATCGCGACGAGACAGAGCAGGGACGCGATCTGCGCCCAGCGGAAGCCCTTGTGCCGCAGGAACCCCTCGTGGGTCCGCTGCCGCACGCGCTCGGTATGATGCCCCCCAACCTGTGTCACGGCCTAGCCGGCGCCTTTCTCGATCCGCGCCACCGACAGGAAGGCGTCGGGGGAAACCCGGATCGCCGCCCCCGTAGGACACGCCCGCACGCAAGCCGGCCCCCCCGCCTTGCCCGAGCACATATCGCACTTGATGGCGAGCTTAGGCGATTCCGCGCCGGCGCCAGACTTGGCCGCCTTCTTCCGCCACTCGTACGGCGGCTGGCCGGGGCCGGGGCCCTTGCCGAACAGCATCCATTCCCAGAGCTTCGGCTTGGGGGGCGGCGGCTTGTCCATCTGGATCACGCCGTAGGGGCAGGCCCGTTGGCAGTTGCCGCAGCCGATGCAGGTGTCCGAGATGAACACCTCGCCGTCCGGTCCGCGGCGGATGGCGTTCGGCGGACAGTCGCTCATGCAGTGCGGATGCTCGCAGTGCCGGCAGGACGTCGGCACGTGGATGTTGGCGAAGGTGGTGCCGGCCTCGCGGTTCAGGCGCGACAGGCCGTCGTGGCTGTCGGCGCAGGCCTTCTCGCAGTTGTCGCAGCCGACGCAGAGGCTCTCGTCGATCAGGAGCACGTCGGTGGCCTCGCCGATGCCCTGCTTGATGAGGAAGTTGGCGACCGAGGAGTACATGTCGACGGCGCCGCCGAACTCCTCCTTCTGCTCCTCGATGAAGGCGTTGATCTCGCGCCGCGCCTTCATCTCGTCGTACATGCGCTTGGCCAGTTCCGGCTTGCGCGCCAGCAGGCGCCGGAACGGGTCGGCAGGCAATTTCACGACGGTCGAGCGGATGGCCGCCTTCACGGTGGCCACGCGCGGCGCGCGCTCGATCATCGCCATCTCGCCGGAGTACGAGCCGGCGGGCACGTAGCTCATGAAGACCGGCTTTCCGCCCAGGTTCTTCTCCACGATCATCGAGCCCGAGCGGATGATGTAGAGGTCGTCCGAGACGTCGCCCTCGTTGATGATCGCCTGGCCGGGGCGGATCTCCATCACCTCGGCGCTGGCCAGCACCTCGGAGATGTCGGCGGGCGTCAGGCCTGACTTGAAGATCTGCAGCACCTGCCGCTCGCTGGTGATGCGGTTCACCGTGTCGCGAGCTTCCGGCACCTGGGCCATCAGCTTCAGCGCGGCCATGCGCGGGATTTCGACGCAGATCGTCGGCTCCGCCGCCCGGATCGTCGCGCCGCGCTTGCGTCCCGAGATCAGGCCCACCTCGCCGAAGATCGAGCCCTCGCCGATCGGCACGGTGATGTTCGGATTGGACGGGTCGACCTCCACTTTCACCGAACCTTCGGCGATCCCGAACAGGGACGAGCCTTGGTCGTTGCGAATGAAGATCGCCTCGTCCGCCTTGTAGGCCTTCACCTCGGAGTCGAGCAGGAACTCGCGCATCTGCAGGGGGGAGAGGCCGTTCAAGATCTCGACCCGGCTGCGCAGGAACTCAAGCCACTCCGACACCGTGCGGCGACCGGGGAGGCCCTGCAGTTTTTCCTTCAGCAGCGGCTCGTCGGCGGGCTCCAGGTCGGTGGTGCCGGCAATGAATTCAACGACGTCGTACCCCTGGTTCATGCAGTGCTTGATCAGGGGATAGCCGGCGAGAGCGCCGATGACGTAGATGCCAGGCTTGGTGGTCTCGAAAGTTGGCGACAGCGTCGGGAAGGCCGAGGGCGACTCGCTGGCGAAGGCGATGCCGCAGCTCTCGACGAACTTGCGCGGCGGCGAGGCGCCCATCCGCGCGATGATCCGGTCGCATTTGTAGCGGGACGAGCCCTGCGGCGTTTCCACCGTGATCCAGCCCGGCTCGACCAGACTGGGCGACGTCTCGGTCATCACCGTCATGCGACCCGCGTCGCGCGCCGCCATCAGGTTGTCGACGTTGGCCTTCTTGGCGCGGGCGAAGTCGGCCGAGCGGTTGAGGATGGTGACGGTGTTGCCCTGGGCGGCGTCGGCGGCCAGGCCCAGTGCGTTTTCGATGCCGGCGTCGCCCGATCCGACGACGAAGATGTGCTCGTCGGTGTACTCGCCGGGATCGTCCAATTGGTACTGCACGTGAGGCAGGTTCGCCCCGTCGCAGCGCATCAGGTTCGGGTTGCCTTGGGTGCCGATGGCCAGGACGATGTTCTCGGCCCGGATCGGCTCGCCCTTGGTGAGTTCGAGCGTGAATGCGCCCTTTTCGCCAGTGATCGCCTTGACCTCGGCCTTGTAGCGCACGTTCACGCCGGCGGCCTTCACATCGGCGTCCCATTGCTCAAGGATCTTCTCGCGCTTGCCGGCGTCGAAGTCGCAGTCGGAGCGGAGGACCAGCACGGCCGGCGTGGCCATGACGTGCTTGCCCTTCTGGTAGCGGAAGATGGTGTCGGAGAGATGGTCGGTCTTTTCGAGCAGGACGTGGCTCATGCCCTTGCTGGCCGCGTGAGCGGCCGCGCTCATCCCGGCCGGACCGGATCCGACGATCGCGATCTTGTAGACTTCCGACATCGCCCCCAACGCCCCTAAGCACCTTACGGCCGACTCAAAGCGTTGGCCGCAATCCCTCCGCCTTCACGCTTCCACCTGCCTTTGGCACAGTAACATTTCCGATCCGCGCCGAACGCGGTACCACGCACCGCGGGTCGGAGGGGAGCATAAAGTCCATGTTGGCGGAAGTCGGTCAGTTCGCGCTGATTCTCGCGCTGCTGCTGGTCGTGGTCCAGTTGGCGACCCTGTTCTGGGGCGCTCATCGAGGTGACGGCGTGCTCATGGCCGTGGGCCGGCAGGCGGCCCTGCTTCAGGCCGGCTTCATCGCCCTGGCCTTCGGTGCGCTGGCCTGGTCGTACGTCACCTGCGACTTCTCGGTGGAGCTCGTGGCCGAGCACAGCCACACGACCCAGCCGCTGGCTTACAGATTCGCCGCGACCTGGGGCAGCCACGAAGGCTCGATGCTGCTGTGGGTTCTGATCCTGGCCATCTACGGCGCCGGGGTTTCGGCCTTCGGCGGCGCGCTGCGCGAAACCCTGCAGGCCCGGGTGCTGGCGGTGCAGGGCGTCATCGGCGCGGCCTTCCTGGGGTTCCTGCTCTTCACGTCGAACCCGTTCCTGCGCCTCTCGCCGGCGCCCGTGGAGGGCACGGAACTCAATCCGCTGCTGCAGGACCCCGGCCTGGTCCTGCACCCGCCGCTGCTCTACCTCGGCTACGTCGGGTTCTCGATCGCCTTCTGCTTCGCCGTCGCCGCGCTGATCGAGGGTCGCGTGGACGCCGCCTGGGCGCGCTGGGTTCGCCCCTGGGTGCTGGCGGCCTGGATCCCGCTCACCGCGGGCATCACCCTGGGCAGCGCCTGGGCCTACTACGAACTCGGCTGGGGCGGCTGGTGGTTCTGGGACCCGGTGGAGAACGCCTCGCTGATGCCCTGGCTGCTGGGTACGGCGCTGCTGCATTCGGCGCTGGTGCTGGAGCGGCGGGGCGCGCTGGTGAGCTGGACGATCCTGCTCGCGATCCTGACGTTCTCGCTCAGCCTCGTAGGCACGTTCCTGGTCCGCTCGGGAATCCTGACCAGCGTCCACGCCTTTGCGGTCGACCCCAAGCGCGGCGTCTACATCCTGGGCATCCTGGCGGCGACCACCGGCCTGTCGTTGGCCCTCTACGCCTGGCGGGCCCCGGCCATCCGGACCGGGGCGCTGTTCCAGCCGCTGTCGCGCGAAGGCGGGATCACGCTCAACAACCTGTTCCTCACAGCGCTAACCGCGACCGTGTTCCTGGGCACCTTCAGCCCGGTGTTCATCGAGATGATCAACGCCGACAAGATCTCGGTGGGGCCGCCTTATTACGCCAAGACCTTCGCGCCGCTGGCGATACCACTGCTGGTCCTGGCGGTCTTCGGGCCGGTGCTGAACTGGAAGAAGGATCAGGCGAAAGCTGCGTTCCTTCGGCTGCGCATTCCCGCGATCGTCGCGGGCCTTGTCCTTCTGGCGGCGCTGCCGTTCGGGGGACTGAAAGGGATCGCGACGGCCGACGGCCTGGCGCTCGGCGTCTGGCTGGTCCTGGGCTCGGTCTGGATCCTGGCCCGTCGCTGGTGGTCCGGCCGGGCCTATCTGCAGCGGGCGATCCTGACCACGCCGCGTTCGATCGTCGGGCTGGTCGTGGCGCACGCGGGCCTGGGCCTTTTGACCCTGGGCATCACGGGCGTGACGTCCTGGGAGTCCGACAAGGTGCTCAACATGAAGGTCGGCGACACCGTCGCCTTTGCGGGCCGCACGCTGACGCTCACCGACTATGCCCTGACCGAAGGGCCCAACTACCAGGCCAAGACGGCGCGCTTCGCGGTGAAGGGGGCGACGGGAGGCTATGACCTGCGCAGCGAGAAGCGCTGGTTCCCCGTGGCGCAATCCCAGACCACGGAAGCGGGGATCCGCGTCGGCCCGCTCGGCAACCTCTATGTCTCCATCGGCGAGGAATCCGAGGCTGGCGTCATCGTCCGTCTATGGAATCATCCCCTGATCGTGTGGATCTGGATCGGCGGCTTCGCCATGGCGGCCGGCGGCGCGGTTTCCCTCAGCGACCGCCGCCTGCGCGTGGGGGCCGCGATCAAGACCCGTCCCATCGCCCAACCGGTTCCAGCGGAATGAAGCGTCTCCTGTTCATCCTGCCTGTCGTGGGCTTCCTCGTCCTGCTGGGTGTGTTCTTCGCCGGCCTGGGCCGCGACCCGCGCGCGTTGCCCTCGGTGTTCATCGGCAAGCCGCTGCCGGCGTTCGCCACCGCGCCCCTGCGCCCGGGCGACACCGGGCTCGCCAATACCGATTTCCAGAAGGGCGAGCCGGTCCTGCTCAACGTCTTCGCCTCCTGGTGCGGCCCGTGCCGCGTGGAGCACCCGGTCCTGATGCGCCTGCGGCAGGAGGGCGTGGTTATCCACGGCCTCGACTGGAAGGAAGACGCCGCCGCAGGACAGAGATGGCTGGCCGAACGGGGCGATCCCTACGTGCGCGCCGGCAACGATCCTACGGGACGTACCGGCATCGAGTTCGGCGTCGCCGGGGTGCCTGAGACCTTTGTCATCGATAAGCAGGGCCGCGTGCGCTACCGCCACGTGGGCGCTCTCACGCCCGAGGACTGGGACAGCAAGATCGGCCCGCTGATGGAACAACTGAGGAAGGAATCGTGAGGCGCCTTCTCATCCTCACCGCGACACTTGCACTGTTGGCCGGGCCGGCCGCGGCGGTGAACCCCGACGAAGAGCTCAAGGACCCGGCGCTGGAGGCGCGGGCCCATCAGCTCTCCAAGACCCTGCGGTGCGTGGTCTGCCAGAACCAGTCGATCGACGATTCCGACGCCGCGCTCGCCCGCGACCTGCGGATCATCCTGCGCGAGCGGATCGACGCCGGCGACACCGACCAGCAGGCCGTCGACTACATCGTGGCCCGCTACGGGAGCTTCGTGCAGCTCGATCCGCCTATGCGCTTCGACACCCTGGCGCTGTGGTTCGGCCCCCTGGCCGTGCTGGCGCTGGGCGGGATCGGCGCCTTCGTCTACATGCGAGGCCGCTCGCCGGCCGCCGCCGGTGCGCTCACCCCGGATGAGGAGGCCGACGTCGCCGCGATGCTGAAGTCGGATGAGGCCCGCTAGATGCTATGGATGATCCTGACCCTGATGACGGTGCTCGCCGCCGTCGGCCTGGCCATCCCGCTGGTGCGCCGCCGGGATGCGGCGCGGGCCCAGCGCGCGGACGCGGTCAGCGTCCTCAAGGACCAGCTCGGCGAGATCGAGGCCCAGGCCGCGTCGGGGGCCTTGGGCGAGGGCGAGGCCGAAGCCCTTAAGTCCGACCTGAAGCGCCGCGTGCTGGCCGAGGGCCGCCGCGCCGACGCGCCAAGCCGGCCTCTGCCCGATAGGACGCTGCTGATCCTGGCCCTGGGCATCGTGGCGGTCGTCACGCTGGCGGGGACGGGGCTCTACCTCAAGATCGGCCGTCCCGACGTGCCCGGGACCTCGGCGCTGAAGGGCGGCCCGGCGTCGATGGCCACCACCGCCGACGGCGCCCATCCGAACGGCGACGTGACGGCCATGATCGGCCAGCTCGAGGCCCAGATGCGCGAGCGGCCGGACAATGCTGAGGGCTGGCGGATGCTGGGCTGGTCCTACATGCAGACCGGCCGAAACGCCGAGGCGGCGGTGGCTTACGGCAAGGCCGCGGGGCTCGACCCGAACAACGCCGAGTACCTGTCCGCCCAGGGCGAGGCGATCGTGCTCTCGTCCGACGGCGCGGTGACGCCCGCCGCCGAGGAGGCGTTCAGGCGCGCCGTGACGGCCGATCCCGGCGATCCGCGCGCGCGCTACTACCTGGCTGTGGCGAAGGACCAGCGCGGCGAGCGCGAGGCGGCCATGAACGACTGGATCGCCCTGCTGAAATCCGCGCCGCCGGACGCGCCTTGGGCGGTCGAGGTCCGCACCTTCGTCGAGAAGGTCGCCGCCGACCGCGGGATCGACATCGCCTCGCGCCTGCCCGCAGCATCGGCGGGGCAGTCGCCCCCGCAGATGGCCGGGCCGGCGATGGGTTCGGCCCCGCGCGGCCCGACGCAGGAGCAGATGGCCGCCGCCCAGACCATGAGCGAGGGCGACCGGCAGCAGATGATCCAGGGGATGGTCTCGGGCCTCGCGGCGCGTCTGAAGCAGAATCCGAAGGACCGCGCCGGGTGGGAGCGGCTGCTGCGCGCCCGCATGGTCCTGGGCCAGACGCGGGAGGCCGCGGCGGACTATCGAGACGCCTCGCGGGCCTTCGCCGGCTCGCCGGCGGACCAGCAGGCGCTGCGCAGCACCGCCCAGCAGCTCGGCGTTCCGGTGGGGTGATGACGGACATCCTGGAAAAGAGTGTCGCGGGAACGGCGGCCCAGCGAATCCTGGAGCTGCTGCCCGAGCCGGTCCTGCTGGTTCAGGGCGGGGAGGGCGATGCGCCCGAGATCGCCTACGGCAACCGCGCCGCGCGCGAGGTCTTCCGGATCGAGCTGGAGGGCGCGCCGCTCGGCGCCGCCCTGCGCCGGCCGGAAGTGCTGGAGACGATCGAGGCGGCGCTGGAAATGGCAGCGCCGGCCGAGGTGGCCTTCGAGACCATCGGCGTGCAGCCGCGGTTCTGGCGGGCCTTCGCGAGGCCGCTAGACACCGATGGCGAGGGCCCCAACCAGCTCGTGGTGATGCTGCGCGACGAGACCGACGCGCGCCGCACAGAGCGCATGCGCGCCGACTTCCTGGCGAACGCCAGCCACGAGCTGCGCACGCCGCTGGCCTCTCTGGCAGGCTTCGTCGAAACCCTGCGCACCCACGCCAAGGACGACCCCGAAGCGCGCGACAAATTCCTGGGGATCATGGCCCAGCAGGCCACGCGCATGGCGCGCCTGGTCGACGACCTGCTCTCGCTGAGCCGTATCGAGCTCAACGAGCACATTCCTCCGTCGGGCAAGGTGGAACTGGCGCGGACGATCCAGGACGTCTCCGACGCCGTGAAGCCGCTGACCGCCGAGCGCGACGTGAGCATCGTGGTCAGGCCCCAGGCTGGGGTCACTCCGGTCACCGGCGACCGCGACCAGTTGGTGCAGGTCATCCAGAACCTGGTCGACAACGCGGTGAAGTACACGCCGCGGGGTGGGAAGGTCACCGTGACGCTGGAGTCCGCCGCCAGCCTCGACGCTGCCCGCGCCGCCAGCCGGACGGGCGTCGG
Source organism: Phenylobacterium sp. (assembly GCF_024508875.1). Classification (GTDB taxonomy): domain Bacteria; phylum Pseudomonadota; class Alphaproteobacteria; order Caulobacterales; family Caulobacteraceae; genus Phenylobacterium. Next base: position 38,783 of record NZ_JANINU010000330.1, read on the forward strand.
CCTTTCGCTGCTGTCGCCCGACAGCGGAGAAGGGCAGGCCTATGTCGTCCTGCGCGTCACGGATGAGGGCCCCGGGATCGCCCGGCAGCACCTGCCGCGCCTGTCCGAGCGGTTCTACCGCGTCGAGGGGCAGCGCAGCGGCGGGACGGGCCTCGGCCTCGCCATCGTCAAGCACGTGGTCAATCGCCACCGCGGCGGCCTCACGGTCGAATCGCAGGAAGGCGAGGGCAGCACCTTCAGCGTCTACCTGCCGGTCGCGCCGACCTCCGCGCCTGCCGCGACGAGCTGACGCCGCCCAGCAGTTTTCGCTGTCACAAATCCCCGTCGCCGTCGCAAAACTGTCGTCAGACCGCTTTATTTTGCACTGCGATGGAGAGGGGTGGCGTGACACGTACCTATCAGGCCGAGCTACGGCAGCTCGTGGCCGAAGTCATTCGGATGGGCGGCCTCGCCGAGGCCCAGGTCGTCGACGCGATCGACGCCGTCGTCCGCCGTGACGTTCCCCTGGCCCAGGCGCTGATCGTCCGCGACCTGCGCCTCGACAGCCTGCAAAGCGAGGTCGAGCGCCGGGCGCTGGACCTGATCGCCACCCACCAACCCGGCCATGCCGACCTGCGCCGAGCGATCTCGACTCTCAAGCTGGCCATGAACCTCGAGCGCTGCGGGGACCTCGCGCGCAACATCGCCAAGCGCAGCCTGGTCCTGTCGGCGGGCGAGCCGATCATGCCGCTCACGGGCGCCATCGAGCGCATGGGCCGGCTGGTCTCGTCTCGCCTGCGCGAAGTGCTGGACGCCTATGCCGCCGGTGACGTGGAGCCCGCGCTCGATGTCTGGCGGCGCGATGGCGAAGTCGATGAACACTACGAGAGCCTGTTCCGCGAACTGCTCTCGCTCATGACCAATCACCCTGGCTCAGTCGCCGCCGGGGCCCACCTGCTGTTCATCGCCAAGAACCTGGAGCGCATCGGGGATCACGCGACCAACATCGCCGAGATCCTGCACTTCCAGATGACGGGCGAGGAGCTGACCGGTGCGCGGCCCAAGGTGAGCTTGCCGGACATCGAAGTGGAAGGCTCATCGCCGTGACCCCTTACGTACTGGTCGTCGAGGACGAAGACGCGCTCGCGACCCTCCTGGACTACAACCTCATGAAGGAGGGCTTCCGCGTCGAGCGGGCCGCCGATGGCGAGGAGGCGCTGCTGCGCGTCGCCGAGGAGCCGCCGGACCTCGTGGTCCTCGACTGGATGCTGCCGAAGGTCTCGGGCGTCGAGGTCTGCCGCCAGCTCCGCGCCGGCGCCGAGACCCGCCGCATCCCGGTCCTCATGCTGACCGCCCGGGGCGAGGAGGCCGACAAGGTCCGCGGCCTCGACACCGGCGCCGACGACTATGTGGTCAAGCCTTTCGCCATGAGCGAGCTCGTGGCCCGTATCCGCGCGCTGCTGCGCCGCACCCGGCCGGAGCTGGTGGAAGAGCGCCTCGAATACGCCGACCTGATCCTCGACCGCGGGCGCCATCGCGTGACTCGTTCGGGGAAGGACGTGCACCTCGGCCCCACGGAGTATCGCCTGCTCGACTTCCTGATGCAGCGCCCCGGCCGGGTGTTCAGCCGCGAGCGGCTGCTGGACGCGGTCTGGGGCGCCAACACCTACGTCGAGGTGCGCACCGTGGACGTCCATGTCGGGCGCTTGCGCAAGGCGCTTCGCCAACCGAACGCCCCAGACCTGATCCGCACGGTCCGCTCTGCGGGTTACGCCCTCGACACCGAAGGCTGACCGCCGAACGGCGTCATCCGAACGTCACAGACTCGGCGGATCGTCCGATGCGTCTTCTCGCCGTTGGGGGCAGCGATGCTTGAGACCACCTCGGCCGTCCGCTGCCGGACGGCGTTCATCTCCGACATCCACCTGGGCACGAAGGGCTGCCAGGCCGAATTGCTCCTCGAGTTCATCCGCGAACTGGAGTGCGAGACGCTCTACCTGGTCGGCGACATCGTCGACGGCTGGAAGCTGCGCTCGGGCTGGCACTGGCCCCAGGCGCACAACGACGTGGTCCAGAAGATCCTGCGCCTGGCGCGCAAGGGCGTGAAGGTGATCTACGTCCCCGGCAACCACGACGAGGTCGTTCGCGACTTCTGCGGCGTCCACTTCGGCGGCGTGATCGTGGCGCGCGACGCCGTGCACGAAGCCGCCGATGGTCGGCGCTACCTGGTCACCCATGGCGACGAGTTCGACGGCGTGGTGCAGAATGCCCGGTGGCTCGCGTTCCTGGGCGACTGGAGCTACCGCGCGCTGATCGCGCTCAACACCCACTTCAACCGCGTGCGACGCATGTGCGGCCTGGGCTACTGGAGCCTGTCGGCCTACCTGAAGCACAAGGTGAAGGACGCCGTGGCGTTCATCGACCAGTTCGAGGCCGCCATGGCCGAGGAGGCGCGCCGCCGCGGCGTTCACGGCGTGATCTGCGGTCATATCCACAAGGCCGAGATGCGCGACATCGGCGGCGTCATGTACCTCAACGATGGCGACTGGGTGGAGAGCTGCACCGCCATCCTCGAGGGCTTCGACGGCAAGTTCGAGATCGTCGACTGGCTGCAGGCTCGCAAGGCCGTTGTCGCCCAGCCCATCCCCCTGCGGCCGATCGCGGCCTGATCTCCGCAAAAAGAGGGCCGCGACCGGGGGGCGGTCGCGGCCGAAACGCGGCCTCGGGGCGGCCGACTGGAGAGATACGCGAGGGGTTTACTGCGCGGGACGCTAGCCGCGCCCCATGTCGGCCCCGTGACGTCTTTGCGAAGGCCGAAAAAGAAAAGCCGCCGCGGCGAACCGCGACGGCCCGAAGGCGCTCCGGGGGGAGGAGCCGCTAGAAGTTGACCTGACCGCGGGCGGCCAGCGCGTTGTATGTCTGGCCGACTTGGACGCCCGCCGCATTCAGCCGGTCCACGTCCACGTGCTGCCAGTCGAGCATCAGGCGCATGGACGGGTTCAGATACCAGTTCAGCCCGACGGTCCAGATCTTCTGCTCGCCGCCGCGGACGGCGCCCAAAACCGGCGCGGTCCCGAGATTGCCTTCCCGGTAGTTGAGGTCGGTCATCGAGTAGCGCGCGGCCACTTCGAAGGCGCCCCAGGTGCCGGCCTCGGGATTGAAGTTGTAGTTCAGCTTCGGGGCGTCGAAGCGGGCCTCGGCGGGGTTGTAGACCCGCGGCTCACCGGTCAGGACCCACGAGCCCATCACGTACCAGCCGCTGAAGCGCGGATCCGGCGGGACCGCCGCCGTCGTGATGCGGCGGTCGATCTTGTACTTGAACCACTCACCCTCGATCATCGCCGGGCCGTACTGGAATGCGCCCTCGAGGCCCAGGACGGCCACGTGGCTCGCGTCGATCGCGCCGGTGTCGATCAGGCGCGTGCCGTCCAGGCGCAGTTCGGGGCGGTCACGCAGTTGCGCGGCATAGCGCGGGTTGGCGCTCGCGCCCGCGTCGTTCGGCTGGATCACGTACTGGTAGTTCGCGCCCAGGTGGGCCAGCCAGGTCGTGCCGCCGTAAGGGGCGAAGGCCACGCGGCCGATCCAGGCGGTCTGCTCGTCGAAGGGCTGCACCGTGGCCGAGGCAGCCGAGCTGCCGGTGGCGATGATGTTGCCGGTGTAAGCGGTCGAGAAGAACCAGCGGGTGGCGATCCCCTCGTCACTGCCGCCGAGCACGCCGTTGCCGCTCACCTGCGCCGCGACGCGGCTGTCGCCGGCGGCGACGCTGCGCGCGATCTCGGCGGGCGCGGGGCGTTCCATCAAGGGCATCTGGCTGGTGGAGACCGCCGCGGCGAGGCCGATGTTCGGCTCGAACGCGCCCACCTTGATGCGGAAGGGCTTGAGCGCCGTGTAGGTGATGGCGGCTTCGTAGAGCCGGCCGGGGTCTTCCTGGCCGGACCCGCCGAACTCGTAGATGAACGAGTAGTCGAAGTCGCGGAACAGCTTGCCGTCCAGGCCGATGCGGGCGCGGCGGAAGTTAGCGCCCTCGTTCAGGTCGCGGTTCGTGACGGCGGCCGGGAGATTGTCCTTCTGGAAGTACTTGCCGGCGTCCAGCATCAGGATCGCCTTGATGTTGGCCGTGAAGCGGCCGTCGGCCGTGGCGAACGACGGACGGCCGTTCGGCAGGCTGGGCGTGACGGTGGCGCCGGGCGGCGCCTGCTTCAGCGTGGCGATGTCGGTGGTCGCCGTCTCCTGCGTCGACTTCATGTCGGCGATCTGGGCGGCCATGGCGTCCAACTGCTGCTGCATGGCGGTCAGTTGGCTGTTCTGCTGGCCCTGGGCCATGGCGTCGAGCTTGGCGCGCATCGCGTCCAACTGCTGCTGCATGGCCTGGAGCTTGGCGTCGTTGGCGGAGGCTGGAGCGGCGAGGGCGGTGGTCGAGACGCTGGCGAGCAGCACCCCGGCCAGGCTCGCCGACAGCCACGCGGCGCCGCCGCGCTTGAGAGACGTTCCCATCGTGAGGAATCCTTGGTTTGGCCGCCAGGACGGCGACGTCGACGGGCCGGTCTCTAGGCTTCCAGTGCGACGCTTCGGCAAAGATCGGATGACGAATTGATGACAAGGCCGGAAGCGCCGCCGTTGTCATGTAACTGACATCGCAGCGTCACCTCATCTTCGCGCGGCCTGCCTAAACCGGCCTCGAACAGGCGCCCGCCGGCGCCGTGTCGACGAGGGGTCTCCCAATGTTCAAACGCTATCTCACCGCCATCGTGGCGGCGGCCTCCCTGGCCGGCTTCGGCGCGCAGGCCGCCGACATCTCGGGCGCGGGGGCGACGTTCCCGGCTCCCGTCTACGCGAAGTGGGCCGAAACCTACCGCGCTCAGACGGGCAACCGCCTGAACTACCAGGCCATCGGGTCGGGCGGCGGCATCCGCCAAATCACCGCGGGCACGGTCGACTTCGGCGCCACCGACAAGCCGCTGAAGCCCGACGATCTCGCCACCGGCGGGTTCTCCATGTTCCCGACCGTCATCGGGGGGGTGGTGCCGGTGGTGAACCTGCCCGGGATCAAGTCGGGCCAGGTCAAGCTGACCGGCGCCCTGACGGCCGACATCTTCCGCGGCGTCCTGAAGAAGTGGAACGACCCGCTGATCGCGAAGTACAACCCGGGTGTCCAGCTTCCGAACCTGCCGATCACCGTGGTGCACCGTTCGGACGGATCGGGCACCACCTTCCTCTTCACCAGCTACCTCGCGATGAAGGCTCCGCGTTGGGCCTCGGAAGTCGGTGCGAACGACGCGGTGAAGTGGCCGGTGGGCCTGGGCGGCAAGGGCAACGACGGCGTCGCCGCCTACGTCAAACAGACGCCCGGCGCGATCGGCTATGTGGAATACGCCTACGCCAAGCAAAACGGCCTGACCTACACGCTCCTCCAGAACAAGGCCGGCAAGTACGTGGCGCCGGCCGCCGCGAACTTCAGCGCCGCCGCCGCCAACGCCAACTGGAAGGCCGCCCCGGGCTTCTACCTGCTGCTGCTCGACCAGCCGGGCGGCGAAGCCTGGCCCATCACGGGCGCCACCTTCATCCTGGTGAAGACCAAGCAGGAGGACGCCTCGAAGGGCAAGGAGGTCCTGGCCTTCTTCGACTGGTGCTACAAAAACGGCGACGCCGCGGCGACCCAGCTCGACTACTTGCCGATGCCGGCCGCTGTGAAGGACATGGTCCGCAAGTCGTGGGCCAAGGTCGTCGGCCCGGACGGCAAGCCGGTCTACAAGTAGGTCTGTCCGACACGGACCGGAGACGTCATGGCCGGCCTCACCGCCGGCCATGTGCGTTTCGGAACTACCCTAACGACCGGTCCGCCAGCCGCGCCAGGCCGTAGAACGCCGCCGCGATCAGGCCCGAGGCGGGCAGGGTGATGACCCAGGCCCAGACGATGCGGCTCGCGATGTTCCAGCGCACCGCGGAGATCCGCCGCGAGGCCCCGACGCCGACGATGGCCCCGGTGATGGTGTGGGTCGTCGAGATCGGCACGCCGATATGGGTGGCCAGGAAGATCGTGATCGCCCCGCCGGTCTCGGCGCAGAAGCCCTGCTGCGGCGACAGGCGCGTGATCTTCGAGCCCATGGTGTGCACGATCCGCCAGCCGCCGAACAGCGTGCCTAGCCCCAGGGCCGCCTGGCAGCTCAGCACCACCCAGAACGGGACGTGAAACTCGGCGCCGAGTTGGCCGTGGGCGAACAGCAGCACGGCGATGATGCCCATCGTCTTCTGGGCGTCGTTACCGCCGTGGCCCAGCGAGAACAGCGCCGCCGAGACGAACTGCAGCTTGCGGAACGTGGAGTCGGCGAAGGCGGGCGTCGCCTTCACGAACGTCCACGACACGATCAGCACCAGGACCAGCGCCAGCACGAAGCCAAGTGTCGGCGAGACCACGATGCCGGCCACGGTCTTCCAGACGCCCGACCAGACAACCCCCTCGAACCCGGCCTTGGTGATGCCCGCGCCCAGCAGCCCGCCGATGAGGGCGTGCGACGAGGAGGACGGGATGCCGGCCAGCCAGGTAATCACGTTCCAACTGATGGCGCCGCCCAGGGCGCCGAAGATCACCGCGTCCGAGATGATGTCGGCGCTGATGATCCCCTTGCCCACCGTGTTGGCCACGTGCAGGCCGAAGAACAGGAAGGCGATGAAGTTGAAGAAGGCCGCCCATAGCACCGCCCACCGCGGCGACAGGACGCGGGTCGATACGATGGTGGCGATCGAATTCGCCGCGTCGTGCAGACCGTTCAGGAAGTCGAACGCCAGCGCGACGAAGATCAGGAAGATGAGCAGCCAGCTCACGCCTGCGAGGTCCATGGCGGCCTAGAGGTGCTCGATCAGCACGCCGCTGATCCGGTTGGCCACGTCCTCGAAGCGGTCGACCACCTTCTCGAGATGATCGTAGATCTCGGCCCCGACGATGTAAGCCATGGGATCGGTCTTGCCGACATTGCGATAGAGCGCCGCGATCCCCGCGTCGTAGAGTTGGTCGGACTCTTCCTCAAGCCGGGTCACCTGCTCGGTGATGCTGTTGAGGCGTGCGGCGTTGGCCTTCATCGAGCGGAGCAGGGGCACCGCCTGCGCCGTCAGGTCGGCGGTCTTTACGATCACTTCGCCCAGACGCAGCATGTCCGGCTGGAAGGTCCGCTGCTCGAACAGCGCCGTGACCTTGGCCGTCTTGTGCATCTGGTCGATGGCGTCGTCCATCGAGGTGGTCAGGTCGATGATGTCGGCCCGGTCGAAGGGTGTGATGAACGTGCGTCGGACCAGCAGCATCACCTCGCGGGTGATGTCGTCGGCGTCGTTCTCATGCTTGGCGACGGCGGCGCAGTGCTCGGGCGTGGTCGGCCCACCCTCGAGCAGCTTGTGGAGCGATTGCGCGCCGGCGCAAAGTGTCGCAGCGTGCCGTTCGAACAGGTCGAAGAACCCGCGCTCCTTGGGCATGAGGGCCTGGAACCAGTTCACATTCGACCTCTATGGATGGCGGCGCGTCGGGTGCGCGGCGGTCCCATAGCGCGATCCGCATCGGCCGTCATCGAACTGTCGTGTCGACGTCGCAAAAGCTTCAGCAAAGTGTCGCCAAACTGTCATGCGCCCCGCGTAGAGCGAGCTTCAGGATCGCCCGAGAGCGGAGGTGTCGTCGCGTGCGTCGGAAAATCATCCTGAGCCTGGTCGCGTGCCTGGCGCTGTCGGCCTGCGGCCAGAAGACGGACAAGAAGGGCGAGGCGGCGCCGGCCGCCGCGGGCGCCCAGATCTCGGGCGCGGGCGCGTCGTTCCCCGCGCCGCTGTACGCCAAGTGGGCCGAGGCCCAGAAGGCCGAGACGGGCGTGGCGCTGAACTATCAGGCCATCGGCTCGGGCGGCGGCATAAAGCAGATCAAGGCCAAGACGGTCGCCTTCGGCGCCAGCGACAAGCCCCTCAAGGGCGAAGAGCTCGACGCCGACGGCCTAGCCCAGTTCCCGACCGTGATCGGCGGCGTGGTGCCGATCGTGAACCTGCCCGACATCCAGCCCGGCCAGCTCAAGCTGACCGGTCCGCTCCTGGCCGACATCTTCCTCGGTAAGGTCAAGAAGTGGAACGAGCCGGCGATCGCGGCGCTCAATGCTGGCGTGAAGCTGCCGAACCTGCCGATCACCGTCGTGCACCGTTCGGACGGCTCGGGCACCAGCTTCCTCTTCACCAGCTACCTGACGGCGGTCGCGCCGCAGTGGGCGTCGGTGGGCGCCAGCGACGCCGTGAAATGGCCGACCGGCCAGGGCGGCAAGGGCAACGACGGCGTCTCGGGGTACGTGAAGCAGACCCCGGGCGCGATCGGCTATGTCGAATACGCCTACGCCAAGCAGAACGGGCTGCCGCACGCCTCGCTGCAGAACGCCGCCGGCAAGTTCGTCGATCCGACCGCGGATAGCTTCTCGGCCGCGGCCGCCGGCGCCGACTGGAGCAAGGCTCCGGGCTTCGGGACGCTGCTGATCAACCAGCCGGGCGAGGGCGCCTGGCCGATCACCGGCGCCACCTTCATCCTGATGCACAAGGCCCAAGCCGACGCGGCCACGGGCAAGGCGGTCCTCGCCTTCTTCGATCGCGCCTATTCGACGGGCGACGCCGCCGCCAGCGAACTGGCCTATGTGCCGCTCCCGGCGGACCTCAAGGCCAAGGTGCGGGCGAGCTGGGCGACCATCGTGGGCCCGGACGGCAAGCCGGTCTTCGTCCCGGCCGCGCAATGACCGTCACGGCCGACACGGCGCCGGCCGCCGCGGCGCCCGCGCCGCCGCGGTCGGCCTTCGGCGCCGCCTTCGACCGCGGCTTCGAGATCCTCTGCTTCTCGGCGGCGACCTTCCTGCTGACGGCGCTGGGCGGCATCGTCGTGTCGCTCGTCATCGGCGGCTGGCCGGCGTTCCAGACGTTTGGGTTGAACTTCTTCGTCAGCGCCGAATGGGATCCGGTGCAGGAGATCTACGGGGCAGCGGGCGCCGTCACCGGCACGCTGGTAAGCGCCACTCTGGCGCTGGTCCTGGCCCTGCCGCTGTCGCTGGGCATCGCCATCTTCCTGGTCGAGCTGTGCCCGCCGATCCTGCGTCGGCCGATCGGCACGGCTGTCGAGCTGCTCGCGGGTATCCCGTCCATCGTCTACGGCATGTGGGGCCTGTTCGTGTTCGCCCCGTGGTTCGCTAAGCACGTGCAGATGCCGATCATGATGTCGGCCAGGCCGGGCACCCTCTGGGAAACGATCACCACCGGCGTGCCGAACGGCGCCGGCATCCTTTCGGCCTCGATCATCCTGGCGATCATGATCCTGCCGTTCATCGCCGCCACGATGCGCGAGCTGCTGCTCACCATCCCGGCCCAGGTGCGCGAGAGCGCCTACGGCCTGGGCTCCACGACCTTCGAGGTCGTGCGCAAGGTGAGCCTGCCCTACATCCGCACCGGCGCCATCGGCGCGGTGATGCTGGGCCTGGGCCGCGCGCTCGGCGAGACGATGGCCGTCACCTTCATCATCGGCAATGCGCACGGCTTCCCGACCTCGATCTTCGCGTCCGGGTCGACGATCGCCTCGACGATCGCCAACGAGTTCGCCGAAGCGACCGAGGAACTCCACGCCGCGTCGCTTATCGCGCTCGGCCTGGTGCTCTTCGTCATCACCTTCGCGGTCCTGGCGCTCGCCCGGCTGCTCATCGGACGGCAACAACACACATGAGCACGTCGCCCGCGCCGCGGCTGGCCCGCCGCATCAACGAACTGGTCTTCCTCGCCTTCTGCTGGACGGCGACGGCGGTGGCGCTCCTCTTCCTGGCCGCCATCCTCTGGTCGCTGCTCAGCCAGGGCATCGGGGGCCTGGACCTCGACATCTTCACCAAGAGCACCCCGGCGCCCGGATCGGTGGGCGGCCTGCTCAACGCCATCGTGGGTTCGCTGATGATGTGCGTGGTGGCGATGGTCGGCGCGGTGCTCGTCGGCGTGCTCGCGGGCACGTGGCTGTCGGAGTATGCGCGGGACAGCCATTACGGAAAGGTGGTCCGCTTCCTGAACGACGTGCTCCTGTCGGCGCCGTCGATCCTGGTCGGCCTCTTCGTCTACGAGGTGCTCGTCGCGCCGGTGAAGGGCTTTTCGGGCCTCGCCGGTTCGGTTGCGCTCGGCCTGCTGGCCGCGCCCGTCATCACGCGCACGACCGAGGACGTCCTTCGGCTGCAGCCCACGGCCTTGCGCGAAGCCAGCGTCGCCCTGGGCGCGCCCGTTTGGCGGACCATCCTGGCTGTGATCTGGAAGTCGGCCCGCGGCGGCATGCTGACCGGCGCGCTGCTCGCCTTCGCGCGCATCAGCGGTGAGACCGCGCCGCTGCTGTTCACCGCCCTGAACAACCAGTTCCTCAGCTTCGACCTCACCAAGCCCACGGCCAACCTGCCGGTCGTGATCTTCAACTTCGCCCTGTCGGCCTACGACGACTGGCGCCGCCTGGCCTGGGCCGGCGCGCTGCTCATCGCCGCGACCGTCCTGACGGTGACCGTCGTCGCCCGCATCCTCGCCCGGGAGCCTCGCCGCTCATGAACGTCCAAGTCGAAATGCCCCAGGAGACGGCCGTCCTCGAACTGCCGCCCGAGATCGTGAAGCTTCAGATCAAGGACCTGAACTTCTTCTACGGGCAGAAGCAGTCGCTGTTCGACGTCAGCGTGTCATTCGCGGCCAACGCCGTGACGGCGCTGATCGGCCCCTCGGGGTGCGGCAAGTCCACGCTCCTGCGCACACTGAACCGCATCTACAACCTCTATCCGGGCCAGCGCGCCACGGGTCAGGTGCTGCTCGACGGCGAGGACATGCTGGGCCCGCGGGTCAACGTCGCCGCGCTGCGCGCTCGGATCGGCATGGTCTTCCAGAAGCCGACCCCCTTCCCGATGTCGATCTTCGACAACGTCGCCTACGGCGTGCGGCTCTACGAGAAGCTCGGCAAGGCCGACCTCGCCAATCGCGTCGAGGACAGCTTGCGCCGCGCGGCCCTGTGGGACGAGGTGAAGGACAAGCTCAAGGAGTCGGGGCTCAGCCTGTCCGGCGGCCAGCAGCAGCGCCTGTGCGTCGCCCGCGGCATCGCGGTGAAGCCCGAGGTCCTGCTGCTCGACGAACCAGCCTCCGCCCTCGACCCGATCTCAACGGCGCGTCTGGAGGAGACGATCTCGGAGCTGAAGCGCGACTACACGATCGTGATCGTGACCCACAACATGGGCCAGGCGGCGCGCCTCTCGGACCACACCGGCTTCATGTACCTGGGCAAGCTGGTGGAGTTCGGCGAGACCGAGCAACTCTTCACGAACCCGGTAACCACCCGGGCGCGTGACTACATCACCGGCCGCTTCGGCTAGGAGGACACCGTGGACCATACCCTCAAGGCGGTGGACGACGACCTGGGCGCCCTGACGCACGACGTGGCGGCCCTCGGCGACCTGGCGGTGGCGCAACTCCGCGCGTCGGTCGACGTGCTCGTCCGCTATGACCTGCCGGCCGCCGAGAAGGTGGTGCGGGCCGACAATGCGGTGGATATCCAAGACGCCGAGATCGAACGGAAGGCCGTGCGGTTCATCGCGCTGCGCCAGCCCATGGCCGACGACCTGCGCCGGCCTATCGCGGCGATGAAGATCGCCATGCAACTCGAACGTTCGGGCGACCTCGCGAAGAACATCGCCAAGCGCGTGCCGCGCCTGGACGCCGCCCCGTCGGAGGGTCACTCGGCCCTGATCGCCGAACTGGGCCGGATGGCGGCCGAGCGGCTCGCGGCCGTGGTGAACGCCTATCGGGAGGATGACGCCCAGGCCGCCTACACCGTCTGGCTCAAGGACACCGAGATCGACGAGCGGCACGAGGGCGTGGTGCGGGAGATCGTGGCGGGGATGGCGGCCCAGGCCGACACCGTGGGGGACTCGATCCACCTGCTCTTCATCGCCAAGAACCTCGAGCGCATCGGCGACCACGCCACGAACATCGCCGAGCTCGTCCACTATCAGATCACCGGACAGGATCTGGCGGACCGTCCGAAACTCTAGGCCGTCGTCGCCCTGGGCGCGTCCGGGGGGGCAACTCCCCGCTCGTCATGGCCGGGCTTGTCCCGGCCGTCCGGACAGCCTGCGGATTGCGGAAGGCGCGTCGGGGCCCCGTATGCGCCCAATCGCCAGGCGTCCGTGCTGCTGGATAGCCGGGACAAGCCCGACGACTACGAGCGGAGGGTTTGGCCTTGCCTCGAACGGGTGGGCTCCCCGAAGGTCCGCCGGGCAGGGAGGGCGCGCGGATGGATTCGAAGCTCGTACATTTGGCGGACCGTCGCGCGTTGCTGCAGCGGTCGGTGGCGCTGGGCAGCCTGGGCATGCTCGGCGGCTGCGCCACGACGGGGCGGGGGGCGCAGCTTCAGCGGCCTGCCTTCGCCGCCCCGCCGCCCCTGGCGCCGATCTGGGCGCGGTCCGATCGCATCATGAACATCACCGTCTGCCTGCGCCCGTTCCGCGCGGCGGGGCCGCGGATCGAGGCCGAGACGGTGGGCGACAAGCTGGTGGTCCACAACTACGGCCACGGCGGCAGCGGCTGGTCGCTATCCTGGGGCTCGGCGCTGAAGGCGCTGAAGATCGCCCTGGCTGGCGGCGAGACGGACATCGCCGTCGTCGGCTGCGGAGCGTTGGGCCTGACGGCCGCCACCCTGGCGCAGCGCGCCGGTTGCCGCGTCACCATCTACGCCAAGGACCGCCTGCCGGACGCCCGCTCCGCGCGCGCCACCGGGGTCTGGTCGCCGGACAGCCGCATCGCCTTGACCAGCGCCACGGGACCGGGCTTTGCAGCCCAGTGGGAGGAGATGGCCCGGCGCTCGTTCCGCATACACCTGCAGTATCTGGGGCTGGCGGACCGACCGGTGGAATGGCTGGACCAATACCGCCTGTCGGACAGCGCCCAGCCTTCACCGCCGCAGCCCGAACCCATGGACTTCGCGCACTACTTGCCCAGGATCGCGGACATCACGCCGCCGTCCGAGGTAATCCCTGCGGGACAGCATCCTTTCCCGGTGGCCCGCGTGCGCCGCGGCAGCACGCCGATGTTCAACATCGCCGGGTACGGCCACACCCTGCTCAACGACTTCCTCCTGAACGGCGGCAAGCTCGAGATGGCCGAGTTCCATGCGCCCGCTGAACTCGCCACGCTGCGGCAGAAGGTGATCCTCAACTGCACAGGTTATGGCGCGCGCGCGTTGTTCAGGGATGAGAGCGTTGTACCCGTACGCGGCCAGATCGGCTGGCTGATCCCGCAGGCCGAGGTCACCTACGGCCTCTACTATCGCGGCGTCGGCGTGATCTCCCGGCACGACGGGATCGCGGTGCAGTATTCAGGCCCGGACGAGTCCTACGGCTACAACGACGCGAACGAAGAGCCGGACCGGGCCGAGGCGGAGGCGGCGGTCGCCACCATCGCGCCGCTGTTCGCGGCGGGCTCGGCAAGGCCGCGGACCTGACCTATATCAAGGGCGCTGCGGCGGGCTACGACGACCCATCGGTGCGCCGATCCTCGGCCCCGTTCCGGACGGTGGGCCCGAGCGTCTTCGCAAGAGCGCTCTCCCGCCGCAGCGTCCTTCCGGAGAGCGGGCTTACTGCTGTTGCTGCTGCATCTGGTGCAGCCGCTGCTGATGCTGGTAGGCGGCGTTGCCGGTAGCGCGGCGACCGGCCGGTATGCTCGCCTTGGAGCCGCCCGAGACCCGCAGGAATTCCGGATCGCTCAGAGCGGCGCGCGCCTTGCGCACCGACACGCCGACGGCGAGCTGGCTGTCGGACTCGCCCTTGTAGACACCCCGCGATGGAGGCACGTCGGAATAGTCGCGGCCTACCGCGCAGGCCACGTGACGTTCGGTGGCCGGCGTGTTGTTGGTGGGATCCAGGCCGATCCATCGCAGGCTGGGCAGGAACACCTCAACCCAGGCGTGGGTCGCGTCCGGATCCGAGCGGTCGCCGTGCTTGCGGTCGGTGAAGAGGTAGCCCGAGACGTAGCGCGCCGGGATTCCCCAGGAGCGGCAGATGGCGATCATCACGTGGGCGAAGTCCTGGCAGACGCCCTTGCGCGCCCTCAGCACGTCGTCGATGGGGCTGTCGGCGCGCGTGACGCCGGCCTCGTAGCCGAAGGCGCCATAGAGCAGCTCGTTGAGCTGGCGCACGGCGCTGAGCGGATCGCGCAGGCGTAGCTGGTCGATCTGGTGCTCGGCCATGAAGCCATGCAGCGCGTCGGTCTCGCGGGCGAAGCCATGCGGGTTCAGGTAATCGAAGTTCTCACCCCGAAGGAACTCGGACTTCAGCCGGTCCCATTCGCCGCGGTCGAGTTGCTCGGGAAGCGGCGGCGCGGCCTGGGTCTCGACCGCCGACCGGGCCGTGATCGTCAGCCGGTCGTGCGGCTGCGGCACGTCGAAATGATAGACGGCGTTCCCGAAGCTATCGGCGTAGCTGAACACCTGGGCGGGCGGATCCAGGTCCAGGTCGAAGCTCACCAAGCGCTGCCGCGCGCTCTTCTGGGGCTGCATCCACACCTCCATCACGCTTTCACGGACGGGGGCGGCGTAGCGGTACTGGGTGACGTGGCGGATCTCGAGCAGCACGGGAAGAGGTCCTTTACGCCGGCAGGCGGTCTTCGAGGGGGTAGGCGACGAAGGTGTCGTAGAGGCTGCGGTGGATCGCCGAGCACTCGTCCAGCACGGTCTTCAGGAACGCGCTGGCGCCCTGGGCGTCGATCTCGTCCATGTCGGCGTACTGCATCCGAGCGCGCAGACGCCCGGCCAGCCGGTCCGGTCCGACGCTGCCGGCGAGGCCTGCGTGGCGGATGATCGCCGAGAGGTGCGCCTCGATCTCCTGGGCGCAGAACCTGATCGAGCGCGGAAAGTCCTCGTCCAACATCAGGAACTGCAGGATCAGCCGGGGCTGCATCTCGGCGGTGTAGGCGCGCAGGTAGGGCTCCAGGGCGCAGCCCATGCGCAGCACGCTGGTCAGGGCGAAGTGGTCGCCGATCGGCCGCCGCCGGCGACCCTCGCCGAACACCACCTCCAGCAGCGAGGCGATCAGTTGCGCCCGCTCCAGGTAGACGCCCAACAGGAGGAAGCTCCAGCCCTCGCCGTGGCTCATTGTGGCGTCGCCTGCGCCCTTGAACAGGTGCAGGTCGGCGATGGTATCGTGCAGGAAAGCCTGCGAACTCTCGTTGAACGCGCGCACCGCGTCGGCGTCGATCATCCGCAGGTAGATGAGGTTCAGGCGCTCCCACGTCTCGGTGGTGATCTGGTCGCGCACCTGCCGCGCGTTCTCCCGGGCGCGGGAGATCGAGGACAGGATCGAACCGTCGTCGTCCTTGTCCAGCGCGAGGGCGAGCGCGGCGTCGTAGGGAGTCTTGGCCTTGGCGACGTCGGGATCGCCCACGGCGGTGAGGGCGATCCGCGCCACCTGGGTCGCCGCCTCGGAGCGGTCGAGGGTGGCGTTGAGCATAACGTCCGACAGCCGGCACATGTGCTCGGCGCGCTCAACGTAGCGTCCGATCCAGTAGAGGCTGTCGGCCACCCGCGCGAGCATCATGCTCGGAATCCTTCCCAGTGGTTCCTGGCGGGCGTCACGCCTTGTCTCCCTTGCCGTCGGCGAGCACCCAGGTGTCCTTGGATCCGCCGCCCTGGCTGGAGTTCACGACCAGCGAGCCCTTCTTCAGCGCCACGCGGGTCAGCGCCCCGGGCGTCACCACGATCTTGTCGCCCGACAGGATGAACGGCCGCAGGTCCACGTGCCGCGGGTCGACCTGGTGGTCGATCAGGCAGGGTGCGGTTGAAAGTTGGATCGTGGGCTGGGCGATGTAGTTCGACGGGTCGGCGCGCAAGGCGTCGGCGAACTCCGCCTGCTGGGCCTTGGTGGAATGCGGCCCGACCAGCATGCCGTAGCCCCCGGAGGCGCCCACGGCCTTGACCACCAGCTTGTCGAGATTTGCCAGCACATGGCTGAGCTGTGCGGGCTCGCGGCAGAGGTAGGTTTCGATGTTGGGGAGGATCGCGTCCTCGCCCAGGTAGTAGCGGATGATGTCGGGGACATAGGCGTAGACCGCCTTGTCGTCGGCGACCCCCGTTCCTGGGGCATTGCAGATCACCACGTTGCCGGCGCGGTAGGCGTTGAACAGGCCCGCCGCGCCAAGCGCGGAGTCCCGGCGGAAGGTGAGGGGGTCGATGAAGTCGTCGTCCACCCGCCGGTAGATGACGTCGATCCGGCGCAGCCCCGTGGTGGTGCGCATGTAGACCATGTTGTCGTGCACCACGAGGTCGCGGCCCTCGACCAGCGGTACGCCCATCAGGCGCGCGAGATAAGCGTGCTCGTAGTAGGCGGAATTGTAGACCCCCGGCGTCAGCACCACGACCTGCGGGTTGGGCCGCCAGTCCGCCGCCATGCTCTTCAGCGTGGCCAGCAGCAGGTCGGGATAGCGGTCGATCGAACGCACGCCCGCGCCCCGGAACGTGCCGGGGAACACCCGCTTCGACGCCTCGCGGTTGGCCAGCATGTACGAGACGCCGGACGGGACGCGCAGGTTGTCCTCCAGCACCGCGAACTCACCGTTCGGCTGGCGGATGAGGTCCGAGCCGCAGACGTTGGCGTAGGCCTTGTGCGGCACGTAGAGGTTCTGCATCTCCCGCCGGAACGAGGGGGCCTTGAGCACCAGCTCGCGCGGCACGACCCCGTCCATCAGGATCTGCTGTTCGGAGTAGATGTCGGCCAGGAACATGTTCAGCGCCTGCAGGCGCTGGGTCAGGCCGGCCTCGACACGCGCCCACTCCGTCGCCGGAATGATGCGGGGCAGGATGTCGGTGGGAATGATCCGCTCGGTCGAGCTCTCGGCCCCGTAGACCGTGAACGTGATGCCCTGGAGCAGGAAGAACCGCTCCTGCGTCCGCTGCCGCTCGGCCAGCTCGTCGGCCGTCAGTGTCGACAGGCGCGCATCGAGCGCGGCGTAGTGGGGCCGGACCTTGTCGTCCGGCGTGAGCATTTCGTCGTAGGGGCCCGCTGCCGGGGTCTCCACGTCCGGGGCCGGTTCGTCCCGCCTGACGCTCACGATGGAATCCACGCCTTCCCGCCGTTTCTCATTTGGAATCTGTAGGACGCTTACGGCGAGCCAGGAAGCCGGCGCGGGAAATTCGTGCCGTTTCGCCCATTGCCTGGTCAGGCGCCCGAAATTTAGGCGCCGCTCCTGTGCGACCGCCGGATGACACGAACGGGGCGCGCAGCTACACCCGCCTTCAAGGGGGCCGAACGAGGATTCGGGCTTGGGTCGACTGCTATACGCCGTCGCCGCCTCGGCGGCCTTGTGCGCTCCCGGCCTCGCCGAGGCGGCCGAGCCTAAGGCGACGGTCCAGGGCGAGATGGATGCCGATCTCCGCACGACGATCCAGCGCGTGATCGGCGAGACCGATCGCCCCATCGAGAACCGGTTCGAGGCAAGGCGGCGCGCGCGCGCCGCCGCCGAGGACGCCATCGCCGCCCTGCGTTCCGAAGGCTACTACGGCTACCGCGTCGAGCCCGACGTCAGCGAGACCGATCCGCCGCGCCCCCTCGTCCAGATCGCGCCGGGCCCCCGGTTCACCATCGGCGGCGTCGCCGTCGAATGGCGGGGCGTCGCGCCGGACGCCGACGCGCAGGCCGCGGCCCAGGCCGCCGTGGCGCTGCCGAAGGGAGCGCCGGGACGGGCGGTCCAAGTCATCGCCGCCGAAGGCCGCATCGTCGCGGCGATCCAGAAACGGGGCTATGCCGACGCCGCCCCGGAGCCCAGGGACGTCGTCGTCGATCACGCCGACCATACGGTGCGTCCCACCTATCGCATCGCCGCGGGCGCGCTGGTGCGGCTGGACGGGCTGAAGGTGAGTGGCGGCGGACGCACCGATCCTGCCTGGCTGCGTCGCCTAGCGCCCTGGAACGCCGGGGACCCCTACGATCCAGACGACGTCGCCGAACTGGAACGCCGGCTGCTGGACACTAGCGTCTACGACAGCGTGACGGTGGCCCTAGCGCCCCCCGAGAACGCCACCCCCGACGGGCTGCGCCCGGTGATCGTCAGCCTTAGCGAGCGGAAGACGCGGACCATCGAGGCCAGCGCCAGCTACGCCACCACCGATGGCCCGGGGGTCACGGTCCGCTGGACGCACTACAACCGGCTTCACCGGGCCGATACGATCGCGCTCTACGGCACAGTGTCGGATCGCGACACCCGGGCCGGCACGGACGTCTCGCTCCCGCACTGGCGGCGGCCGCAGCAGACGCTGAAGGTCGGCGGCTCGGCCTACCGCGAGGAGACCGACGCCTACGACGAGACCGGTGCGGAGGCGCACGCCGACGTCACCCGCCGGCATGGCCGGATGTCGTACGTGACCCTGGGCGCTTCGGTCACCGCCAGCCGCTCGGACGAGAAGAAGGCCGGCACGCTCACGACCCTCGGCCGCGATCTGGTGACGGTGGCCGGTCTCGGAGACGTCCTCTTGGACCGCTCCAACGACGCGCTGAACCCCACCCGCGGCTGGCGGCTCAGCGCGCGACTGGAACCGTCCCTGATCCTGGGCGACACGAACCTGCCCTACCTGCGGGCGGTGGCTCAGGGCGTCTACTATCTGCCGCTGGACAAGCAGGCGAAGACCGTGTTGGCTGGCCGGCTTCGCCTGGGACGGATCTTCAACGGCACGGTCGACGAGATCCCGGCCTCGCAGCGCTTCTACGCCGGCGGTGGCGGTTCGGTGCGAGGTTTCCCATACCAGGCGGTCGGCCCGCGGCTGTCGGACAACACGCCCCGCGGCGGCGTCTTCCTCTTCGAATCCTCACTGGAAGCGCGCCGCGACCTGACCTCGAAATGGGGGATGGCGGTCTTCGTGGACGCCGGCGCGGTCGGGTCCAGCGGGCCCATAGACTTCCAGGACCTGGCTGTGGGGGCGGGCGTGGGCGTCCGCTACAATCTGGGCTTCGCGCCCATCCGCATCGACCTCGCCACGCCCGTCGCGCGGCGCAAGGGCGAGCCGGCGATCCAGGTCTACCTCAGCATCGGGCAGAGCTTTTGAGCACGCCCTCCGATACGCCGCCCTCGGGTGGGGACGGTGGCGAAGGCGCGGTCGCCGAGGTCCTGAAGCGGCCGGCGCTGCCCAAGGCCATCACCGCGGTCGCCTTGTCGCTGCTTGTCCTTCTGGTCGGCGCGCTGGCCGTGGGCCGTTACGGGGTGCTGCTGCCGCAGGTCCGGCTGCTCATCGAGGCGCGGACGGACGGCCTGAAGCTGGGCCGGATCGGGCGGCTCAAGGTCGAGGGGCTGAGTGGCGACATCTGGCGCGACGCGCGCGTCCGCCGGCTCACGATCCGGGACGAGAAGGGCGTTTGGCTAGAAGCCAATAATGTCCATATCACATGGCGTTACCTGGAACTTCTCCGACGCCGGTTCGACGCCGACCTGATCGAGGCGCAGAGCGTCCGGGTCATACGCCGCCCAACCCTGGCCCCCAAGGGCAAGGACCGCGGGCTGCCGGTCTCGTTCCATATCGACGAGGCGCGGACGAGACTCGTCCTCGAACCCGCCTTCAGCAGTACGCGCGGCGTCTACGACCTCGGGTTCGACCTGGACATGGAGCGAAAGGGCGGTCGCCGGGGGAAGGTCCAGGCGGCAAGCGTGCTCCATCCGGGCGACCGCCTGCATCTCGACTTCGCCTTCGGCGCCGCCGGGCCGATGCGGATCGTCGCCGACGCGGTCGAAGCCAAGGGCGGAGCCCTGGCAGGCGCCGCCGGCCTGCCGCACGACCAGCCGTTCCGCCTGGCCATCCGGGCCGACGGCACGGTCTCGACAGGACAGTTCTCGGCGACCGCGACGAGCGGGAGGCTGACTCCGCTCTACGCCAGAGGGCAGTGGACGCCGCAGGGCGGACAGGCGGGGGGACGCGTGCTCCTCGTGGCGTCCTCGCTCACCGCGCCCTACGCCGAGCGGGTGGGTCGCGACGTGGTCTTCGGCATCGCCGGGCGTAAGGCGCGCCCAGGCGCCTACGCCCTGGACGCGCGCCTGAAATCCAACGCCGTCACGCTACGCGCCTGGGGTGAGGGGGACCTCGGCAAGAGGGCGTTGGCCCCCTCGGGGATGCGGCTCGACGCGCAGACCGCGTCGCTGAACAAGCTGCTGGGCGGCGGGCCCGGGCTGGGCGCCACGCGGGTCACTGGCCTGGTCACCGGCCAAGCCGCCGCCTGGACTTTCCGCGGCAACGCCGATGTCGCCGATGTTACGCTCGGATCCTACGTCCTCGCGCGTGTCGCGGGGCCTGTGGAAGTCGCGCGCGGCAAGACGGGCCTTGCGGTCAAGGCGAAAGCGCAGGGGGGCGGGGGCCGGGGAGAGGGCTTCGCCGCCGCGTTGCTGGGCGGGGCTCCGGTCGCCGAACTGGATGGCGAGCGGCTGTCCAACGGCCAGCTTCTCCTGCGTCGCCTCGACCTGACCGGCCGGGGCCTGAAGGTGCAGGCCAGCGGCGACCGCAGCCTGCTGGGCGCCGTGAACTTCAAGGGCAAGGCCAACATCTCCAATCTCCAGGCGGCGCGTCTTGGCGCGAACGGAGCGGCCAGTCTCGATGTGCAGGCCTCGCAGGCGGGCTCGGGCGCGCCGTGGACCTTCACGCTCGACGCCCGTGGCGACCGCTTTGCCGTGGGCCTGGCCGAGCTGGACCGGCTGCTGGGCGGAAAGCCGCGGCTGCAGGCCCAGGCAAACTGGCAAGCCGGCCGGCTGTCGGTGGCCAAGGCCAGTCTCGCCGGCGCCTCGCTCGACGCCAACGCGGCCGGGGTCATGGAGGCCGACCGGTCGCTAGCCTTCAAGGCGGACTGGACCGCGACGGGCCCGGTGCGAGCCGGCCCGGTCGAGATCACCGGGCGCATCGAGGGGACCGGCGACGCGACCGGAACACTTAGTGCGCCGCGCCTCGACCTCGTGGCCGACCTGGAGCAGGTGGACGTCCCCCGCCTGCCGCTGAAGGACGCTAAGCTGGCCATCACCTTTCAACGGCAGGCCGATGGCTCGAACGGGACGGCGGCGATCACCGCGGGCAGCGAATATGGCCCGGCGCGGGCAAAGGCCGATTTCCGGTTCCCCCGGGGCGGCGTTGACCTGAGCGACCTGTTCCTCGACGCCGGCGGGGTCAAGGCGTCCGGCACGCTGTCGCTGCGCAGTTCGAGCCCCTCGGCGGCCGACCTGCGCCTCGAGATCGTGCACGGCGCGTTCCTCGACGCCGGGCGGGTCACCGGCACGGCGAAGGTCGTGGACGGCGCGGGCGGTGCGCGGGCCGACCTGTCCCTGCGGGCGGAAGCCGTCAGGGCGCGGAATTCCGCCATCACGATCCAGTCGGCGCGGCTGGAGGCCGACGGACCGTTGGCGCGGTTGCCGTACACGGTGCAGGCGCGCGGCGCGTCGGGACAGGGCGCCTGGACGGTCGACGGACGGGGTGCGCTGTCGGACTCGGATGCTGGTTACGAGCTCGCCTTCGACGGCCGCGGCGCGCTGGGCAAGCGCAACCTTCAGACGACGGAGACGGCCAGTTTCCGCTTCGGCGGCGCCGAGCGATCCGCGCGGGTGCGCCTCGCGGCGTCGGACGGCGGAAAGCTGGACTTCGACGGCCTGCTCCGGGACGGGGTCGCGAACGTTCGCGCACGGGCGCAGGACCTCGGCCTCAACCTCTTCAATGCCGACCTGGACGGTCGCGTGAACGCGACCCTCGCATTGCAGGGGCAGGGCGATCGGCTTCAGGGAAATCTCGACGCCCAGCTCGCGGACGCCAGGGGCCGGGGCACACCCGTGGCCCAGGGCATGGACGGAAGCCTGACGGCTCGCCTTGCGGATTCCTCCGTGGCCCTTGAGATGGCGACCGCCAACGAGCAGGGCCTGAAGGCCAACGCCAGCTTCGTGTTGCCGGCGGAAGCGTCGGCCAGCCCGTTCCGCGTCGCCATCGCCCGCCAGCGGCCGATGCGAGGCCATTTCTTCGCTGCGGGCGAGGTGCGGCCGCTCTGGGAACTGCTGGTGGGCGGCGAACGGTCGCTCTCGGGCTTCGTGCGGACCGAGGCGTCGGTGTCGGGCACGCTTGCCGATCCGCGGGCGTCGGGGAACGTGACCGTGGACAAGGGCCGCTTCGACGACGGCGGCACCGGCCTATCGCTGCGCGAAGTCACCGTGCGGGCCGCGTTCACCGAGGACGACATCGACGTCACCGAGGCCAGCGGCGTGGACGGCAAGGGCGGACAGGTGAGCGGCCGCGGGCGCATGAGCCTGCTGCGGGAAGGCGCCTCCAGCTTCCGCCTCGACCTGCGGAATTTCCGGCTGATCGACAACGAAACCGCGACAGCCTCGGCGACCGGCCGGGCCGTGATCAACCGCGCCGCGGACGGCAAGGTGAAGCTCTCGGGCGACCTGACCATCGACCGCGCCGACGTCGCTGCGGATCCGCCCACGCCGTCGGGCGTGGTGGCGATGGACGTGCGGGAGATCAACCGCCCGGACGACCTGCCGGCCGTGCTCCCCGCCACCGCCAAGCGCGGGCAGGGATGGACGCTGGACGTCAACCTGCGGGCGCCCCGCCGCGTGTTCCTGCGTGGGCGCGGCCTCGACGTCGAGCTCTCGCTGGACGCGCACGTGGGCGGCACCACCTCGCGCCCGGATCTCAGCGGCACGGCGCATGTGGTCCGCGGGGACTACGACTTCGCGGGCAAGCGGTTCGAGTTCGACGATCGCAGCGTCGTCTACCTGTCCACCCGGCCGGCCAACATCCGCCTGCAGCTGGACGCGACGCGGGAGGACCCCTCGCTGACCGTCACCGTCAGGATTCGCGGTACGGCCGAGCGGCCCGAGATCACCCTGGTCTCTTCGCCCAGCCTGCCGAACGACGAGGTGCTGTCCAAAGTGCTGTTCGAACGCTCGGCGTCCCAGCTTTCGCCAGTGGAGGCCGCGCAGCTCGCGTCCGCGCTTTCGGCCCTGGCGGGCGGCGGCGGCTTCGACGTGATCGGCAACCTGCGCAACTTCGCCGGCTTGGACCGCCTGGCGTTCGGCGGCGACGACCAGTCGGGCGTTACGGTGTCCGGCGGCAAATACCTCACCGACGACGTCTACCTCGAGCTGACCGGCGGTGGTCGCGAGGGGCCGTCGGCGCAGGTCGAATGGCGGATCCGCAAGAACCTCTCGATCCTCTCGCGCCTCACCAGCCAGAACGCGGGGACGGGGACCGGGAACCGCGTCGCCGTGCGCTGGCGCAAGGACTACTGACCGCCGGGCCCGGTCGGCCGGAAACGAAATTGCGCCCCTGGAGCCGTTCTCGCATAGATTGCGTGGGCCGCCTGTGCGCGGCGGATTCGGGCGGGGGCTCTCGTATGCGTCTTGGCGTGATGGCGGCCGCCGCCGCGGCCTTCTGCGTGGCCTCTCCAGCTTTCGCGGCCACCTGCAGCTACAGCGAGACGGACGCCGCGGGGCGCGTGGCGGCCTGCGAGAAACTCTTGGCGACGCCGGGCGTCAACGACGACACGGCGGCCCAGGCGCGGGTGGTCCTGGCCGACACCTACCGGACGGCCGGAAAGCTCGATATGGCGCTGGCGCAAGCGGAGATCGCGGTGAAGCTGGCGCCAAGCCAGGCGACGGTGTTCGTGACCCGCGGCCAAATCCTCGAGCTGATGCAACGGCTCGACGCCGCGATGGCGGACTACGACAAGGCGGTCGGCCTCGACCCGCAACATGTCATGGCTCGCGTCAGCCGTGGCCTGGTCCGCTATGACCGCGGGGAATACGAAGCCGCCGTGCGCGACTACACGGCGGCGCTTGAGACATCGCCCGGCGACCCGTCGATCCATCTGGCGCGCGCGCGGTCGGAGTACGCCCTGAACCAGCTTCAGCCGGCGCTGGACGATATCCGAAAGGCCGAGCGCATCGAGAAGCTGAGTGTCGAGGATCTCGCCTTCAAAGGCATCGTGCTGCAGAACGGCGGCCGGTTGCCCGAGGCGCTCGCCGCCTACAACGCCGCGCTCAAGCTCGCGCCGCGCAACGCCGAGCTCATCTCCGCCAAAGGCGCCGTACTCCACCTGATGCGGCTGGATGACGAGGCGGAAGCGACCTACCGCGCCGCGCAGCGCGCGGCCCCCGACAATCCGGCCGGCTATGTTGGTCTCGCGGCTGTCCAACTCGACATGGGGGCTCCGGACAAGGTCAGGGCGACGCTCGATCCGTACCTCAAGCGCAAGCCTGAGGATCCCCAGGCCCGGCTCTTGCTGGCGCAGGCCGCCATCGCCGCGGGGCGGCCCGACGAGGCCCTGCCGATCCTCGACGCGCTGATCGGCGCCGAGCCTGGGTCGGCCGAGTTCCACGTCGAGCGCGGGCGGGCCTGGTACGGTCGAGGCGACGAGGCGCGCGCCCTCGCCGACTTCGACAAGGCGGTCTCGCTCGACGCTCAATCCGTCGAGGCGCTCTTCGCCCGCGGCCGACTGCATGCGCTGGCCAAGCGCTATGCCCTGGCGATCGCCGACCTGGACGCCGTCGTGAAGCTGGATGGTGAAAACGCGACCGTTCTCTGGTGGCGGTCGCGGGCCAAGGTCGGCGCCGGTGACGCCGCCGGCGGAAAGGCGGATCGCGATGCGGCGGTCAAGCTGGCGCCGGACCTCGTGGCCGAGCTCGACAAGGCGGCCTAAGGGACGTGGGCCCTGGAGGCAGGCCGGCCTAGTGGCCGATGCCGGCGCGCAGCTTGTACTGGCCTTCCTTGAAGGCGTCGAAGAGCAGCGAGGCCTGCGGGTGACCGACCGGCTGGCCAGTGTCGTCGACCTCTAGGTTCTGCTCGGAGACATAGGCGACGTAGGCGCTGTCGTCGTTCTCGGCCAGCAGATGATAGAACGGCTGGTCCTTGTGCGGCCGGATGTGCTCCGGGATCGACAGCCAGTACTCCTCGGTGTTCGAGAAGGTCGGATCGACGTCGAAGATCACGCCACGGAACGGGTAGACGCGGTGACGGACGACTTGGCCGATCGTGAATTTGGCGAGTCGCGTGCTCATACCGTCGAATCTACGTCCCCTGTCCTGACTGGAAGGTGAACGTAGCGTCGGAAAGCCGTCATTCAACCGTCGTCGTCTTCCGGGCGCCCGCGACGCTTGCTACTATCGCCGCGAAATGAGGCGCGCGGGGGCGTGCGCCTGCGTAGGACGGATGCAAGTCCATGAGTGAGGCGCTGCGCGCGCCCGGGCCGGTGAGTCGCGGCCGGGAGAGGTCTGTGGTCGATCCGCCGTGCTATGCGGCGCTTGACCTGGGGACCAACAATTGCCGTCTCCTCATCGCGACGCCCAGCCCGTCGGGTTTCCGCGTCGTCGAGGCCTACTCGCGGATCGTGCGGCTGGGTGAGGGGCTTTCGCAGAGCGGCCGCCTTTCGGACGAGGCGATGGATCGGGCCCTGGCCGCCCTGAAGGTCAGTGGCGAGAAGGTCCGCCGCCGCCGGGTGGTGAAATTCCGCGCCATCGCCACCCAGGCCTGCCGGATCGCCGAGAACGGCGAAGCATTCGTGAGCCGCGTGGCGCAGGAAACCGGCGTGAAGCTGCAGATCATCAGTCCGCAGGAGGAGGCGCGCCTGTCGGTGACCGGGTGCCTCAACCTGCTGGACGATCGCCACGACGCCGCCCTGGTGGTCGATGTCGGCGGCGGCTCGACCGAACTCTCGTGGGTGGATCTCAAGGCCACCCCGCCCGGCGGGGCGCCGGTAGTGCGCGCGTGGCAGTCGATCCCCATCGGCGTGGTCACGCTCGCGGAGCGCTTCCCGGAGGGCGACGTGGCCACCGCGAGCTGGTTCCGCCGGATGATCGAGCATGTGAAGGCCGAGGTGGCCGCCTTCCGCCGGGCCGATCCCATGCGGCCGGTCTTCCACGCCGACCGCGCGCATCTCGTCGGCACCTCCGGTGCGATCACCAGCCTGGCCGGCATGCATCTCAGGCTGCCCCGCTACGACCGCAGCCGCGTAGACGGCATCTGGATGAGCCGCGACGATTGCGACGCCGCGGCCGACGACCTGCTGGCCCTGACCGCGGCGCAGCGCGCGGCGCAGCCCTGCATCGGGCCGGACCGCGCCGACCTTGTGCTGGCCGGGGCGGCGATCCTCCAGGCGGTGCAAGAGGAGTGGCCCTGCAGCCGCGTCCGCGTGGCCGACCGCGGGCTGCGCGAAGGCATTCTCCTTTCGCTGATGGCTGAGCGGAGTCAGCGACGCCGCCGCAAGCGTCGCCGCGCGCGCGGCAAGAGCGCGGAGGCGCCCGTCCAATGACCGAGCCGCCTCGCAAGCGCATGGTGAAGCCGCCGACCGGCGGCCTGGAGGGCGGGCGCGGCAAGCCCGCGCGCCTCAAGACCGCCAAGGAACGCACGCCCAGCCAGCAGGCCTGGCTGGAGCGCCAGATCAACGATCCGTTCGCCGCCAAGGCGCGGGCATTGGGATATCGTAGCCGCGCCGCGTTCAAGATCAGCGAGATCGACGACCGCTTCCATTTCTTCAGGAAGGGCGCCCGCGTCGTCGACCTGGGCCTGGCCCCCGGCGGCTGGACGCAGCTCGCCATCGAGCGCGGCGTCACCGACATCGTCGGCGTCGACCTGCTGCCCGTCGACCCGCTGCCGCCCGCCCACATCCTGCAGATGGACTTCACCGACCCGGAGTGCGGGCCGAAGCTGATCGCGCTGCTGGGCGGTCCGCCCGATGTCGTGATGTCCGACATGGCCCCCAACACCATCGGCCACCGCGAGACCGACCACCTGCGCATCGTGGGGCTGATCGAGGCGGCCATCGACTTCGCCGTCGAGGTGCTGAAGCCGGGCGGGACCTTCGTCGCCAAGGCCTTCCAGGGCGGCGGCTCGGACGAGTTGATCGCGCTGCTGAAGAAGCACTTCCGCGACGTGCGCAACATAAAGCCCAAGGCCAGTCGCCAGGACTCATCCGAGGTCTTCTTCGTGGCGACGGGATTCCGGGGGCGTTAGGGGCGGCCCTGGTCCCCGTCCACAGACGCCCGCGCTCCGCCCCACGGCTCTGGCGTCTTCGCGCCCTCAGCCACCAGCCACGCCCGGAACCGCTCCAGCGCCCGACTTTCGGCGCCGGGCGCCGTCAGCATTGCAAACGCGCTGCCCGACCGCAGAAACCCGAGCGGCGCGACCAGTTGCCCCGACTGCACCTCGTGCACGCACAGCGGCCAGGACACGACCGCCGCGCCCAGACCCGCCAGGGCCGCGTCCATCGCGAAGTGCACGTGCGGGAAGGGGCGCTCGTTGGCCGGCGGGAGTTCGATCCCCGCGTGCTCTGCGAAGATCGGCCAGGCCTCCGGGTGGGTCGCCGCGGCGAGACGAGGGGCCTTCAACGGGTCGTTTCCACAGCGCTCGGCCATCTCCGGCGACATCACCGCGCCCAGCGCGTTGCGGATGAACGGTGTGCAGTTCGGATCGGACAGCCGGGAAAGCGGCACGATGCGCACGACGGCTTGCGCGCCCCGGTGCGAGGTCGCGTGCGCCGAAAGTTCCGACAGGTGGAGCCGCACGTCGGGGTGCGCCGCCTGGAAGGTGGCCAGCCGCGGGATGAGCCACTTCACCGACAGGCTGGCGTTGACGGCGATGTGCAGGTCCTCGCCCCCCGCGCGCACGCGGCGCACCGCGGTGGAGATCTGGTCGAACGCCTCGGTCAGCGACGGCAGCAGCTCGCGCCCCGCCGCCGTGAGTTCCAGCCGGTTCTTGGGTCCCGTGAACAGCCGCACGCCGAGGGCCGCCTCCAGCGCCTTCACCTGGCGGCTCACCGCCGAGTGGGTCACGCGCAGCTCTTCGGCCGCGAGCGTGACCCGGCCCGTGCGCGCCATCGCCTCGAAGGCTCTCAGGGCATTCAGCGAGGGCAGGGCGGTAGATGTGAGATTTTCGAACATTAGAGCGCAAATTAGTCGATTTCCTCAAATCAGCAACCCGGGCACTAGCTGGCCATGGAACCCGACCCACCCGCTCCGCCGCTCGCTCCGGTCGACTACAACCAGGTTCAGCACCAGACCTACGCGCAGGGGCGCATCCTGCCCGCTGCGGCGATCGCCAGTTACATGGCGACCTTCGCGGGCCATCTGCCGGATCGCCGGCCCCTCGTCGGCATCGACCTCGGTTCGGGGACGGGCCGCTTCACCCCGGCTCTTGCGGAGACCTTCGGGGGCCCGATCCACGGCGTCGAGCCCGCCGGCGGCATGCGTCGCATCGCAGAGGCGGACAGCCGCCACCCGCGGGTGACCTACCTAGCCGGTCGCGCCGAGGCGATCCCACGGCCGGACGTCTCCGCCGACTTCGTGCTGATGTTCCTCTCGTATCACCATGTGACCGACAAGCCGGCCGCGGCGCGCGAGATCGCCCGGGTTCTGAAGCCGGGGGGCCGCCTGATCCTTCGCAGCACCTTCAAGGATCGCATCCCCGACCACTGGTGGCGCAGGTACTTCCCGCGCAGCCACGACGTCGAGCGCGCGATGTTTCCTACCGAGGCGGAAACGATCGCGTTGTT
This sequence comes from Phenylobacterium sp., assembly GCF_024508875.1. GTDB lineage: Bacteria > Pseudomonadota > Alphaproteobacteria > Caulobacterales > Caulobacteraceae > Phenylobacterium. The sequence goes on from NZ_JANINU010000330.1 coordinate 67,303, forward strand.
CGAGGCCGCCGGCTTCCGCACGATCGCCGCCGTCCAGATGGAGGTCCCCTTCGACGGCGAGATCGCCGCCCTTGTGGCGCGGTTGAAGCTGCGCGCCGTCTCGGTCTTCGAGCACATGACCGAGGCCGAGCTCGACGACGGCTTCGCCCGCATCGACGCCGACCTCGCCGCCGGCGCCATCGTGGAGAAGCCGACCTACGGCGACTTCATCGTCTTCGAGAAGCCGGCGCCATGAACCGCCCGCAGAGCCTCGTCGTCGCCGGCTTCGGCCTTGGCCAGATCGCCGCCTTCGCGTCCAGCTTCTACCTGATGGGGGTGCTGGGCGACGCCATCGGTCGGGACCTGCATCTGTCGGCGACGTTCGTCTTCGCCATGGTCTCGGTGTCGCTCGCGGTCCCGGCGCTGATCGCGCCCCAGGTCGCCCGGTTCATCGAGGAGCGCGGCGGCAAACGGGTGCTGCTGGCCTCGCATGTCGCCCTGGCGGCGGGCCTCGTGCTGGTCGGCTTCGCCCGCGATGGCGTCGGCCTTGCCCTCGGGATGGCGGTGGTCGGCCTGGGCCAGGCGCTGGGCCTGTCGCCCACGCCCTTCGCCATTCTCGTCTCGCTTTACGGGGAGAGCGCGCGGCGACCGATCACCGCCGTCGCCCTGATCGGAGGGCTCGGCTCGGTGGTGGGTTGGCCCCTGACGAGCTGGCTCGCCGAGCAGGTGGGCTGGCGCGGGACCCACTTCGTCTGGGCGGTGGTGCAAATCGCCGTCTGCCTGCCGCTGACCGCCTGGGTCTGCCCGAGGACACCAGGCCAGGGCCGGCGTACGGAAGCCCTGCATGCGCAGGTTCGCTGGGATCGCTCGATGATCCAGCTCGCGGTCCTCTTCGCCTGCGCGTGGTTCATCTCGACGTGCATGAGCGCGCACCTGCCCCGGCTGTTGGCCGCCTTCGGCCTGTCGCCCCAGGCCGCTGCGGCGGCCGCCGGTCTCCTGGGCGTGGCCGCGGTGACAATGCGCTTCCTGGAGTTCACGGTGCTGCGTCGCCTGCCGCCGCTCGCCACCACGCGCGTCGCCACCCTGATGCATCCGGCGGGCGCTGCGGCGCTGCTCACCCTCGGCGCGCCTGCCGGGCCGCTGATGGCAATCGGGCAGGGCGCCGGCAACGGCATGCTCACGGTCGCCAAGGGCGTCCTGCCGCTCAGCCTCTACGGTCCCTCGGGCTATGCCTACCGATCCGCCCTGATCGGTAGGCCGGCGCTGATCGCCCAGGTGTTCGGCCCGGCGTTGTTCGCGCTGGCGCTGGAGCGCTCGCCGACCCTCGCCATCGTCGGCACCTCGACCCTCTGCCTGGTCATGTTCGCCATGACTTTCGGCCTCGTCCGCCGCGCCCATTCCGCACAGGAGCCCGCAATCGCATGAACGCCCCCTTCAGGCCCCTTGCTCCCTCGGGCGCCGAGCCCCTATACGCGGATCGCAAAATGGAGAGTCGCATGGAGATCCGAGAAGGTCTCACCTTCGACGACGTTTTGCTCGAACCCGGCCCGTCCGACGTCATGCCCACCCAGGTGGACGTCTCGACCCGCTTCACGCGCGAAATCAGTCTGAATATCCCGCTCGTGTCGGCCGCCATGGACACGGTCACCGAGAGCCGCCTGGCCATCGCCATGGCGCAATCCGGCGGCATCGGCGTCCTGCACCGCAACCTCACCGTCGAGGAGCAGGCCGACCACGTCCGTGAGGTGAAGCGCTACGAGAGCGGCATGGTCATCAATCCGCTGACCATCGCCCCCGAGACCAGCCTCGGCGAGGTCCGCCAGATCAAGGCGCGGCGCCATATCTCCGGCTTCCCGGTGGTGGACGCCCGCGGCAAGCTGGTGGGCATCCTCACCAACCGCGACATGCGCTTCGAGGGCCGCGACGACATCCCGGTCAAGGAGCTGATGACCAAGGAGAACCTGGTCACCGTCCGCGAGGGCGTCAGCCAGGCCGAGGCGCGCGACCTCCTGCGCCGGCACAAGATCGAGCGCCTGATCGTGGTGGACGACGACTACTGCGCCGTTGGCCTGATCACCGTGAAGGACATGGAGAAGTCCCAGGCTCACCCGTTCGCGGCCAAGGACGCCCAGGGCCGCCTGCTGGTCGCCGCGGCCTCCACGGTCGGCGACGCCGGCTTCGAGCGCTCGATGGCGCTGGTGGACGCCGGCGTGGACGTGGTCGTCATCGACACCGCCCACGGCCACAACACCAGCGTCGCCGATGCTGTCCAGCGCGTGAAGCGCGAGACCAACCGCGTGCAGATCGTCGCTGGCAACATCGCCACCTACGACGCCGCCCGCGCCCTGATCGACGCCGGCGCCGACGCGGTGAAGGTGGGCATCGGTCCGGGCTCGATCTGCACCACCCGCATCGTCGCCGGCGTGGGCGTGCCCCAGTTGACCGCCATCGCGGATGCGGTCCGCGCGGCGGAAGGCTCGGATGTGCCGATCGTCGCCGACGGCGGCATCAAGTACTCGGGCGACCTCGCCAAGGCGCTCGCCATGGGCGCCTCGGTGGCCATGATGGGCTCGGTCTTTGCGGGCGTCGACGAGGCCCCCGGAGAGGTCTTCCTGTACCAGGGCCGCAGCTACAAGTCGTACCGCGGCATGGGCTCGGTGGGCGCCATGGGGCAGGGGTCCGCGGACCGCTACTTCCAGAAGGACGTGAAGGACGCGCTGAAGCTCGTGCCCGAGGGCATCGAGGGTCAGGTGCCCTACAAGGGCCCGATCGCGCCGATCCTGCATCAGATGGTGGGCGGCCTGCGCGCGGCCATGGGCTACGTCGGGGCGCCGACCCTGCCAGAGTTCCGCAAGCGAGCGCGGTTCATCCGCATCACGGGCGCGGGCCTGCGCGAGAGCCACGTCCACGACGTGATGATCACGCGCGAGGCGCCGAACTATCCGAGCGCCGTCTAGAACGGACCTGGGAGGCGAGGAATGGGTGGGGATCTTGCCCTGGAGCTGAAGCTCCTGGGCGTTGCGATTGTCGTGGGGCTGGTCCAGCTCCTGTGGGCCGCTGCGGCGGCCCGCGCTCACCAGGGCGACCTGAAGTGGGCGGCCGGACCGCGCGACACGCCCATGCCGCTGGGCGGGGTGGCCGCGCGGCTCGATCGCGCCTTCTGGAACTTCGCCGAGACCTTCCCCTTCTTCGCCGCCGCCGTACTGGCCTGCGCCGTCGCCGGCAAGCTCGGCGGCAGCCTGACGGTCTATGGCTCCATCGCCTACGTCGCGGGGCGAGCGCTCTACGCGCCGCTCTACGCCTCCGGCGTCCCCCTGCTGAGAACCCTCGTCTGGCTCGTCGCCATGATCGGCCTGGTCATGGTGCTCGTGGCCCTCTTCAGGTGACTTGATGCGCGACGGCGGACGCCTTTCGGCGGCCATTGAGGTCCTGACCGAGATCGAGACGCGGCACAGGCCCGTTCGCCTCGCTCTCAAGGCCTGGGGCGACGCCGCGCGGTACGCGGGCGCCAAGGACCGCGCGTGGGTCTCCGGCCTGGTCCTCGACGTCCTGCGCCGCAAGCGCTCGCTGGCCTGGCGCATGGGGGACGAGAGCGCGCGCGCCGCCGTCCTGGGCGTCCTCGCCTTCGCCTGGGGTTGGCCGGTCGAGAAGATCGCCGAGGCCGCGGCCGACGCGCCGCACGGGCCGGGCGAGCTCACCGACGCCGAATGGTCCGCCCTGCGCGGCGCGGCCGACCTCGACGCCGCCCCTCCGGACGTCCGCGGCGACTACCCCGCCTGGCTCGACGCCTCGTTCGCCCGCGCCTTCGGCGACGCACGGGGCGAGGAGGGGGCGGCGCTGGCCGAGCGCGCGCCGGTCGACCTGCGAGTCAACACGCTGAAGACCGATCCTGATCGCGCGCTGAAGGCGCTGGCGCCCTTCGATCCTGAGCGGCCGGGCCTTTCGCCGAACGCGATCCGCATCGCCGCGCCGGACGCCGCCGCCCGGTCGGGCGCGGTCGAGGCGATCCCGCAATTCGGCAAGGGCTGGTTCGAGGTGCAGGACCTGGGCTCCCAGCTCGCCGCCGCAATGGCCGGCGACGTGAAAGGCCAGCAGGTGCTCGACCTCTGCGCCGGCGGTGGTGGCAAGACCCTCGCCCTCGCCGCCGAGATGGCCAACACGGGCCAGATCTACGCCTACGACAGCGATGCGCGCCGCCTCACCGATACTGTCCGCCGGGGAGAGCGCGCCGGCGTCCGCAACCTCCAGGTCCGCACGCCCCTCAACAAGGATCCGCTCAAGGACCTCCAGGGAAGGATGGACCTCGTCTTCATCGACGCCCCCTGCACGGGCACGGGCTCATGGCGTCGCCACCCCGACACCAAGTGGCGCCTGACCCCCGACGCGCTCGCCAAGCGCCAGCAGGACCAGGACCAGGTGCTGGAAGAGGGGACGAAATACCTCAAGCCCGGCGGCCGGATCGTCTACGTCACCTGCTCGGTGCTTCCCGAGGAGGACGAGGACCGCGTCGAGGCGTTCCTCGCACGCCACCCCGATTTCGCACGCAGGCCGGCCGCCTCGGCGCCCGACCTAGCGCGGCTCCTGACCCCGGCCGGCGACCTGCGCCTGACGCCCCGATCCTCCAACACCGACGGCTTCTATGTGGCCGTGCTGGAAAAGGCCCGATGACCCAATCTCCCCACGCCAAAACCCATCACGAACGCGTCCTGATCGTCGACTTCGGCAGCCAGGTGACCCAGCTTATCGCCCGCCGCCTGCGCGAGAGCGGCGTCTATTGCGAGATCCATCCGTTCGACAAGGTCGAGCCGATGCTGGACAGCTTCGCCCCCAAGGCGGTGATCCTCTCCGGCGGCCCGGCCAGCGCCCATGAGGATGACAGCCCCTCGGCCCCGCAGCGCATCTTCGAGCTCGGCGTCCCAGTGCTCGGCATCTGCTACGGCGAAATGACCATGTGCGCCCAGTTGGGCGGCGCCGTGGAGAGCGGTCACGACCGCGAGTTCGGGCGCGCCGAGATCCAGGTGCAGAAGCAGTCGCCGCTGCTGGAAGGCCTGGGGGACCTCGGCCACACCGAGACGGTCTGGATGAGCCACGGCGACAAGATCACGGCCATCCCGCCGGGCTTCGAGGTGGTCGCCACCTCGGAAGGCTCGCCCTTCGCCATGATCGCCGACGAGGGCCGACGCTTCTACGGCATACAGTTCCACCCCGAGGTCGCCCACACCCCGCGCGGCGCGCTGTTGCTGCGTAACTTCACCCACCGCATCGCCGGCCTCTCCGGCGACTGGACCATGGCCAGCTACCGCCAGGAGCAGGTCGCCAAGATCCGCGAGCAGGTGGGCGAGGCCAAGGTGATCTGCGGCCTCTCGGGCGGCGTCGACAGCTCGGTGGCCGCCGTCCTGATCCACGAGGCCATCGGCGATCAGCTCACCTGCGTGTTCGTCGATACCGGCCTGCTGCGCAAGGACGAGGCGACCCAGGTCGTCACGATGTTCCGCGATCACTACAACATTCCGCTGGTTCATGTTGATGCGTCTGATCTTTTCCTGGGTGAACTGGCCGGCGTCACCGACCCCGAAACCAAGCGCAAGACCATCGGGCGCCTGTTCATCGACGTCTTCGACAAGGAGAGCGCGAAGATCGAGGGCGCGGCCTTCCTGGCCCAGGGCACGCTCTATCCCGACGTCATCGAGAGCGTCTCGGCGCGCGGCGGCCCCTCAGCCGTAATCAAGAGCCACCACAACGTAGGCGGCCTGCCGGACTACATGAAGCTGAAGCTCGTCGAGCCGCTGCGCGAGCTCTTCAAGGACGAGGTCCGCGCCCTGGGCGTCGAGCTGGGATTGCCGCCGCAGTTCGTGGGCCGTCACCCGTTCCCGGGGCCGGGCCTTGCCATCCGCATCCCCGGCGAGATCACGCGCGAGAAGGTCGCCATCCTCCAGCAGGCCGACGCCATCTATCTCGACGAGATCCGCAAGGCCGGCCTCTACGACAGCATCTGGCAAGCCTTCGCCGTCCTGCTGCCGGTGAAGACCGTGGGCGTCATGGGCGATGCGCGGACGTACGAAAGCGTTCTGGCCCTCCGGGCCGTGACCTCCACCGACGGCATGACGGCCGACTTCTTCGAATTCCCGTGGGACGTGTTGGGCCGCTGCGCCACGCGCATCATCAACGAGGTCCGCGGCGTGAATCGCGTCGTCTACGACGTCACCAGCAAGCCGCCCGGCACAATCGAGTGGGAATAGGGAATAAGTCGTCTAAATCAGATAGATATAGCGTTGTATTAGCCTACAATGCTGGGCCCCGCGAAGCCAGGCGCTAGCCTAGGGGCTTCTGGTAGATTTCGCCGTCGCCTTTGGGCTCGGCCATCTTGCGATGCATTTCGGCCTTGACGCTTTCGGGCGTCACTGCCCCCATCACGGCCTGAAGCTTGTTCTTCCAGCCGGCGACCACGTCGCCTTCGCCCTTCTTCATGGCCTCGTAGCCGGTTTTGGCGACCATGGCCGGGTGGTCCTTCTTGCCCTGGCCTACCGAGGTGTCGAGCATGTCGGCGCGCTCGAAGAAGTCGGTGTCAGTCGGCCCGGGCAGCAGGGTGGTGATGCTGACGCCGGTGTCCTTCAGCTCGTTGCGCAGCGCCCAGGCGAAGCTGTCGATGAACGCCTTGGTGCCGTTGTAGACCGCCTGGAACGTGCCGGGCATCAGGCCGGCGATCGAGCCCGTGAACAGCACCATTCCCTGACCCCGCTCGGCCATGCGGCGGACGACGTGTTGCGCCAGATAAAGGGTGCCCGTGATGTTGGTGTCGATCACGTGCCGCCAGTCAGCGACGTCCTGTTCCAGGAAGGCATGTCCCAGTCCATGGCCGGCGTTGGCCATGAGATGATCAACCGGACGGTCGCCGATCACCGACAGCAGGCGATCGACGCCTTCGATGGTGGAAAGGTCGACTTGCACCTGCTCGACCCGCGCCCCTAGCGCCTCGAGCGCCTGCGCGGCCTCGACCAACTCCGGCCGGTCGGCGGCAATGATCAGGTCGAACCCATCCTGTGCGCAGAGCTTGGCGAGTTCGTACCCGATGCCCGACGAGGCGCCGGTGACGACGGAGAGGGGGCGGATCATTTCAGACATCGTGCGACTTCCTTGCCCACGTGGCGCGATGGACCCCGGCAGTCAGGCGACTCGTCCGGCTCGCGCTCGGCGTATCCGTCCGACATGTCGACTCCCTTGAATGGGAACCGAAAGCGGCTCGTGTTGGGCGCTGTTCCGGCGGGCCTCATATGTTGCCTTGATCGGCCCATCGCGCGGCCCACCAAAGCCCCGCGTGGCCCCGACATGCACCAGCCCGCCAGGAATCCACATGAGCAGGCCCGCGAGTTGCTGGTCCTCCGCCGGGCTCAGTCCGAACGGCGGCCATGCCGGGCATCGCGTAGCGCGCCTACCAGGGGCTTTCGGAGAAGGCCGTCAGGGCGCAGAGCGCGCCGACAATCAGTGAGGTCGCGAACGGGCAGACGTCGGCAAGGCCCAGGTTGCGCCATCGCGCTCTAAGACGTTGCCCTAGCCTGAGTTATCCAACCAGCCCTGCTGGTCGGTTCCATACGGCTGCGCAACCCTCGGCTTCGTCAAGGCGTTAGCCGCGCCATGCTTTTCCTTCTCCTGTTCGGCGCCCCGTCCAGTTTCCTGTCGCTCTTCGCGCCCGCGCCTCCGGCCGCCGAAAACTAGAGCCGCCGGCTCCTACCATTTGAGGCGACCAGGAACAGGGCGGCGCCGGCGCCGTTGCGGCTGAACCTTTCAGCCCAGGGTTCCAAAACATGGCCAAGACGCCTCCGAAAACCACGTCCCGCAATAAGGGCAAGGTGGCCGATCCACCTGCCAAGCCGCCGCTTGGCCCGAAGCTGTCCGAAAGCTACGCAGAGCCCCAGGCGTTGGGGGGCGAGACCCATCAGATCGCTGGCGCCGATGTCGCGACCCTGACCACGAGCCAGGGCGCGCCGGTTGCGGACGATCAGAACACCCTCCGCCAAGGCGCGCGGGGGCCCGCGCTGCTGGAAGACTTCCATTTCCGGGAAAAGATCTTCCACTTCGACCACGAACGGATCCCAGAGCGGGTCGTTCATGCGCGCGGCTATGGCGCTCACGGCTTCTTCGAGTTGACGGAGTCGCTGGCCGACATCACCCGCGCGGACATATTCCAGCGTGTCGGCGAGCGGACGGAGGCCTTCGTCCGCTTTTCCACCGTCGTCGGCAACAAGGGGTCGTTCGACCTGGCGCGAGACGTGCGCGGCTTCGCCGTCAAGCTCTACACCCGCGAAGGCAACTGGGACCTGGTGGGGAACAACATCCCCGTCTTCTTCATCCAGGACGCGATCAAGTTCCCCGACGTTGTGCACGCCGCCAAGCCGGAGCCGGACCGGGAATTCCCGCAGGCGCAGACCGCACACGACAACTTCTGGGACTTCATCTCGCTAACGCCTGAGAGCATGCACATGGTCATGTGGATCATGTCCGACCGGACGATCCCGCGATCGTATCGGTTCATGGAGGGGTTCGGGGTCCACACGTTCCGCCTGCTCGATGCGGAGGGACGCTCGACGTTCGTGAAGTTCCACTGGAAGCCAAGACTGGGCCTGCAGTCGGTGGTCTGGAACGAGGCGGTGAAGATCAATGGCGCCGATCCGGACTTTCACCGCCGGGATCTTTGGGACGCGATCAACCTGGGGGCCTTTCCCGAATGGGATCTCGGGCTGCAACTGTTCGACCAGGACTTCGCCGACCAGTTCGACTTCGACGTGCTCGACCCGACGAAGATCATTCCCGAGGAAATCCTTCCGGTGCGGGTTGTCGGCCGGCTGGTGCTGGACCGGGTGGTCGACAACTTCTTCGCGGAGACTGAACAGGTGGCGTTCTGCACCCAGAACGTTCCGCCCGGGATCGACTTCTCGAACGATCCGCTGCTCCAGGGGCGGAACTTCTCGTACCTGGACACCCAGCTGAAGCGGCTGGGCGGCCCGAACTTCACCCATTTGCCGATCAATGCGCCGCGGTGCCCGTTCGCGAACTTCCAGCAGGACGGCCACATGGCCTTCTTCAATCCGAAGGGGCGCGTGAACTACGAGCCCAATAGCTGGGGCGCCGAAGGCGGCCCGCGAGAGAACCCCGAGCGTGGCTTTCGCAGCTTCACCGAAGAGGCGGACGGGCCGAAGGTTCGGCTGCGGGCGGAAAGCTTCGCTGACCACTACAGCCAGGCGCGCCAGTTCTACCTCAGCCAGACGGCGATCGAGCAGAAGCATATCGGCGACGCCCTGACCTTCGAGCTCAGCAAGGTGGAGCGGCCCGACATCCGGGCGCGGATGGTCTCCCACCTGATCAACATCGATCCCGGCCTCGCCGGCACGGTCGCCAACGGCCTCGGCCTGACAGAGCTGCCGCTGCCCGCCCAGGCCGCCCAGCCGACCCGCGAAGACCTGCCCCCGTCACCCGCGCTTAGTATCGTCCAGCGTGGGCCCGGCTCGCTGATGGGCCGCAAGCTGGGTGTCCTGCTCACCGACGGCGCCGACGCGGCGCTTTATGACGCCCTGGTGAAGGCCGCGGCGAAGGCCGGTGCTGTGGTCGAGGTCGTGGCCCCGAAGATTGCCGGCGCGGTCCTCTCCGACGGCCAGCTCGTTCCGGCGCGGCAGAAGATCGATGGCGGACCGTCGGTGCTATTCGATGCCGTGGCCGTGCTGGCCTCTCCGGAAGGGGCGGCGCTGCTGGCGGGTGATGGGGCGGCGAAGGACTTCGTCAACGACGCCTTCGGCCACTGCAAGTTCATCGGCTACAGCGAAGCGGCCGAACGGCTGTTCGAGAAGGCTGGCCTGCTGCCGGACCTGGACGAAGGGTGCCTGAAGCTGGCGTCGGCGAAGGATGCGAGAGCCTTCATCGACGCCTGCGGACCGCTGCGGTTTTGGCCGCGCGAACTCAAGGTCGACCTGGACGCGAAGGCCTGAAGGAAGGGTGGCGTCGGTGCGAGCCGGCGTCACCGCCTAGGCTGCCTGCGAAGCGCAGCTCCGTTCGCTGCGGGTGATCTCGCGCACCACGAAGGCGGCGGCGGTCGCTCTTGTCGGCGCCCGACCGGATGCGCGCAGCCGGCCGTCGGGGCCGTATGACTCCCACACCCAGGCGTCCCCTTCCTGGAAAATGGCGAAGCCGTAGGCGGCGCAGTGGGCGCGCGTCATGGGCACTCGATGAACCTCGCAAAACGGATGGGGCGAACGTGACGCGGTCCGGCCCGTTCCAGCAGCCTGCAACTGGCGAGGGGAGGGGGCATGTCAGGATGCCGCCCTGGGCCGGCGGGTCTGCAAGCAGAGTTCGTCGCCGGCGCTCAGCACGTGCAGTGCGACGTCGTGCATCGACAGCGCCTGCTCAGTCTTGCCCTCGGCGATGTTGGAGTGGCTGAGCGAGGCCCCGTCGACGCAATAGACAGCGCCGGAGCCGATCACCCGCATCAGTCCGCGTTCGATTATGACCGCGGTGTCCTCATCGATACCAACGCCGAGCACCCGCGGATTGTGCGCCACGGCCCCCAACAGGCGGCCGATCCGACCGCGCTCGGCGAAGTGCTGGTCGATGATCATGTCGCGCACCAGGCCCAGCCCCGGCGCCATGTGCAGGTCGCCAATGCGGTAGGATTCCTGGTTCGCCCCGCGCACCAACATGGTGTCGCTCATCATGGACGCACCGGCCGAGGTTCCAGCGACCACGCCGCCCTCGGCGAGGAGCTTGCGAACAGCGGCCTCGACCGGCGTGTCGCCGATCTGGCTCGAGATGCGCAGTTGATCGCCGCCGGTGAAGAACACGCCTGCGGCGCCTTCGAAGACCTTCAGCTTTTCCGCGTCGGCCGCCTCGGGGCGCTCCTGGACGTAAAGCTCGCGCAACTCCTTGACCCCGAGATCGGAGAAGGCGCGCTCGTAGGCTTCGAAGTAGCCCTCCGGCTCATGGCTCGCGACGGTGGCCAGGACCAGCACGTCTCCCCGCATCCGCTGGGCGACCTCCTTCAGGATCGTCCGCTCTCCGTCCTTGTCCTCATGGCCGCCGATCGCGATCAGAACACCCTCAGCCATGCGTATCCTCTACGCCGGCGATCTCGACGTGAAGGATCGGCGATGGGCCGCGCGCCCATCCGACGGCGAACTGGTCGCCGGTATGGCTCCATCCGATCTGGCCGGTGCGATCCATGGCGATCAAACCCGCGTCTCCACCTACGCGAGCGAGGTGGAGCAGCGCCGCCTCCACGGCCGCCTGCGGAGGCTGGCTGGCCTCCAGCGCCACGATGGTTCGGGCGGCCAGCAGCGTGCGGCTGATGCTTTCGCCGACACCCGTCGCCGCCACGCCGCCGACGAAACTATCGGCGTAGAAGCCGCAGCCGGGCAGGGGCGTGTCGCCGATCCGGCCAGGTCGTGCGTGGGTCAGCCCGCCGGTCGACACGGCGACGGCGATGCGTCCCGCCGTATCGAGCGCGACGCAGCCGACCGTATCGCCGCCGGCAAGCGCGGTAGGCCCGACCGCCGGTGAACGTGTCGGCGCGAGCTGCGCGGCGTTCTCCCCTGCGATCAGCGTCTCCCGCGCGTCGAGCAACTCGCGGGCGATGCGGACGGGATTGCGTACGTCTCGGACGACGCAGACCGCGCCGATGGACAAGTCCGTCCCGTCCATGATCGCCGCATCCATTTCGACTGAACCGTCAGCGCGTCGAACCGAACCCTGGCCGGCGTTGAAGGTGGGATCGTCCTCCATCCTCATCACCGCGGACTCGACGGCGTCGAGTGCCGATCCTCCAGATTCCAACCAGCCCACGGCCGCGCTCAGCGCCGCACTGAGGCCGGCGCGGTTCGGCTCCATTTGGTCTCGGCCGATGGGCTTGCAGCCGCCATGCAGGATGACAGACCAGCCGGTCCGCTCACGCATGCCGCACCCAAGACGCAGGCGTCTCCGCGTATATGGCCGGAATTTCCGGCTTCGACGCTCCGGGCCGAAGAATTTCCGGCGGCGGGATCTCCTCGGGCCGGTTCGTGGCGCTAAAGGCCAGCACGTGGCGCCACATCTCGTCGACTTCAGTCGGTGTGAGCACCACCAAGTCGCCAGGCCGCGCCATGCTCATGCAGGCTTCCGCCGCCGCCAGTTCGTCGGGCACGCGGTGGATCCTGTGCGCTGGGGCGCCGGCGCGTTGCGCGCCCTCGGCCATCAGCGCGATGATCTCGCCTTCCGCGCGGCCGCGACGGCCGGGATCTTCCCGCAGCACGATCTCGTCGAAGGTGTGGGCGGCGATTTCGCCCATCGCCCGCAGGTCCTCGTCACGCCGATCACCCGGCACGCAGACCATGCCGATCTGGCGCCGGTAGGTCGGTCTCAGCTTCACCAGCAGATCGCGCAGCGCCACCAGGCCGGCGGGGTTGTGCGCGTAGTCCATGATCACCCGGAAGCCGTGTCCGTCGAAGATGTTGAGCCGCCCGGGATTCTGCTCGTAGGAGGCGCCGAACGTGGCAAGCGCGAGGCGCACCGTCTGCAGCGAAGCGCCGCCGCCGATCGCCATGCCGGCCGCGGCCAGTGCGTTCTGCACGTTGAATTCGGCCAAGCCGCCCAGCGTGGCTGGGATCTCGCCAGCCCGCATGAGCGGCCTGCGGCGGCCATCCTGGTGGACCACGATCTCGCCGCCAGCGCCGCTGGCCTCGCGCACGACCGCTAGGCCGCCACGCTCGATATGCTCGCGAAGGAACGCCGGCATGGTTTCGCCGCCGCGCAGCGAGAAGAAGGCTGGACTTCCGCCGGCCCTGCGCCGCATGCGGGCCACTAGCACGTCGTCAGCGTTGAGGACGCTGACGCCCGACGGGGCGACGTTCTCGACGACCACCGACTTCACCCACGCCAGGTCTTGGACGGTGTCGACCCCTTTCACGCCGAGGTGGTCGGGAGCGATGTTGGTCACGGCTCCGACGTCGCAACTATCGAAGGCGAGCCCTTCGCGGAGTAGGCCCCCGCGCGCCACTTCGAACACGGCCGCCTCGACCATCGGGTCGCGCAGCACCATGCGCGCGCTGCGGGGACCGGAGGCATCGGCCTTCATGACCAGCTCGGAGTTGACGTACACGCCCGAGGTCGTCGTGAGGCCGACGCTCCGTCCCTCTTGACGCAGGATGTGGGCCAGCATCCGGGCGGTTGTGGACTTCCCGTTGGTGCCAGTAACGGCGAATATCGGAATGCGGCCCGTTTCACCGCTCGGGAACAGCATCCGCACGACGGCCGGCGCCACCGGCCGCGACCGCCCCTCGCTCGGCTCCAGGTGCATGCGGAATCCTGGCGCCGCGTTAACTTCGACCACTCCGCCGCCGATCTCGCGGCAGGACTTGGAGATGTCGGGGCACATGAAATCGATGCCCGCGATGTCGAGCCCGAGCGTCATCGCAGCTCGCACCGCGATGCAGGCGTTGTCCGGGTGGATGTCGTCGGTGCGGTCAACCGCCGTGCCCCCCGTCGAGAGGTTGGCTGTGTTGCGCAGCAACACGCGCTGGCCCGCCGCCGGCACGTCGTCGAGGCTCAGGCCGTGCGCCGCAAGCAGGCTCTTCACCAGCGCATCGACCTTGATCCGCGTCAGCATCTTCTCGTGTCCGTCACCTCGGCGGGGGTCGCGGTTCACCTCGTCGATCAGCTCCGCGATTGTCCGCTTGCCGTCGCCCATGACATGCGCGGGAACTCGCTCTGCGACCGCCACGAGCTCGCCATTGACCACGAGCAGACGGTGGTCGTTGCCATCGAAATGCTGTTCGACGACGACCCTGGGGCTGATTGCAGCCGCCACGACGAAGGCGCGGCGGATGCCCTCGTCGTCCACGAGGTTGGTGGTCACGCCTCTTCCATGATTGCCGTCCAGGGGCTTTACGACCACCGGGCCAACCAGACGCCGAGCTTCTTTGATCGCCTCGTCGGCGCTACGCACCACCGCGCCCCGGGGAACGGGGATACCGGACTGGGCGAGGAGCGTCTTGGTGAGATCCTTGTTCGACGCGGTGTCCACACCGACGAAGGAGGTCCGGCCCGTAATACTGGCGCGGATCCGCTGCTGGTGTCGTCCCCAGCCAAGCTGGACCAGGCTTTGCTCGTCCAGCCGCATGACGGGGATGCCGCGCCTCTTCGCCTCCGCGACGATGGAGCCGGTGGTGGGGCCCAGACCCCGGCGCCGTTCCAGGCGACGTAGCCGCTCGACGGCGGCGTCAGCCGTGAACGGCTCCAACGCCGGCTCGCGCGACAGGAGCTCGAGCCCGACCAGGCCGCGAAGCTTGGCCGGCAGCAAGCCATGCGCAAGCTGTAGCGCAAAGCGCCCGGCCAATAAGCCGACTTCTTCCTCGGCGTACTCGAAGAGGATGTCATAGACGCCGGCCCGCCCCTTGACCGAACGAGTTTTGCCCTTGCTGACGCCGAGGCCGGCGCGCGCCTGCAACTCGATGGCGACATGTTCAACGACGTGCCCGAACCAGGTGCCTTGGTTCAGCCGTTCAACGAAGCCCCCCGCGCGTCTCAGGCTGCAAGCGTGGCCCGCGAGACCCGGCAGCGCCCCCAGTAGTGCGGCGTTGAATCCCTCAAGGGTGTTGGAAGGCCAGGCCTCCAGCGCGCCGAGGTCGACGCGGATGCGCACCATGGGGATCGGGCCATAGACATGTGGCCCCCGGTAGACGGCGCGCTCCAATACATGGATGGGCCCGGCGGGCTGCGAAACTTCAAACGCGACAGACACATGACCTCCCACACTCTGGCCTAGCGAGAATGTCAGGTTGGGCACGGCGTTCCTTGCCGCATCAAATGAGAAGCTACTGATTTAGTTGTATTTTCGTAAGGTTGGCGCTCAGCGCAAAGACGCGGCAGGGCGATTCTAGATGTTTCGCAAACGCCGGAACTTCTGCGGCGGCCGAGCTTTGCGTCACGGATTTCCAGTGTTTTTCCCTGGGGGCTTTCCTGACGGCCAGCATCACCATCTCGGCGCAACGGCGCAGGCGTATCGCGTCGTGATCCCGCAAGCCTTGCCGTCAACGACGGACGCCACCGCCATGCCAAATCGCGAGCACTGGCTGACCCATGTTGCGGTGATGCTGCGGCCGATCTTCTCCCGCAACGGGCTGGAGATCCCCCTTCGGGTGCGGCTCGGTGTCGGCGCGCTGGCGCCCGCGCGCCGCACGCTGGGGGCGTGCTACACCACTTGCGACCGTATGGGCTTTCGCCATGTGACGATCTCCCCCTTCATCGACGATCCGGTCATGGTCGCGGCTGTCCTCGCGCACGAACTCATCCACGCCGCGCTGCCGGCCGACGAGGGCCATGGCCCGCGCTTCCGCGCGGCCGCGCGCGCACTGGGGTTCGAAGGTCGCGCCACGGAGGTGACGATCGGTCCGGCCTTGCGCAGCGAACTGGAGCAGATCGTCGGGCGGGCAGGGCGGTACCCTCACGCGGCGCTCGTCTAGCCATATCGGGCGCGGATTGAGGCGTCGCGCCGAACTTCTCCCGGGCGCAATCCCGGGCCCTCAACGTCCCTCGGCGGGTGGTTCAGCTCATCCAAAGACATGCGAGTGAACCGACGATCCCTTCGGGAATTGCAGTCGGCGAAAGTGCGGGAAGGGAACCATGGATCCTGTGGAGTTTCGCGTGCGGCCGGTCCCCGCCGGGTGGATTCTGGAGGCGTCGGCAAGTCTGGCGCCGTTGGCGTTCCGGGCAGGCGGCGCGGCTGAGCGCAAGGCCGATGCGTTGGCCCAGGCGATGACCTCGGCCGGCGTCGACGCGAAGGTGATCGTCCTCGATCGGGCGGGACAGGTCGCGGGGGTCCGATGGTACTGGGCCGCCGAGCCAGACCTGGCGTTGGCCTAGATGGCCGCCTCCGTGCTCCTGATCGGCGGCTGCGGGTGCGGGGCAGTCCGGTACGAGATTTCCGCCGCGCCGATCGACCCTGGGTACTGTCATTGCGAGACCTGCCGGCGTGTCTCCGGGGCGCCCGTCCTGGCCTACGCGAGCGTGCCAACAGCCGCCTTTCGCGTCACCCGAGGCGCGCTGCGCATCTGGCGCTCCTCGTCGTTCGGGCGGCGAGGCTTCTGCGAAGCCTGCGGGGCGCACCTCACCATGCAGGTCGACGAAGAGCCGGATGTTATCGACGTCACATTGGCATCTCTCGACGATCCGTCGGCTGTCGTGCCGCAGTTCCACATCTGGACGCGCAGCCAAATCCCATGGTTCGAGATCGCCGACGAGAAGCCTCGCTATGCGACCAATCGCGCGGGCACGGCCGGGACGGCCGGCGGCTGAAGCCTCAAACGTTGGTCCGCGGAACGCGCCCCGGCGCCTGCGCGTAGGGTCGGGAGTTTCAGCCGCCGCAGGAGAGCCGCCATGGACACCGAAGAGTCCAGCACCGAAGCCATGGACGACACCCACGCCCGCTTGCTGGCCCTGGAGATGGTGACGTCGGCCGTGCTCAATCAGATCGCGCGAGAGGATTCCCGGGTGATGTCTGTGCTCGAACAGTTGGCCTCGCCCACCAAGCTGCCCGACAGCGAGGCGGCGGGCGGAGCTGACGGCCTGGCGCGCCTGCAGGCGAACGTCGCGCGCCTCGCGTCGGCCATCACGGCGCGACTGTAACCATCGCCGCCGCAAGCGCGCGGCGCCGAACCTGCTCGCGATGGAGTGTGTAGGCGCTCGACGCCAGGATGATCGCGATCCCGCCCAGCGTGACCCCGTCCGGCACGGCTGCGAATACGACCCATGACAGTCCCGTCGATGTGACGAGCTGCGCATAGGTCAGGGGCGCGAGCAGCGAGGCCTCGGCCTGCCGATAGGCGAGGATCATCGAGAGCTGGCCCAGCGCGTAAGCCACGCCCATGGCCGCCGCGAGCATCACCTGGCGCGGCGTGGGCGGCTCGAACCAGGCCGGAGCCGTGAGGCTGAGCAGCGCGAGTCCTGTCAACGCCGACCAGAGCAGGGTGGTGCGGGCGCGCGTCTTCGGTCCCAGTCGCCGCGTCGCCACCATCGCCAGCGCTCCGCACGCCGCCGACGCCAGCGAGAACATTGCCGCGGGATGGAAGGTCTCGCCGCCGGGTCGCACCACCACGAGGACCCCCAGGAGGCCCAGCAGGACCGCGGCCCACCGACGGACGCCGACGGTCTCGCCCAGCAGCGGCACGGACAGGGCGGTGATCAGCGCCGGCGTCACAAAGGATATAGCCGTCGCCTCGGCCACGCCGAGGCGGCTGAGCCCGAGCAGGAAGAAGCTGGCGGACCCCAGCAGAGCGAGGCCCCGCACGAGCTGAAGACGCGGCTGGTGGGCGCGAAAGACCGTCCAGCCGCCCCTGAGCGCAAAGGCGACAGCGACGGCCGAAAGCATCACGTAGCGCAGCCATGTGATCTCCAGTGACGGCAGGTCTGCGCTCAGCCGCTTGGCGGCGATGTCGGATATCGAGAAGAGCGTCACGCCGCCGAGGACAAGGGCCATCGCCGCCCCCGTGGACGACGGGCCCTGAACTCCGAGAAGCGGTCGTAGGGCGATCACGACCCGTCAGCGGGCTCGAGCCGAGCGCGCTCGCCGTGCCTGGCGATCAGCCGCATCGGCTGCCCACGCACCCAGATGCGATCGATTTCGATGGCTTCCCACCCGGCGGGCAGCACGGCGTCCCGGCGGGCCCAGCGTTCGGGATCGCCGCCGTCGGGGATCAGGCCTGGGAAGCCTAACATCAGACCGAGGGCGAACCCGCCGATGTTGGCGAAGAACGGCCCGGCGAGCGGCTGGCCGTCGGAGCGGTCCGGCCGGTACTCCAGGATCTGGCCGAAGCGGCCGTGTTCGAACTGGCCGTAGCCCGCGTCGAGGAGCTGGAGCGCCCGGTCGCGGTCGCCGCACCATGACGCCCAGACGCCGAGCAGGGCCGACAGCATGGGGCTGCCGGCATATTCGTCAGCCCTGGCGAGGTAGAGCTCCAGCGTGGCCTGCGCCTGGTCCGCCGAGAGTCCGCCATCCAACGGGAAGATCCCCATCAGCGGGTCGGGCGTCTCGCCCTTCTCCTCGTCCGGCGCGTAGCCGTCGTGTGACACCACGGCGTTACCATCCATGGGCAGGACGAGCCTTTCAGCGATCTCGGTCCAGGCCGGGTCCACAGGAAGTCCGGCGTCTCCGCAGATCCGCACCGCTTCGCGGAGGACGACCTTGGCCGACAGGTTGACGAAGGCGGGATTGTCCGAGGGCTCCTTGCGCTCAGCCACGCCCATGGCGCGGGGAATCTCGAAGCCGCGCTGCGTACGGCGCGCGCGGGACACCAGCCAATCCGCGACTCCGGCCAGCACGGGCGCGGCCTTCTCCCGCCGAAACCGTTCGTCGCCCGTCAGGTCAGAATAGACGGCGAAGGCGTGCGCGACGTCGAGCGAGACGTGGTCTTCGCGCCAGCTTGCGGACCCTGGCAGGGGCGCCGCCTCGTGGCCGGTGGAGCGGCCGCTTTCCCACGGATACTGGAGACCACGGCGTCCGAAGAGCGCGGCATTGGCGCGCGCGCCTTTCCGATGAGCGTATCGATAGTTGAGAAGCGCGACAGCGGCGTGCGGCTGCAGCAGCGTGACGGGCGGGACGACGAAGGTCTCGATGTCCCACATCACGTGGCCATAGTAATAGTGATAGTCCGGCCAGGCCGCGAGCCCGAAGATCGAGGTCGACGCCAGGGCCGAGGAATGGGTCGAGGCGTTGAGGTAGTACCAGGCCGCATCGGCCAAGGCCTGCCAGCGGGGCTCTGCCCCGACGAGCCGAACCCGGCTCTTCCAGAGCTCCGCCCACTCGTCGCGGTTTTCCTGGCGAAGGGCGTCGAAGCCATCACGCCGCGCCATCGCGGCCAAGCGCGCCGCCTGCAACTCCGGCTGGTGATGCTCTCCGTCCGATACGACGCTGGTGATCTGGCGCAGGCGATAGGTGCGGCCGGGTTCGGCGTCGAACTCGTACGCACTCTCCAAGAGTTGCTCGTGCGCGTCGGGTATGCGCTCCGCCTTCTCGTCGCCGAGGAATTCCGTCACGAACGCAAGGCCTGCGGCTGCTAGGCCGCCGTGACTCGCCCATCGCAGGGCGCCATCGATCTCGGCCTTCTCGAGGCGCGCCTTGTCAGCCAGCAGACCGTCCTCGCGACCATATACCCCCCGCCCATCCAAGCCCGCGCTGAGCCGCAACTTGCAGGCGGCGTCGACCGTCACCCTGATCTCCTGGCAAACCAGGGTCGGACGTCGGCGGCTGCAGAACATGAGTACTTCGATCTCGGCCCTCGCCGAGGCGGTGCGGAAGCCGCCGCGAGTGGTCAGCTCGCCGCTTGAGAAGTCATGGCTCTGCCGCGTGGCGGTGGCCAGATGAGGCGACTGCGACATCCGCACACCGTCGATGCTCAGGTCGCCGCTCAGGGGGAAGGGGGTCCGCGCGGCCGCCTCGATCTTCTCTTCCGGATGTTCGCCGACGAAGCCGTTCAGCATCGCCACGCCCCCGCCCAGCGGAGCCTCGACCACCTTCAGCCCGATAAGGCCATTGGAGATGTAGGCCGGCAGCTCGAAGCGGTCCGTCGAGACCGCATCAGGCGGATTGATCGGCCGATGGGGATCGCTCTGCGGGTCTTGGCTAGGCGGCGACCCTGAGGCCTTGCGCCCGTCCATCAGGTCCATGTGGCGACGTCCGCAGCGTCGATGCTCAATGTATCGCCGCTGATGAAGCGGGCTTCGTCGGTGAGCAGGAACAGCGTGGCGGCGGCCACGTCTTCGGCCTTTACCCACGCATAGCCCATCGGCGTGGCGTCCTTCTTGGCCTCAATGTAGTCGGCGCGGGTCGGATTGTCCTTCTCGGGGACGGCCTCCTTCCAGCGTTGGGGCCCATCCATCATCGGCGTATCCGTCGGTCCGGGCAGGACTACGTTGACCGTTACCCCACTCTCGGCGGCTTCAAGGGCAGCGGTCTTGGCAAGGCCGATGAGGGCCCACTTCGAAGCGACGTAGGGCCCGGCCTCGGGCTCGCCCTTGCGGCCAGCGCCGGAGGCGATCACGACGATGCGGCCACGCCGCTGCGCCGTCATGGCTTTGAGCGCTGGAGCCAGCACGTGGAAGACGCCGTTCACGTTCACCCGGAGCACCGTGGCGAAGGTTACGGGATCCATATCCGCGAGCTTCCCTTCGAGGGTGAGCGCGGCGTTGGCCACGAGAAAGTCCAGCCGACCCAGTTGCTGCGTCGCCCGTTCGACGAGATCCCGCCCGGCGACGGGATCGGCGACGTCGGCCTTGACCGCAACGCACCGCACACCCTCGGTCTCCACCTGACGCACCGTCTCGTCGAAGTCGGCCTGCGTCGCCTTCTCGTATGGCGTGCCGTCCGGCAGGTCTTCGAGGATGTCGCAGAGCACGAGGTCGCAGCCCTCCCGCGCGAGGTAGACCGCGTGCGCGCGGCCGATCCCTCGCGCGGCGCCCGTGATGACGGCGACGCGGCCCTGGAATCGTGGGGTCGACGTGGGCCGCGGCGGAGGGACAGGGTCAGGACTATGGTCGGCCATCACGGCTCCTCGGCAGATTGCGCCAGCGGTGACGAGCGCCGCCGGAGATGTGGCGGCTAGTGGAGTCGCCGCGTGAAGCACACAGCGAGGTCCACGATGTCTGAGGTCTTGCCCCACGGGCCGAGCGCTTCCACGGCGCGACACAGCGAGCCCAGGCGGTGCTCGAGGCTCGCCGCATCCACCGCGGGACAGGCGTCGAGAAGCTGGTCAGCCATGGCCTGAAGCTCAGCCAGCCCGGCCTCGTCTCCCTCTGGGGCCATGATTTCGCACATCCGCCGCAGCGCCGCGGCTATGCCCGTCTCGCTTCCGGGCCAGCCTGGGAGGTCCTCAAGTGTGCGTATCGACATGGTCCGGCAACGCCGTGCGTGGGGGCCGGTTCGGGCGATTCACAAAGGATGGAGGGCCGGTCCGGCGGACGCGGGGCGGCCGAATATGGGCATCGGACAGCTCCCCGGTCAAACATCTCCACCCGGTCGCGCGTTGTGTTCGGCCTGGTCGGGAGACCCTTGCTTGCCGGATTGGCCGAAGCTGTCTTGGCTGGTCCCGCCGGTCGGGGTCTGGCTGGCGAGGTTGCCGCCTCCGCTCGTCTGGGGGTCGTGATGCTTCTGCTGGGATTGTTGCTCCGGCTGCCGCTGTTGGGTGTCGCCGGCTTGCTGTTCGGGACGGCGTTCAGGGTTCTGGTCGGACATCGGTATCTCCATGGATGATCCCGTTTCAACGGGCCGCAAGGGCTCAGGTTCGAGCTTCGCCGATGAAATCGAGGATCAGGCACGGGTGACGACCGCCCCGATCGCCGCGATGCGTTCGACCGTCGCGTAGGCCGGTCGGCGGAGCTCGCCGCCGAAGATGTCCGGATCGATTTCTTCGTACTCCAGACGACAATCGCGACCGGCGGTCTCGTACTCCAGCTTCGCGCGCAGCCGGTCCTCACCGTCCACGACGGGGGCGCCTGTGTACAGGAGCAGCCTGCCCCCCGGTATGAGCCGTTCCATGGCTTGTGCCGCCCAGGCGACGGACAGCTCGATGCCTAGCTCGTCCCCGCCGTCGCTGTACGGGCGTTGGCTGTCTGCGATGAACGGCGGGTTGGCCAGGATCAGGTCGAAGCTTGCATCGTCGGCGCCGGCGCCCGAGGCCTGGAGGGGTGTCGCTGCGACCCCGGCGTGGACCGCGTTGATCCGTGCGAAGCGGAGCGCCGTCGGATTGACGTCGGTAAGGCGAAGTTCCTCGAACTCCCCCAGGGCTTTCGCGGCCGTGATGCCCCCAACCCCAGCGCCAGCGCCCATGTCACACACACGCCGGACCTGACCGCCGTGTAGCTGGGACCGCGTGAAGCGCGCGAAGCGATAGCTGTCGGGGCCTAGGAAAACCCCGCCGTTCTCCCCAGGCGGATAGGCGGAGTGAAGGAAGAGAGCGCCTTCCACGCGGGAGACCCGGATGGTGACCCTGCGCTGCGCGCCCGCATCGCGAACGGCGTCGGCAGCGAGCAACAGGTCTTCAATCTCGCTGCCCAGGCTTCCTGGGCTGAACGGAAGGCTCCAGCCCAGGACGTCCCTGAGATTTCCCGCGCGCGCAACCTCCCGGCGCGACCGCACCGTCCGAAGGGTGGAATTGAGCGGCGTCACGAAGTCGTATCCAAGCGCTTCCAGTGCGCCCAACAGGGAAAGAAGCGCATCGTCGGCGGCGCCAGCGGTCTCAGCGCTCACCGGTTGCGCTTCTCAAGGTAGAGATAGGCCGGGTCGAAGCCCGCAACACGGCGAAGGCTGGCCAGGTCGAAGATGGCAAGCCGGCCGCGACGCAGCTCCGCGACCCCATCGTCCTTGAGCTGCTTGAGCGTACGATTGACGTGGACCGTCGTCAGACCGAGGCACTCGGCGACCGCGCCTTGCGTCAGCGGCAGGGCGTAGCCGCCGTCGTCGGCCAGGCCGACCAACTTGAGGCGCACCTGAAGCTCGCAGAACAGATGCGCCATCCGTTCAAGTGCGGTGCGGCGGCCGAGGGATACCTCCCACTCGCGATGGATGGCGGCGTCAAGGTTGGTCAGGAACCAGTACACGCGACCCAGGTGAGGGTGTTGCTCGGTGATCTCCTGAATTCGGCGATGCGGAAAGAGGGCGATCGAACAGGCGGAGAGGGCGACGACGTCGTGATCCAGTCGCTTCAGCGTGAAGCCGTGAAGGTCGGTGAAGTCGCCCGCGACGTGGAGTTCGGTGATCTGGCGCCGGCCGTCCAAGAGATCCTTCTGCCGGGCTATGACGCCAGACAGCAGGAGGATGGAAACGTCGACCTCCTCGCCGGCCCTGACGAGCACGGTTCCGGGCGATGCGGGCCGGATCACGGAGACGGCGCCGCGGATGGCGGCTTCCTCGGCGGCGCCGATATCGTCGCGCGCCCGCAGCCGCATCAGGTGCCGCTCGATCACCCGTTCGGCTCCGGCGATTTGATTGTCACGGCCTCGGCGTAGGCGACGACCAGAAGGAGCTGCCCGGCGGCGTCCGCAATTTCGATGCGGCCACGCAGGTCCATGACGCCCTCCAAGACCTCGGCGCTCAAGATCGACCGGATGCCCATGACGGCCTGCTCTTTCGCGGCGTCGATGTCGGCGAGGTCCTGACCGGATTCATCAGGAACGGGGCCGGATCCGTTGAAGATGTTGAGATGGAAGCGAGGCATGAGCAGCCAACGTCCGGCGCGTATGCCGGCTCCGGACATCCACCTATGTTGGCGGTGGAGGGTGGTAAGGTGCGGCTTCGCATCGGGAAGCGCCTCGGAGACGCGCCGACGTTCACCTCGCTCATCAGGAGCACCAGGCGGCGGACCCCAATCCGCCGCCTGGCCTGTCGGAGTCTACAGTCCTAGAAGTTCGCCGTGATACCGACGAACAGCCGCCGGCCCAGCAGGTCGTACAGCGGATAGGTATTCGGCAGACCGCCGCCGACGACGGCGCTGGGGACGAGCGGCGGATTGACGTCGAACACGTTGTTGACGCCCGCCCGCAGTCGGACCTTGTCGTTCAGGTCCCAGATGCCCGCGACGTCGAAATAGTTCACCGCCCGGATCTTGCTGATGAACGGGTTCGGCGGGCCGGCGAGCTGGTCGTCACTGGACAGGTTCTCGTACTTGGTCTTGCCCCAGTAGCGCCACGCAACCGACAGCGTCGCGTCCACGCCCGGGATCGTCCAGTTCACCCGCGCAGTGTGGCGCCACTTCGGATAGATCGTCCCGCAACTTGAGCCGAAATAGCCGGCGCAGTCGTAGGAGGGGTCGCCGGGCAGCGAGGTATTCGACTGTTTGGTGAGCAGCGATCCTGCCAAGTCGAACGAGATCCCGCCCCACTTGTCCACGCCCCAGTCTTCGAGCGGCAGCCTGTAGTTCGCTTGGATGTCGAAGCCTTCGTTGACGCTCTTGGCGACGTTGACGGTCTGGCCGTTGATGAAGCCGCCCGACGCCGCCGTCGTCCCGAACAGCGTGCCGTTCACAGGGTTGCGCACCACCTGCGAGCAGAAGAACTCGTCGCCCGTCTCCAGGCAGCGATCGAGGATGATCTCCAGCGGGATCGTCCCGATGATGTTGCCGATCTTGATGCGGTAGTAGTCGACGCTCGCCGTGAAGCCCGGCAGGAAACCGCGGCCGGGTGGTGAAGCCCACGGTGAAGGTCTTGGCGACTTCCGGCGTCAGGTCGGTGTTGCCGCCGGTCAGCACGGCGCACTGGTTGGCGGGGCACTGCGGGATCACGCCGTACTGCGCCGCCGTGACGCCAGTGTTTGCGCAGGCCGCCGCGGAGGCGGGGCTCGCGGCGTTCCGCGCGCAGGGATCTTCCGGCACGTCGCTGGTATTGGTCACCGACTGCGGCGTGTAGAGCTCAAGGATGTTCGGGGCGCGGATGGCCTTGTTGTAGGAGCCGCGGAACCGGATGTCTTCGATCGGCTGCCACTGCAAGCCGACCTTGTAGGTCTTGGCCTGGATCCCGGTGGAGTAGTCCGAGTAGCGATAGCCGCCTTCGAAAAGGATCTCCTGGGCGAACGGCATGTCGTTGATCAGCGGGGCCCGCACCTCGGCGTAGGCCTCGGCCGCGCGCAGGCTGTTGTTGATCCGCACCGAGGCGCCGCCGGAGCCCGAGAGGTCGCCGCTTTCGGACGCTGCGTCCGGCGAGAACTCCAGGTGGTCACGGCGCTGCGTCACGCCGAACGCGACGCCGACTCCGTTCGTGGCCCACGGCGACTTGATGCCGTATTCGCCCAGGTCGCCGTTGACGGTGGCTTCGATGATGCGTTCGGTCGTCGTGCCGCTCTGGGTTCCGAGGATCGTCAGCGCGCTGGCGGCCTCGGGGCTGACGCCGCCGTCGGCGAAGATGTTGTAAGGCACGCAGCCGGCGTTCCCCGACAGACACGTCGGATTGGCCGCGGTGCCGCCGACCAGCAGCGCGTCCTGGATCCGCTGGAGGCTCAGGTAGTTCTCGACCCGGCTGGCAAGCTTCGTGCGGTAGTAGGACCCGTAGATGTCGTACGACCAGGGCCCGGCGATCTTGCCCCGCGAGCCGAAGACGACGCGATAGTTCGTGTGGTCGTAGAACGAGTTGCGAGGCCCGCCTTCTACGTTCCGGCGGCCGAAGTACAGGTCGACCGTGTCGCCCGCGGCGATGTTGGCCGGCGTGCAGCCCAGGGCCGTCTGTTGCTGGCCGCTCAGGAAGGGGTTGTTGCAGTTGACGAGGAAGCCGCCCGAGGCGGTCACGCCGCTGCCCTGGAACAGTGCGCTGGGCGCAATGTTCACGTTCGACTCGCTGCTCATGAAATTGAAGCTCGAGTAGAGCTCGGCGTGTTCGTTCAGCTTGTAGTTGGCGAAGTAGCCGGCCGTGTACCGCGTATTGTCCTGGATCAGGTACATGTAGGGGTTGGAATTGAAGACGGCCGGAGGGGTGGTGCCCGGCGTGCCGTAGGGCACGAACCGATTGCCCAGCACAGCGGCCGCGTCGGACTCCGGCACGCCATCGCCGTCCAGATCCAGCAGCGCGCCACTTGCCGGGTAGAGGATGTTCGAGTTGGACGAGCCGCCGCAGAAGCCGTTCCCCGAGGCGTCGACGTTCAACTGGCAAGCCGAGTAGTCGCGCGCGCCCTGCCGCACCGGCTTCTGCTTCGAATAGGTGAAGAACGCGGTGACGTTGCCCCGACCCTCCGGAGCGTTGAAGCCCATGAGGATGCTGTAGTCGGCCGACTTGCCGTCCCACCGCTTGCCCGGAATGAACTGTCCGCTGTCGGACAGGATGTCCTGCATGCGGTCGCTATGCTGGCTGTGCTGGTAGACGCCGTATTGGGCGTCGAGTTGCACGCCCTCGAAGTTCCGCTTCATGATGAAGTTGACGACGCCCCCGACAGCGTCCGAGCCATAGACGGCCGAGGCGCCGCCCGTCAGGACTTCCACTCGCTCGATCAATTGCGACGGGATTTGGTTGATGTCGGGCGCCGGATTGGGATTGCCGGTGTTCGGGTCGCCCAGTCCAAGGCGACGCCCATCCACCAGCACGAGGGTGCGCTGAGGGCCAAGGCCGCGCAGATTGACCGTCGAGACGCCGCCAGGCCCGCTCAGCGGATCGGAAGTCGGGCCGAGGTCGACGCCGGGGTTCTGCGTGACCTGGGGTAGTTGGTTCAGGATGTCGATGGTCTGGGGCCGGCCGCCCAGCAGGACCTCCTGGCTGCCAACGACCTGGATCGGGCTGGCGCTCTCCATGTTCGGCTGCGGGATCCGCGTGCCGGTGACGACGATTTCCGAGACCTCACCGCCCGTGTCCGCCGTCTGGGCTGCGGCCTGCGTCGCGCCCAGGCCGAGAACGGCCACGCTGCAAATGAAGGTCGACGCCAGAAGGCGCTCCCGCTGAGTCTTGATCTTCACGCTACATCCTCCCGTGGCGCGCCTCGCGGCGGCCGCCCCGTATCGAAATGACGATTGTCGAAAACAAACTGGTTCCGGTTAGCCAGCGGGTTCGGAAATGCGTCAACTTACATCAGATGGGCGAGAGTAATGGTCTGATTGGTGTCGCATTATGGTCACATAAATCGCGTCCAGGGCGACACGAATAAAATATTTCGATGTGCGATGAGTGGTGTTCGTGGAACCAATGTGCCTCGACGAGAATGAGGTGACGCTTCACAGAAGCATGTAAGGCGACAAAATACAGTCGAGCTTGTTCAAGCGAGGAAAGTTATGGTCAAGGTTGCTGGGTGTTGAAGATCGCTTTGCTGATCACACTCGCGCTTGCGGCGCCCGCCGCGGCGCCCGCCAGGTTCGAGACGGGCGAGGTCATGCTCAAGGACCTCGCGGAATGCGGGAAGCTCGCCGACGGCGCCGCTGAGCTCGACTGCTACCGGAGGGCGGCGGGCGCGTTGGTCCGAGCCGAGGCGACCGGGGCGATCATCGTCGTGGACCGCGAAGAGGCGAGAGAGGTGCGCCGCCAGAGCTTTGGACTCTCGCTGCCCTCGCTTGCGCTTTTCGACAAGGGTTCGCCGGACGCCGAGCTGGACTCGGTCGTCGATCAGGTCCGCGCCGCGCGTCAGGATGGCACGGGACGCTGGGTGCTGCAGCTGAACAGTAGCGGAACCTGGATACAGGTCGAGACTGTCCCGCTCCGGACCAGACCGACGACCGGCTCGACGGTCGCCATCAACCGCGCCGCGCTCGGAAGCTATAAGATGAGGATCGGCGACCAGAACGCCGTGCGGGTGAGACGGATAGAGTAGCGGCCGGCTGCGGTCGTCCGTCGTCACCCGCACGTCGCGCGCCCAGCATGATCCCAGGCGCTCCAGGATCGAAAGAGCTGGTCGGCTCATCGGCGCCTTCCGGACCTCGCCGCGCCAGATAAGTCGATCGCAAACCACCTCGGGGCCGGCGCCTTCGGGGCGCGGCGTACCGGCGCGCCCGATGCCGAAGCAATCGGACCCACCCATCAATTCCAAAGTCCGGGAACCAACCGGGGCGCGACGGGCTGAGGGTGGCCCGCGAATAGGAGAGCCACATGAGCCTCGATGCCCCACCGCCCAAGGCGCGCCGCCGCAAGCCTGCGGCGGCATCGCCGCCTGGATTCCATGAGGCTGCGCCGTCGGCGGAGGCGCCGGCGACCGCACCAACCCGGGTCTTCAACCTTCCGGGCGGCAAGACCATGACCTTGTCCACCGATCGCGTGCGCGCCACGCCGGCGATCGCGCCGCAAGTCTCGTTCGCCCTGGGACAGAACGCTTTGGGGCTTGGGCTCTGGGGCCTGTTCGCACCCAAGGGAGTCAACAGCTTCCTGGGCCTGACCAACAGTCCACAGGCGACGCAGGTGCTGTTCGGCGCTCGCGAGCTGGCGACCGGCATGGTGCTGTTCTCGGATCCCACGCGGGCCAGCGCGCTCTGGGCGCGCGTGGCGGGCGACGCCTTCGACATCGCCCTGCTGAGCCGCCTGACGCGGCGCGACAATCCAAAGCGCGGGAACGCCCGCCTCGCTCTGGGCGTGGTGTTGGCGGTCGCGGCGCTCGACCTGTTCGCCGCCATTCGAATGTCGAACGTGAAACGGGCCGGTTGAGGAGAGACGGGATGAAAGCGATCTGCTGGCAAGGCAAGAAGGATCTTCGTTGCGAGGAGGTCCCCGACCCGATCATCGAAGATCCGAAGGACGCGATCGTCCGCGTCACCTCGACGTGCATCTGCGGCTCCGATCTCCATCTGATGAACGGCTTCGTTCCCACGATGTGCGCCGGTGACGTGATGGGGCACGAGCCGATGGGCGAGGTGGTCGAGGTCGGCGCCGAGGCTCGCGCGCGCGGCCTGAAGGTGGGCGACCGGGTCGTGGTCCCGTTCCAGATGATCTGCGGCGAGTGCGAGCAGTGCCAGGCAGGCAACTATTCTGTCTGCCAGGTCACCAACCGCAACGCCGATCTGGCGAAGGCCTTCTTCGGTGACACGACGGCGGGCCTGTTCGGCTATTCGCACATCACCGGCGGCTATGCCGGCGGACAGGCGGAATACATGCGGGTGCCGTTCGCGGCGACGACGCTCATCAAGGTGCCGGATGTCGGCGAGGACGAGAAGTACCTGTTCCTGAGCGACATCCTT
Organism: Phenylobacterium sp.; assembly: GCF_024508875.1. Taxonomy (GTDB): domain Bacteria; phylum Pseudomonadota; class Alphaproteobacteria; order Caulobacterales; family Caulobacteraceae; genus Phenylobacterium. Next base: position 95,913 of record NZ_JANINU010000330.1, read on the forward strand.
CCCACCGGGTGGCAGGCGGCGGCCTACGCCGACATTCAGCCTACGGATACTGTGGCGGTCTGGGGATGCGGTCCGGTCGGCCTATTCACAATCCAGTCGGCGCTGGTGCAGGGCGCACAGCGGGTGATCGCGATCGACGATGTGCCCGAACGCCTGGAGTTGGCGCGCGGCCTTGGGGCCGAGGTGCTCGACCGGAGCAAAGATAAGGTCATACCGTCGCTGAAGGCCCTGACCGGCGGCCACGGGCCGGAGAAATGCATCGACGCCGTTGGCATCGAGGCGCATGGCCCGACGGCGGTGCTCGAGCTGATCGATCGGGTGCAGACCGCGCTGAAGCTGGAGACCGAGCGACCCATCGCGCTTCGCGAGGCCATCATGGCGTGCAAGGCGGCCGGAACCATCTCGATACCGGGCGTCTACGGAGGGCTGTCCAACATGATCCCGATGGGCGCGATGATGAACAAGGGCCTGACCGTACGGACTGGCCAGACCCATGTGAAACGCTGGAGTGACGACCTGCTCCGCCGCATCGACGAGGGCGAGATCGACCCGACATTCCTCATCACCCACACCGTGCCGCTGAGCCGCGGTCCCGAGATGTACAAGACTTTCCGGGACAAGCAGGACGGTTGCGTCAAGGTCGTGCTGAAGCCCTAAGCCGCGAACTGCCGGACACCTGGACGGGGCGCTCGCCGTCACCGAGGGGGCGAACGCCCCGTCCAGCATGCCATCTACACCGTGGGATTGGTGAACCTCGGCGCGGGGGTGGGCGACAAGTCCGTTCCGAATTAATCGACGGTTCGGCTAGGTTCACACCGAGAGTCGTGCGCTGAGGTTCGGGGATCGTCAGGCGCGCCCATTCACGGGCTCGCCGTGCCATTGGCAATCGAGTGGGAGTAGGGGCCATGACCGCCGACCGCCGCATCGTCCTTTCCAGCGACCACGCCGCCATTCCGCTCCGGCTCGCCGTCGCCGCCCATGTGACCGCCCAGGGCTGGGAGGTGGTGGACTTGGGCCCCGCGACGCCGGAGAGCACCAACTATCCCGAGCGGGGCGCCGAGGCGGCCCGCCGGGTGGCCTCCGGCGACTGCCGCTTCGGCATCATCCTGTGCGGCACCGGACAGGGCATCATGATGGCCGCCAACAAGGTGAAGGGCGTCCGCTGCGGCGTCTGCTCCGACACGTTCTCGGCGCGGATGATCCGCCAGCACAACGACGCCAACATGCTTTCGATGGGCGCGCGGGTCGTGGGCGAAGGCCTGGCCCTCGACATCGTCGACGCCTTCCTCTCCGCGCCGTTCGACGGCGGCCGCCACGCGCCGCGCGTCGAGATGATCAAAGCGCTCGAGGCTTAGGCGCGGCCCTAGCTCGCGAGGATCGGGAGCCGCACCTGGAACGTGCTGCCGGCTCCCGGCTGGCTGGACCTTAGCGAGATCGTGCCGCCGTGGAGTTCCACCAGCTGCTTCCCCAGCGCCAGGCCGATGCCCAGGCCCTCCTGCGCCCGTTCCGTAGGGCTCTTCACCTGGGCGAAAAGCTCGAAGATCTTGGACTGCATGTCCTCGGGGATGCCGATCCCCGTGTCGGTGACGTTGATCTCGGCGAAGCCGTCGGCCGCGCGCGCCGCCAGCGAGACGCGCCCGCCGGCCGGCGTGTACTTGGCGGCGTTGTTCAGCAGGTTGCTGACCACCTGGGCCAGGCGCGTGGGGTCGGCGTGCAGCCACACCGGAGCCTGCAGGATCTCCACGTTGAGCTGATGTCCGGCCGCGTCGATCTGGGGGCGGCTGGCCTCCACGGCGAAGTCGAGGACGGTCTGCAGCGCGACCCGGTCCTTGTTGAGCGCGATCTTGCCCTGGTCGATGCGCGAGATGTCGAGCATGTCGTCGACCAGCCGCGTCAGGTGGGAGACCTGTCGCTCCATCTGGGCATGGATCTCCTCGGACGTCTGGGGATCCTTGCGCCGCCGCAGAAAGTGAAGGCCGGCGCTGAGCGCCATGACCGGGTTGCGGATCTCGTGCCCCAGCACCGCCAGGAACTCGTTCTTGTGGCGGTCCACGGTCTTCAGCGCCTCGGCCAGCGCCTCCAGTTCGTCACGCTGGGCGACGATCTGCCGGCGCTGCTGGTGGAGGTCGAAGAAGACGTTGGCCTTGCTGCGCAGGATGTCGGCCTCAATCGGCTTCTGCAGGAAGTCGACCGCGCCGGCTTCGTACCCCCGGAAGCTTCTCCGGCGATCGGCGGCGCCCGCCGTCAGGAAGATGATCGGGACATGGCGCGAGATCTCAGCGCCCCGCATGAACTCGGCGAGCTGAAAGCCGTCCATGCCTGGCATCTGGACGTCGAGGAGCGCGAGCGCGACGTCGTGGGTCAGCAGCAGTTCCAGCGCCTCGTCGCCCGAGCGCGCCTTCAGGCAGATCAGGCCGTCGCGCTGGAGCAGCGCCTCCAGCGCCAGGAGGTTCTCCTCCAGGTCGTCGACCAGCAGGAAGTGGATGGGGTCGTCAGCGCGCGTCATGCCGTTCTCAAACTCGACAGGTAGGACGCGATCGCATCCAGGTTCATGGTCTTCGCTTCGGAGCAGGCTCGCAATGCCGCCACCGGCATGGCCGAGGCGTAGGCGCTCGCCGGATCTTCGACGATCGCGACGCCGCCCGCGTCGGCCGCCGCCCTCAGGCCCTGTGCGCCGTCGTGGTTGGCGCCCGTGAGCATCACGGCGACAAGCGATGGCCCGTAGGCGTCGGCCGCGCTCTCGAACAGCACGTCGATCGAGGGGCGCGAGAGGTTCACGAGCTCGTCCGACGACAGCGACAGCGTGCCGTCCGCCTCCACGAGCAGATGGTAGTCCGAGGGCGCGAAATAGACGACGCCCGGCCGCGCCGGCTCCTTGTCCTCCGCCTCCTTCACCTCCACCTGGCACTTGGCGTCGAACAGCGCCACCAGGGCGTTGTCCCGATCGGGTGGGACATGCACGACCACCAGCACCGGCAGCGGATAGTCCGCGGGCAGCCCGGGCAGAATCCGCGAGAGCGCCTGCACCGCGCCCGCAGAGCCGCCGATGGCGACGGCGCTGAGACCGGCTGCGCTCACGGGTCTTGCCTCTGGTAGATCTTCTCGTCGCGGACGAACTCCGAGAAGGCGGTCGCATGCTTCGAGAAGCGGAGGCTTTCCTTGGAGCCCAGTCCCAGGAAGCCCTTGCGCGCGAGAGAGTCGCGGAAGAGGCCGACGGCACGATCCTGCAGCGCGCGGTCGAAGTAGATCAGGACGTTGCGGCAGGAGATCAGGTGCATCTCGCCGAACACCGCGTCGGTGACGAGGCTGTGGTCGGAGAACACCACCTGGCTGCGCAGCGTCTTGTCGAACATCGCTCGTCCGTAGTCGGCCGTGTAGTAGTCTGAAAGCGAGGACTTGCCGCCGGATTTTTGATGGTTCTCGGTGAACTTACGCAACCGGTCCAGCGGGTAGACACCGGCCTCCGCAGCCTGAAGCGCCACCGGATTGATGTCGGTCGCGTAGAAGATCGTCCGCTCCTCGAGGCCTTCTTCCCGGAACAGGATGGCGAGCGAGTACAGCTCCTCGCCGTGGCTGCAGCCGGCCACCCACACCTTGAGCGAAGGATAGGTGCGCAGGTGCGGCGCGACTTTCTCCCGCAAGGCGCGGAAATAGGCGGGATCACGGAACATCTCGCTGACCTGGACCGTGAGGTAGCCCAGCAGGCGGCTGAGCATCTCCGGCTGATGCAGCAGGCCATCCTGAAGCGCCGAGATGCTGGGGAAGCCCATCTGCAGCCGCGCCTGGGTCAGGCGGCGCTTGATCGACGCCCGTGCATAGTTGCGGAAATCGTAGTGGAAGCGCTGGTACAGCGCCTCCAGCAGGAGCTGGATCTCAATGTCCTCGAGGTCGTCACGCATGGTGGCGCTCACCGCGGCATCCAGACCCGGACCAGGGAGAGCAGCTTGTCCACGTCGATGGGCTTGGCCATGTAGTCGTTCGCCCCGGCCTCGAGGCAGCGTTCCTGGTCGTCGGGCATGGCCTTCGCGGTCAGCATGACGATCGGCAGGTCGGCCCACGGTGCTTCGGCCCGGATCCGGCGCGTCGCCTCCAGCCCGTCCATCACGGGCATCATCACATCCATCAGGACCAGATCGATCGCGCCCGCGGGATCGTCGGACGCGCGGCGCAGGGCGTCGATCGCTTCCTGTCCGTTCCGGGCGATCTGCACCACGGCCCCACGCGGCTCGAGTACGCTGGTCAACGAATAGATGTTCCGCACGTCGTCCTCGACGATCAGGATCCGGCGGCCTTCCAGCACGGCGTCGCGGTTGCGCGCCTTGCGGATCATCTTCTGCTGCTCGGGCGGCAGGTCGGCCACCACCTGGTGCAGGAAGAGCGAGACCTCGTCGAGCAGTCGCTCGGGCGACTTGGCGCCCTTGATGATGATCGAGTTGGAGTAGCGGCGAAGGCGTTGCTCGTCGTCCGGCGACAGTTCGTGGCCGGTGTAGACGATGACCGGGGGAAAGGCGTGGTCGCCCTCGCTGAGGGTCTCGAGCAGGGAGAAGCCCGAGGCGTCGGGCAGCGACAGGTCGAGCACCATGCAATCGAAGGTTTGCGACTTCAGTTGGTCCAGGCACTCGGCCGCCGTGCCGACGCCCACGGTCTCCACGTCGCCGGAGGCCAGCAGCCGGCCTACGGCGTCGCGCTGGACGGCGTCGTCCTCGACGATGAGCACCCGACGGACCGTGCGCGTGAGCTTCGACTCGAGGTTCTGCAGGACCTCCGCCAGTTGCTCGCGTTGGACCGGCTTGATGAGGTAGCCGACCGCCCCAAGCGAAAGCGCCGTCTGGCTGTGGTCCGCGCCCGAGACCACGTGGATCGGAATGTGGCGGGTCTGCTCGTCGCGCTTCAGCCGGTCGAGGACCGTGAGCCCGGACTGGTCGGGCAGGCCCACGTCCAGGACGATGGCGTGGGGTTTGAACTGCGACGCCAGGTCGAGCGCTTCCTCCGCCGTCCCCGCGACGATGCACTGGAACCCGAGGTCGTGGGAGAGGTCTCGGACCACGCCCGCGAACGACTCGTCGTCCTCGACGACAAGCAGGAGGCGGCGCGCGTCGGTGATGACGTCGCGGTCGTCTTCCACCGGCTGGGGCAGGGGGCCTCGCCGCGGCTTCTGCGTTCCGGCCGGCGCGGGCGGATTCTGAGGCGCCGCAATGGGATCTCGCGGCGCGATCCCGGCTGGATCGTAGGTGATCGGGATCGTGACGGTGAAGGTGCTGCCACGACCCGGCTGGCTCTGGACCGATATGGTCCCGCCCAGCAGTCGCGCCAGTTCGCGGGAGATCGAAAGGCCGAGGCCGGTGCCCCCGTACCGTCGGCTGATCGTCCCGTCCGCCTGGCGGAACGCCTCGAAGATGCCCTGCTGCTGGTCCTCCGGGATGCCGATGCCGGTGTCTTCCACCGCGAACGCGAGGCGATCCTGGTCGGTCCGGGCGACCGCGAGCCGCACGCTGCCGCGCTCGGTGAACTTGAAGGCGTTGGAAAGCAGGTTCTTCAGGACCTGCTCCAGCCGCTGCCGATCGGTCTCGACGGTGGCGGGCGCGTCGTCGGCGAGTGCGATCTCGAAGGTGAGTTTCCGCTCGTCCGCCACCGGCTGGAAGAGGGCGCGCAGGTCGTTCGTCAGCCGAGCCAGCGGTACGTTCTCGGGCTGGATCTGCAGCCGGCCGGCCTCGATCTTCGACAGGTCCAGGATGTCGTTGATGAGCGTCAGCAGGTCGTTGCCGGACGACTCGATCGTCCGCGCGTACTTGACCTGGTCGTCCGAGAGGTTGCCGTGCGGGTTGTCGCCGAGGAGCTTGGACAGGATCAGGAGCGAGTTCAGCGGCGTCCGCAGCTCGTGGGACATGTTGGCGAGGAAGTCCGACTTGTACTGGCTGGCCTGCTCCAGCTCCCTCGCCTTGAGCTCGACGGCCGCCGCGGTCCGCTCCAGCTCGTCGCGCTGGGCCTCCAGCGTCTGGGCCTGCTCTTCGAGCTGGCTGTTGGTCTGTTCCAGTTCGACCTGTTGCTGTTCCAGGCGCAGTTGCGATTCCTTCAGCGCGCGGCCCTGTTCCTCGAGCTCCTCGTTGGAGACGCGCAGTTCCTCGCTCTGGACCTGCAGTTCCTCCGACTGCCGCTGGGTCTCCTCCAGCGCGTCCTGCAACTGGGTGCGATAGCGCGCCGAGCGGAGCGCGATGCCGATCGACCGCTCGCTGGCGATCAGGAGCTCCAGCACCAGTTTGTCCACGGGCTCGAGGAAGCCCAGCTCGATCACCGCGTTCACCACGTCGTCGGCGAGCGCCGGCACGATCACCAGATGCCGCGGCTTGTCGCGTCCGAACCCGGAGCCGAAGGTCAGATAGCCATCCGGAATGTCTTCGAGTAGCCGCGGCTGCCGGTCGGCGGCCACCTGGCCCAGCAGTCCCTCGCGCAGGCCGAACCGCGATGGCAGCTCCGCATCCGCCGGTACGCCCAGCGTTGCGACCCGCCGGTAGTGGCCCGCCTCACCCTTGAAGAGCGCGCCGGCCTGCGCGCCGACATAGCCGCCGAGGAAGTCGAGGACGGCCTCGGCGAGCTGTTCGACCGTCTTGTCGCCCATCATCGCGTCGGCCAGACCCACCTGGCCGGCCTGCAGCCACTCCGCCCGGGCCCGGGAGCGCGCATTGCGCCGGATGAGCGTGAAGACGACGACGGTGAGCGCCGATCCGACCAGGCCTGCCAGGACCCCGCTGAGCACCGCCGTCCGATGGGCGCTCTCCATCTCGGCCATCCGAACGCCCCGCAGACGCTGCTCCTCCCGGCGCATCACGTCGAGCCGGGTCCGGATGGCGTCCATCTCCACCTTGCCGCGGTCGCTGGCGACGACGGCTAGCGCAGCCGCGGGGCCGCGCCCCTGGCGGAGCGCGACGGTTTCCCGGAGCTCCGCAAGCTTGGCTTCGAGGCTGCGCCGCAACTGGGCGGCGTTCGTCTGCTGGACCGGGTTGTCCTGAGTCAGCGAAATGACCGTCTCGACGCGCGGCGCGATCTCGCTGGCCGCGCGGCGGTAGGGCTCGAGATAGCGGTCGTCGCCCGTGAGCAGGTATCCGCGCTGTCCCGTCTCCGCGTCCTGGACCGTAGAGAGCAGGTCGTCGAGCGCGACGATCACCGTGTGCGAATGTCGAATCCGCGCGTTGTTGGCCTGCAGCGTCTCGATGTTCAGATAGGCAATGGAACCGCTGACCAGGAAGAACAGCAGGACGGCCACGAGCCCCACCGTCGTCCACACCTCCATCCGCTGACCAAGCTGCGACGCGGTGTGGGTACGATTCAACGGCATGGGCATCCTGGACGACGAGATGGCGGCGCTCGCCTAGCGGATGTCCTGGCGAAAACGCAAGTCTTCGTCGGGGCTTAGCGCAGGCATGAAGGCTTTAGGCGCGCGCCGGCACGCAAAATTGGGACGCGCCCCCCTTTCGGACGCAACGCTACGAACGGCTCAGCTTGATTTCGGTTCCATTGGGGGGCGCCGGAAGCGCGTCGCGGCCGGCGAAACTACCTGTCGACAGCTCTGGACTCCCGCCGGGTCAACGCCGGCGAGCATGGGGCGCGCCGGGAGGAGTTCGCCATGTCGTTTCCGCTGCCCAATGCGTCGACCGACCTCAGCGGTCAGGTCGCGCTCGTCACCGGCGCCTCGTCGGGGCTGGGCTATCGTTTCGCCAGGGTGCTGGCGAGCCAGGGGGCCAAGGTGGCCATCGCCGCCCGCCGGCTCGACAAGCTGCAGGCCCTGGCTGAGGAGATCCGCGCCGCGGGCGGCGTCGCGCTGCCCATCGAGATGGACGCCACCGACGCCGACCAGCTCGTGGCCGCCGTCGCCAAGGCCGAGGCCGAGCTCGGGCTCGTCACGATCCTGGTGAACAACGCCGGGATTCCCGACGCCCAGCGCGCCCACAAGATGCCTTTGGAGCTGATCGACCGGGTGCTGGACGTCAATGTCCGCGCCCCCTTCATCCTGGCCTGCGAAGTGGCCCGCCGGCTGATCGACGCCGGCAAGCCTGGCCGGATCGTCAACATCGCCTCGGTGGCGGCGTTCAGCTACTCGGGCGGCGGGGCGGCGCTCTATTCGGTCAGCAAGGCCGCCGTGGCGCGTAGTGCCGAGGTGCTGGCGGTCGAATGGTCCCGCTACAACATCAACGTCAACGCCATCGCGCCGGGCGCCTTCGCCTCCGAGATGATGGACGGAATGCTGAGCCGGGTCGGCGACATGACCCAGCACTTCCCGCGCAAGCGTCTCGGCGATCCCGCCCAGCTCGACTCGACCCTGCTCTACCTGGTGGGCCCGGCGTCCGAGGCGGTCACCGGGACGGTTATCCGCGTCGACGACGGGCAGGGCGGGCGCTGAAGGCCTACGCCGTCGCCCGCACCGGCAGCTTCCAGTTCGGCCGGATGAAGTGGCAGGTGTAGCCGTTCGGGATCCGCTCCAGGTAGTCCTGGTGCTCCGGCTCCGCCTCCCAGAAGGGGCCTGCCGCGGTCACCTCGGTCACCACCTTGCCGGGCCACAGCCCCGAGGCGTCCACGTCTGCGATGGTGTCCAGCGCCACCCGCTTCTGTTCCTCGTTCGTGTAGAAGATCGCGGAGCGATAGCTGGTCCCGATATCGTTGCCCTGGCGATTGACAGTGGTCGGGTCGTGGATCTGGAAGAAGAATTCCAGAAGCTGGCGGAACGAGATCGCGTCGGGGTCGAAGACGATCTCGATCGCCTCGGCGTGGGTCCCGTGGTTGCGGTAGGTGGCGTTCGGCACGTCGCCGCCGGAATAGCCCACGCGAGTCTTCAGCACCCCCGGATAGCGCCGCAGCAGGTCCTGGACGCCCCAGAAGCAGCCTCCGGCGAGGATGGCGGTCTCGGTCTTGGCGGTCATGACGGGCTCCTTCGAATTCGACCCCGCCGATATAGGAAGACGTGGCCGGGAATTGAACCGTTCGCCCTGATGTAGATCGCGCTGTGGTGGTGTGACTTTTCTCACGAAGATTGTGGGTTGCGATTCCGCGTAACGAGGTTCAAGTTTTGCGCCTCGTCCTTCGGGGGAAGGCGCTGTGACATCGGACTTGCCGATCAGTTTGCAGCAATTGGCTGGCGCCGGGCAGGCCGGTCTCGAGCTGTGGCTTCTCGTGCTCGCTGTCCTGGTCGGCTGGCGGGTTCTGATCGTCGACGATCACCTGCGCGGCATGCTCGCCACACACCTGGGCGACGGCCTCCAGCTCGACCGGCTTCAGATGCTGCTGTCGATGCTCGGCGGCGCGGTGGCCTACGCGATCATCTGCGCCGATGGCTGGCAGCATGCGCTCGCCATCAAGGAACTCCCGGAAGCGCCGGATTCGCTTCTCACCATCGTGGCCGGAAGTCAGGCCATCTATCTCGGCGGCAAGGTCAGCCGAAACAGCCTAGGGGGCGGTTGAATGGAGACGTGGCACGATCTCGCGATGATCATCGGCGGGGGTATCACCTTCGTGATCCTCGGCATGGCGCTGCTTGTGCTCTGGAAGATCTTCCGGAACGACATCGACCTGGAGGGCCTGATCCAGGAGGACGGCAAGGCCAGCCTGTCCCGCTTCCAATTCCTGGTGTTCACCTTCGTGGTGGCCGGCGTCTTCCTGCTGCTCTCGATCGAGAGCGGCACGTTCGTCGATCTGCCGAACAACGTGCTGATCCTGCTCGGCCTCAGCGGCGGCAGCTATGTGGTCTCCAAGGGCATCTCCACCAGCGCGAAGAAGGCGCCGCCGCCGGAGGACGGCCAATGATCCGCGCCGCCGGCCTCCGGGCGGCGGTCGCGGTCATCGCACTCGCGGTCCTGGTGGGCCCCGCCGGAGCCCAGGCGCCGTCGGCGCCCCAGCCCGCGGCCCAGGACCCGAGACAATTGCTGGCCTGCCTCGCCCGCTTCAATGCGATCGGCGTACCGCTACTGCGTTCCGAGGAGGCCCGTGCCGACCAATTCGCCCGGGTGATCTGCCGCCGCGGCTATGCGCTGTCGTTCGACGTTCGCACCCTGAACCCCTCGTGGGTGATCGAGCGGCTCACGCCCGAGGCGTTGAAGGGATCGGCCGTGCGCAGCAACCGGTTCCTGGCCGACCCCATCCTAGGTGGCGTGAGCCCGGTGGCGGACGACTATACCGGCAGCGGCTTCGATCGGGGCCACCAGGCGCCCGCCGCGGACTCCCGCTTCGACCAGCAGGTGATGAATGAGAGCTTCTACATGTCCAACATGTCCCCGCAGGTGGGCATCGGTTTCAACCGGGGACAATGGAAGTATCTCGAGGAGGCGGTGCGCGCGTGGGTGCTGTGCGGCGGCCACGACGACGTAATCGTCATGACGGGGCCCGTCTACGGCGACTCCGCCAAGACGATTTCCGCACGTAAGATCGTCGTCCCGGAGGCCTACTATAAGATCGTCTACGACGTGCGCGCCGGCCGGGCTGTGGGCTTTCGCCTGCAGAACAGCAAGCACAAGAAGTCGGACCTGCAGAGCTTTGTCGTGCCGATCAGCGAGATCGAGGACGAGACCGGCATCGACTTCTTCCCGGCGCTGACCCGCCGCAGGCAGAACCAACTCGAAACCCCGCGCGGGATCGTCTGGGGCCACGACCAGGGCTGCACCAGCGTCAGCGAGTAGGCGCTATTTGAAGAAGCTCTCCGGCGCGACGGCGCCGTTCTCGGCCAGGCGCTGCATCAGGGCCTCGTAGAGCGCCGCGTCGTGCCGCGAGGTTCCGGGTTCGCCTGCGTCGATATTGAGCTCGCCCGCGAGGGCCTGTCGCCCCCGCGCCGAGTCCTCGATCCCAAGCAGGGCGAGCAACCCCTCCAGCGACCGCCGCCACGCGTCGCCCAGGCCCTCGCGCTCGGCGCGGGCCGCGAGGACGAGCGCCACGTCGGCGGGCGGCGCCATGGCGGTGCGCTCGTACGGCGGGGGCTGGTGGTCGCCGAACTTGGCCGCCGACGCCCATTCGCGAGACGCGAGGCCCGTATCTCCGTGGAAGACCCTGGCTGCGATCCGTTGCAGGCGGCTCATGGCGGCTCCTTCGCGTGCTTTCGCAGGAACACCGCCTGCCGGCGCAGGTTCCGGATGCCGAGGACGCTTGGCTTGGCACCCTGGGCAGGGCATGGGGGCGCATGGTTCGTGGCAAGCACGTCGTCTATCTGGCCCTGCAGCCGACCCCCGAGGCCGCCGTCGAAGCGCTGGCTCGGCTGGACGCCTTGCCCCAGCGCCGGCGGATGAGCGCCAAACCTACCGCGCCGAACCGCGTGCACGTTTCCCTGGCCGGGATCGGGGATTTCAAGCGCCCGCCGACTCCGGTGTTCGAGAAGGTGATGGAGGCCATCGCCGACGTGGCGGTCGCCCCCTTCGTGGTGGAGTTCAACCGCATCGCCACGTGGGGCGGCGCCGACCCGCCCTGCGTGGTCCTATGGGGCGACGAGGGCGTCATCGGCGTCCACGCGCTCTTTTCCGAGATCCACAAGGCGTTGTGGCGCGCCGACATGGCGCCGCGCCGCGAGCCCGAGTTCACGCCGCACATGACCCTGATCTACGACCGTACGGAGGTTCCCGAGACTCCGGTCGAGCCGGTCCGCTGGACTGCGACCGAAGTCGTCCTCATCCACTCGGTCCACGGCGAGGGCCGCCACGAGGTGATGGGCCGGCTGCCGCTCACCGCGTGAGCGTCGTACGCTTCTCAAGCGACAGGATGGCCTCGCCCAGGTCGTCCAGCTTCTTCGACAGCACGGCCTGGGCGTCGGCGAGGCCCTGGTTGTAGAAGTAGGGGCCGAAACGCTCGGTGACGAAGTCGGTGAGGAAGACGGCGTCGAATCCGGCCACTTCCAGGTCGAGCTCGTCCTTCAGATAGCGGCTCATCGCGGCGGCAAGGGCGTCGCGGGTCTCTTTCGGAAGCTCGATCGTGGACATAGGGAACCTCTGATGGCGACGACGCTGTACGGCATCCGCAACTGCGACACGATGAAGAAGGCCTGGACCTTCCTCGACGGCGCCGGCGTCGCCTACGACTTCCACGACTACAAGAAGGCGGGGCTCGACCGCGCCACCCTGGAGGGCTGGGTGCGCCAGCTCGGTTGGGAAGTCCTGCTCAACCGGGCCGGAACCACCTTCAAGAAGCTGCCGGACGCCGACAAGCAGGGGCTGGACGAAGCGAAGGCCGTAGAGCTCATGCTGGCCCAGCCGTCCATGATCAAGCGGCCGGTGCTCAGCCACGGCGGCAAACTCTACGTCGGCTTCAAGCCCGAAACCTACGCGGCGCTCTCGAACTGATCATATTCCGGGAGCCTGCATCCGATCGGGGGGCCGGCGGCGACTAAGGGACGAAAGCGCGCCGCGGAGGGCCTCGGCGCGTCGCCTGGAGCCCTTTCGATGGAACACTTCGTCTTCAGTTTCTGGTGGCTGATCTTCCCGATCGGCTTCTTCCTCGCCGCCGGCTTCGACCGCTGGCTGGCCTATCGCAAGAGCCAGGACCGGCTACAGATCCTGCGCAGCTACACCGATGCGGGGAAGGACCCGCCGCCCGAACTCATCAAGGCGCTGGCCCGCGATGAGGAAGAGGACGAGGAGTCGGCCTACGCGCCCTACGATCGGTACGGCCGCTATCCGCGCCGGTACTACCGCCGCTACTGGCGCCAGGGCCCGTACTGGGCGTGGCGGACCGCGATCGTCACCGGCGCGGTGGCCGGCGGCTTCTGGCTGGCGTCGGAATATGCCGACCTGCCGGGCATCGACTGGCCGTTTCGGCTGGTGGCGATCATCATGACCTGCGTGGCGGCCGGCCATCTGGTGCTGGCGATCTTCTCCTCGGCGTTTCGGGGCCGATGAGCCCCGAAGGGCTCGACGTCGAGTTGGTCGAGGCCGCCAGGCGAGGCTCGGCCAGCGCGTTCGCCCGCCTCGTGGAACGCCACCAGCAGGCCCTTCGCGCCTTCCTGCGGCGGACCTGCGGGAACTGGGCGCAGGCCGACGACCTTGCGCAGGAGACGTTCCTGTCGGCGTGGGAGCGGATCGGCAAGCTGGAGGCGGGCGCCAGCGTCCGCGCCTGGCTTTGCGGCATCGGCTACAACAAACATCTCACGGCCCTCCGCTCCGCCGGTCGCAGTCGCGCAAGGGAGAAGGCATGGGAGGCCGAAAAACCGCCATCAAGCGGGGCCATGAGCGACGAGCGGCTGACGCTCGAAGCCGCCCTGTCCGAGTTGCCGCCGGACCAGCGCGCCTGTGTGGCGTTGTGCCTGGCGGCGGATTTCAGCCACGCGGAGGCCGCCGAAGCGCTGGGCCTGCCGCTGGGCACAGTGAAGTCGCATGTCACGCGGGGCCGCGCGCGGCTCCTCGAAGCGTTGGGAGGTTCGGATGACGGACGCTGATTCTCGGCTGAAGGCCCTGTTTGCCGAAGACGAGCCGCCGGCCCGCGATCCGGTGTTTTCGACGGCGGTGATGGAGGAGCTGGCCCGGCGTCGCTTCGTGGCCGACATGGCGCTGATCGCGGCGCTGGCGGTCGGTTGCGGCTTCGCCCTGTGGCTCGCCTGGCCGCGGCTGGCGCCTGTCTGGCCGGTGCTGGCGCAAGGCCTGGCGCCGCTGGGCGCCTGTGCGACGCTGGCCATCGGCGCCGTCATGCTGCTGGACGGACGCATCCCGGCGGCGCGGCGGAATCATGGATAAGGTTTCATCCTCGCTGTTGCATCTGCGGACGGGGCGCCGGGTCTCTTAGGGTCAGAGACGGGCCGTTCCCGTCCATCGACTTGGAGAGGAGAAAACAACAATGGAAGGGATCCTCGTCCCCATCGCGTTCTTCGCGATGATCGCGGCCATCTTCATCGCGCCGCGCTATTTCAAGAGCCAGGAGCGCCAGAAGATGGCCGAGACGCTGCGCGTCGCCATCGAAAAGGGCCAGCCCCTGCCGCCGGAGGTGATCGACGCCATGTCGAGCAACGTCCGCAACCCCGGCCTGCCGCCGTCGCCGCAGCGCGACCTGCGGACCGGGATCATCTGGCTGGTCGTCGGCGTCGGCTTCGCGGCCCTTGGCCTGGTGATCAGCTTCGAGGAGCCGGACGTCCTGTTCCCGTTCCTGGGCCTGGCCACGTTCCCCACCTTCATCGGCTTGGCGTTCATCGCGCTCGGCCTGCTCAACAAGAAGAAGCCCTGAGGCCGCAACGGGGGAATGAAGCCCATGTCGGGCGTCAACTCATCGAGCTTCGCCAGCCTGCACGACGTCGAGCTCTGCTCGTACGCGGCGGCCGGTGAGCGGCGCGCCTTCGGGGAGCTGGTGCGTCGTCATGGCTCCAGCATACGCCACCTGCTGCGCCGGATGGGCGCCCAGGCGGCCGAGTCCGACGACGTGGCCCAGGACGCGTTCCTGGCGGCGTTCGAGCGGATCGCCGAGTTCCGGGGGGAGGGGACCTTCGCGGGCTGGGTGAAGAAGATCGCAGCCAGGCTCTACCTGCGCCGGCTGCAGCGCGAGAAGCGGCTCAGCGCCATCGCCGCCGAGGGGAGCGTCGAGGAAGCCGACGCGACCGTGGGCGACGCCGACCATCGTCTCGACCTGGACGAGGCCCTGCGAGGGCTCTCGCCGGCGGAACGGCTGTGCGTGTCGATGTGTTACGGCGCGGGCCTGTCACACGGGGAAGCGGCGGACGCCTTGAATCTGCCGCTTGGAACGGTCAAGTCCCATGTCAAACGTGGTCTGGAGAAGCTCCGAGCGCGACTGGCGCCG